>OKRD01000097.1 GCA_900290335.1 Burkholderiales bacterium | reverse complement strand
TACGAGTGCCCCGCACCGTCGATCGGCGCCATGGTGGAGGTGCCTTCGGCGTTGTTTTCCATTGCGGCTCTTTCCCGCTTTGTGGATTTCTTCTCGATCGGCACAAACGACCTCACTCAATACCTGCTAGCTGTGGATAGGAACAATCCCAACGTTGCGCGCTTATACAACCATCTGGACCCGGCAGTCATAAGAGCTCTCGACGGCGTAATCCGTGATGCCAGGCACTGTGGCAAGCCGGCGAGCGTCTGCGGCGAGATGGCAGCCTCCTACTGGGCATGGGGTTGGAGGCGTTCAGCATGAGCGCGTTCGCGGTTCTGCGAATCAAGTGGGTGATCAGAAGCTTCTCGAGTCAGCAGGCCAAGAACATCCTGCACCGTGCCATGCGAATGGAATGCGCCGAATCGGTCCGCATCATGCTCGATGACGAACTGCGCCGGGCCGGATTGGGCGAACTTGTCCTGACGTGAACGCGCAACATTGTTCGGTCACGTGCATCGGAACCAGCGAATCACTGCCGTGTCGTGGGTACGACATGGATGGAAACAGGGAAACGGCCCTAGGTCGCGACCGGTGCTGCGTTCTCGCGCCCCGCTCCTCGGCGTTGCTGACAAACCACCAAATAAGTGTCGAAGATGGGTTACGTTACAGTGGTGACGATCTCGATGCTGTTCGGGATGGTCGTCGTATGGACCGGTTGGAATCCGAAGCATCAACAACAACTGCCTAATCCGAGTGACTAACGTTGGTGGGCAAGATCAGTTGCTCGAAATTGCGGCCGCGCTCGGCGCAGCTGGCTGCTGTCTGCTAAGCGACGCTTACCGATCGTTGCGCTAGGAAGCCTCGGTGCGCGTCGCAAGCCTGGTTGTGGCAATCCCTATCACCTAGTTGCGATCTCGTTGATGTTGATTTGATGGGTGCAGGAGAAAGCATTTAATTTCACGCAGGGGACTGCCATCTACAAGTTTCCCCACACGTCCCAGGTCGAATCGATCGCGGTGCTGGAACTGGCCGCAGCGCACGACGCCATGCCCGCGGGAGCGCAGCAAGTGCTTTAGTACCCCTGCGCGTGCTACAATTCAGCCCGCATTTATCTCGCAAGTTATTAATTTTTCACGGTATTTTCAAACGGAATCCGCTTTTTGCGGAAAATTTTGCATGGCAATGGAAACCACCCTGTCGATCCTCAAGCCTGACGCGGTTCGCAAGAACGCGATCGGTCAGATTCTGGCGCGCTTCGAGGCGGCCGGCCTGCAGATTGTCGCCGCACGCCTGGTGCATCTGTCGCGGCGCGAGGCCGAGGCCTTCTACGCGGTTCATCGGGAGCGCCCCTTCTTCAAGGATATGGTCGACTTCATGGTGTCGGGGCCGGTCTTCGTCCAGGCGCTGTACGGGGAGGGCGCGATCGCGCGCAACCGCGACCTCATGGGGGCAACCGATCCGAAGAAGGCCGCTCCCGGAACGATCCGTGCTGAATTCGCCGACAGCATCGACGCCAATGCGGTCCACGGCTCCGATAGCGCCGAGACAGCCCGGACCGAGGTCGCCTTCTTCTTTCCGACGCTGGCGATTCACCGGCGCTGACGGCCGACGACCTGCAGCGGCCAGACGGACAACATCGCGGGCAAACATGGCCGACGTCAACTTGTTGAATTTCGATCGCGATAGCCTGAATGCATGGCTGGGAGCGCTGGGCGAAAAGCCCTTTCGCGCGCGGCAGGTGTTGCGTTGGATTCACCACCGCGGAGCCGACGATTTCGAGGCGATGAGTGACGTTGCGCGCAGTCTGCGGGAAAAACTCGGCGCGACCGCGTGCATTCGAGCGGCGCCCGTGCTGCGCCGCGGCTGCTCGGCCGACGGCACGCGCAAGTGGCTGCTCGATGTCGGGCAGGGGGAAGCGGTCGAGGCCGTCTACATTCCGGAACCCGATCGCGCCACCTTGTGTATCTCCACGCAGGCCGGATGCGCGGTGAACTGCCGCTTCTGCGCAACCGGCAGGCAGGGTTTCAGTCGCAATCTGACTACGGCCGAGATCATCGGGCAGCTTTGGATGGCCGAGCGCGAGCTGCGTGCTTCGGCGGTCGGGCCGGTGGGCCGGGAGGGCGGATCCGCCGCTGCCGGGAGCCCGTCGCGGGTCATCAGCAACGTCGTGCTGATGGGCATGGGAGAGCCGCTGCAAAATTACGATGCAGTGCTGCCGGCGCTGCGGCTCATGCTCGACGACGACGCCTATGGCCTGTCGCGTCGCCGCGTGACGGTGTCGACCTCGGGCATGGTGCCGATGATCGACAAGCTGGCGCGGGACTGCCCGGTAGCTCTGGCCGTATCCTTGCACGCCGCCAACGACGCCTTGCGCAATGAACTCGTTCCTTTGAACCGCAAGTACCCGCTGGCCGAGCTGCTGGCGGCATGCAAGCGCTACCTGCGGCACGCGCCGCGCGATTTCATCACCTTCGAATACATCATGCTGGCAGGGATCAACGACAGCGACAAGCAGGCGCGCGAGTTGCTCCGGCGGGTCGAGGGTCTCGCCTGCAAGCTCAACCTGATCCCCTTCAACTCCTTCCCAGGATCGGACTTTCGACGCTCGGACGCGCAGCGGGTGCGCGATTTTGCCGCGATCACAACCGAGGGGGGAATCGTGACAACGGTTCGGCGCACCCGCGGCGAGGACATCGACGCGGCATGCGGGCAGCTCGCCGGTTCGGTACGCGACCGCACCGATGTGGCCGCGCGCCGGGCGAGCATTCCCCTGGCGCCGATCAGCGCATGAGATTCGCGATCCACCGGGGCAAGGCGCAAACGATGACGCGGTCCGTGGCCCGGGCCCAAGGTTGGTCGCGCCCCTGGCGGGCGGGGTTGCTGTGCGGTGCCGCGATGCTGCTCCTTGCCTGCAAGACGACGACTACCATCGACGGCACCGTGGTTCCCAAGGACATTTCCGTTCCGGGCGCGTCGGAAGGCGATGCGAAGCGGCGCGCCGCCGTGCGCCTGCAGCTGGCGGCCAACTACTACCAAAGTGGCCAGCTGCAGATTGCGATCGACACCGCGCGTCGCGCAATCGATCTCGATCCGGACTCGGCCGCTGCCTACGGTCTGCTCGGGCTGATGGAGATGGATATCGGTCAGGTGAAGCAGGCCGACGCGAGCTTTCAGCGCGCGCTCGCACTCGAGCCCGACAATCCGGACCTGAACAACAACTACGGCTGGTTCCTTTGCCAAACCGGGCACGAACACGAGTCGATTGTGCACTTCGAGCGGGCGGTCTCCTCGCGGCTGTACGATAGCCCGGCGCGCGCGCTGCAAAACGCCGGCATCTGCCTGCTGCGCATTCACGACGATGCCGGCGCCGAGAAGTACCTGCTGCGGGCACTGGCGGCGGACGCGACCAGTCCGGTGGCCAAATTCCAGCTGGCGCAGATGTATCTTCATCAACGCCGGTTTGATCGCTGTGATTTTTACTTCGACCTGCTGGTCCGGTCGACCGAACCCAATGCGGAAACACTATGGTTGGGCGCGCGGATCGCGCATGCCAAGAACGACGCGGTAACGCAACGGCGCTACGCGGAGCAGCTGCAACTTCGCTTCCCCGATTCGCCGCAAACCGATGCCATGCACCGTGGGCGCTACGATGACTGAATCCCTGCCACCGGTCCAGACGCCACCGTCGCCCGCCGGCGATGGCGCCAGCGCAAGCTTCGGTGCGATCCTGCGCGCGGCACGCGAGCGCGCCCGCATGGACGTGCCGACGCTGGCCGCACGCTTGCGGCTGCACGTCAAGCAAGTCGAGGCGCTGGAGCGCTGCGACCTGGCTGCGCTGCCGTCGCTGATCTACGTTCGCGGTTTCCTGCGCAGCTGCGCGCGCGAGCTCAAGATCGATCCGCGGCTGCTTCTGGAGGACCTGGAGCGGCGCGCCGGCGTACAAGCCGGCAACGCCCCCCCGCCGGCCGGAGGATCCCTGCGGCTGGCGCGCTTTGGCGACGGGACCAAACCCATCGTTGCGGTTCTGCTGGTGGTGCTGATGCTTGCCGGTCTGGTGGGAACCCTGGTTCCCCGCCGGCAATCGGCTCCGGCGAGCCCAACGCCCCCGCAGGCTGCGCCTGTCGTGGCCGGTAGCGCGCCTGGCGCCACGGATTCCCCCGCGGGGGCGGGGGATGCGCCGGCCGCTGCGGTCGCGGCTCCGGCTGCCGTGGCGGGGGATGGCGCGCGCGATTTGGCAACGCCGCCCCCGCCACCAGTGGCCCCGGCCGGCGCTGCGGCAGCGCCGAGTGCTTCCCCGGAACCGTCCCCGGCGACTGCGATTTCCCCGGAGCCGCCCGGCAAGGCGCCCCGATCGCAGCAAGTTCCCGCAGTGACCTCGCACGCAGCCGATTCCGCGGAACTGGTACTGCGCGTTCACTCGCAGGCCTGGGTCGAAGTCGTGCAATCCGACGGAGTGACCTTGCTGTCGCAAATTTGCCTAGCCGGAACGGTGCAGACCATCAAGGGCAAGGAGCCGCTGCACGTCGTGATTGGCAATTCGGCTGCCGTCGAGGCTCAGTTTCGTGGCGTGGTGGTTGACCTGAACCGCTACGCAAGCCCCAACGGCGTGGCCAGGCTGACGCTCGAATGAAACACTCCAGTGCCGCTGGCGAGCGATCGAAGATGAACCGGGTCGTGCGTCTTGCCAGCGCCGATTCGAGTCGCGGCGCATCCGCCGCGCGGATCGCCGCGCGGCGCGGGCCCGGGCCCGCGCCGCGGCGCAAGACGCGGCTGNNGTCGAGTCGTGATCGGCGGCGCGAACCCGGTGGTGGTCCAGTCCATGACCAACACCGACACGGCCGACGTCGACGGCACGGTGGAGCAGGTCTGCGAGCTCAGCGCGGCCGGTTCGGAACTGGTGCGTATCACGGTAAATTCGCTCGAGGCGGCGCGCGCCGTGGCAGCGATCCGCGAGCGTCTCGATGCGCGCGGAATCGACGTGCCCTTGATCGGCGACTTCCATTTCAACGGGCACAAGCTGCTTACCCAGGTTCCGGAGTGCGCCACGGCACTGTCCAAGTACCGCATCAATCCTGGCAACGTCGGTACCGGATCGCGGCGCGATGACAACTTTGCGCAGTTGATCGAGCTCGCTCGCCGGCACGACAAACCGGTACGTATCGGCGTGAACTGGGGAAGCCTCGATCAGGATCTGCTCGCGATGTTGATGGATGACAATTCGCGCCTGCCGGAACCGCAGGAAGCCGGTGACGTGCTGCGCGAAGCCCTGGTACGTTCGGCGATTGATAGTGCCGACCGGGCCGTGGTGCTCGGTCTGGCGGCCGACCGCATCTGCCTCTCCGCCAAGGTGAGCGGGGTGCAGGACCTCGTTGCTGTGTACCGCGAGCTCGCGCGAAGAAGCGAGTATCCCTTGCATCTGGGCCTGACTGAGGCAGGAATGGGCAGCAAGGGCATTGTCTCGTCCGCCGCCGCGCTGGCGGTGCTGCTGCAAGACGGGATCGGCGACACGATTCGTGTGTCGCTCACGCCGGGCCCGGGAGAGCCGCGAACGCGCGAGGTCTTGGTCGCGCAGGAAATCCTGCAGTCGCTGGGGCTGCGCGCGTTCGCCCCCATGGTCGCCGCCTGCCCGGGTTGCGGCCGGACCACCAGCACGGTGTTCCAGGAACTCGCCGCCAAGATCCAGGCGCACTTGCGCGCGCAGATGCCGCTGTGGCGCAGCCAGTATCCCGGTGTCGAGGCGATGAAGGTTGCGGTGATGGGATGCGTCGTCAACGGACCGGGAGAGAGCCGGCACGCCGACATCGGCATCAGCCTGCCGGGGACGGGCGAATCCCCGGTGGCCCCGGTGTACGTCGACGGTCGGCACACCATGACACTCAAAGGCGAGACCATTGCCGAGCAGTTCCAGGCGCTGGTCGACGAGTATGTCCAGTCGCGCTACGCGCCGACCGGCTCGGGCCGGCCGCGAACCCGCGGGCAATAGCCGGTCCGCGGTTCGCTTGCTCATGTCTCCTCCCAAGATCAGCGCCGTGCGCGGCATGAACGATCTGTTGCCGTCCGCGGCGGCGGTCCTAGAACTCTTCCAGCGCCTGGCGACTGCGGCCTTGCGCAGCTACGGCTACCGCCAAATCCGCACGCCGATCGTCGAGTCGACAGCGGTCTTCCGCCGGAGTCTAGGGGAGGCAACCGACATCGTCGAAAAGGAGATGTACTCCTTCGTCGATGCGCTCAACGGCGATTCGCTGACGCTTCGTCCCGAAAACACCGCCGGGGTGGTGCGGGCCGCGATAGAGCACAGCCTGCTGCACGACGGGCCCTGCCGCCTTTGGTACTACGGCCCGATGTTTCGCCACGAGCGCCCGCAGCGCGGCCGCTATCGGGAGTTTTTCCAGGTCGGGGCCGAGGCGCTGGGATTTGCCGGCCCCGAGGTGGAAGTGGAGCAGATCCTGCTGCTGCAGCGCCTGTGGAAGGCGCTCGAACTGGGGCCGGTGCGCTTGCAGCTCAATACGCTGGGACAGACGGCCGAGCGATTGCGTCATCGCCAGGATCTGATCGCCTTTCTTCAGGCGCACCGCGCCGAGCTCGACGCCGACGCGCAGCGGCGGGTGGAGACCAATCCGCTACGGATCCTCGACTCCAAGCATCCCGGCACGCTGGCCTGCCTGATGCGGGCGCCGCGTCTGCTGGACTACCTGGAGAGTCAATCGCTGGCGCATTTCGAGCGCGTTCAACAGCTGCTGGGCCAGGAAGGGGTCGCCTTCGAGATCAACCCGCGCCTGGTCCGTGGCATGGACTACTACAATCTCACGGTATTTGAGTGGGTCACCGATCGGCTCGGTGCGCAGGGAGCGATCTGCGGCGGAGGCCGCTACGACGGCTTGTTCGAGCTGCTGGGCGGCAGGCCGACTCCGGCCTGCGGCTTCTCAATCGGCGTGGAACGAGTGCTCGAACTCATGGGTGAGGCGGCCGATGGCGACGCGGCCTGCGACGTCTACGTTCTGCACCAGGGGGGAGGCACGTACGACGCCGCGCTACGCGCCGCCGAGCAAATGCGCGACGCGGGTATGGACGTGATCCTGCACGCCGACGAGGCCAGCTTGAAGTCGCAGATGAAGAAGGCCGATGCCAGTGGCGCCGAGTTTGCGGTGATCATCGGTCAGGAGGAAACCGCTGCATCGACTGCGACCGTCAAGGCGCTGCGAGCAAGCGGCGAGGACGCGCCGTTCCGGCGCCAGGAACGCGTTTCCACGGACGAACTCGTGCCACGCCTGGTCGACGCGCTTTGCGCATTGGACGGGATCGGCGCGCAAGAAGACCCGCCGGCGCGAGCGCCGAACGAATCTTGATAGGGAATGGTGCAATGGCATACGACGTTGAGCAGCAAGAATCCATTGCCGAACTGAAGGCCTGGTTCGACAAGAACGCAAACTGGCTGCTCGGGGCGGCGCTTGTGGCACTGGCCGTGGTCGGTGGCAACTGGGGTTGGCGCTGGTACGAGCAGCGCGAATCCTTAGCGGCCTCCGCCCTCTACGACCAGTATCAGCAGGCGGTTGTGGCAAAGGACGCCAACAAGGCCCGTGAGCTCGCCAGCGCACTGCTGCAGCAACACGCATCGAGCGCCTACGCCAGCTTTGCTGCCCTGATGCAGGCGCGTGCCAGCAGCGATGCGGGGGACAGCGCCGCGGTCAAGGCGCAACTGCAGTGGGTCATCGACAAGTCCAGCAACAAGGAACTGGCGGCCCTGGCACGCGTGCGCCTGGCAGGTGTTCTGCTGGACCAGAAAGCGTACGACGAGGGGCTGGCACTGTTGCAGGCCGATGCGCCGGCGGCGATGGCCGCTGAGTACGCCGATCGTCGCGGCGATCTGCTTTATGCCCAGGGCAAGACGGCGGAAGCCCGAAGTGCCTACCAAAAGGCATTGGAGCAGGCCGGCGCGCAAAGTCCGCTGCGGCCCCTCATTCAGGTCAAGCTCGATGCCTTGCCGGCGGCGGGTTGAGATGCCCCGTTGCCACGGCCCCGCAGGAACGTATCGGCTTCGATCTGCCTTCTTCGCCCTGTCCGGCTGCCTCGCGCTGCTGGCCGCCTGTTCGTCGAGTTCGGAGCACGCCGCCAAGCCGACGGCGCTGACTCCGATCGCCGCGCCGATCGACGTCCGCGCGGCTTGGACAGTTGATCTGGGAGACTCGCAAGGCACCTTCTTGCGTCCCTGCGTGCTCGAGCACGCGATCTTTGCGGCCTCCCGCAAGGGCAATCTCGTGCGGGTCGACCCTTCTTCGGGCAAGGAGCTTTGGCGCATACCGGTCGATGGCGGTATCACGGCCGGCGTGGGCAGCGATGGCTTGACCGTCGCCGTTGCCGGTCCGCGCGGCAACGTGGTGGCCTTCGATGCCGAAGGCAAACAGCTGTGGCAGGCGCAGGCGCCGAGCGACGTCATCGCGCCGCCGCTGGTCGGACACGATCTGGTCCTGGTGCGCTCGACCGACCAACGCATCACGGCGTACGAAGGCGCGACCGGCAAGCGCCGCTGGGTTTTTCAGAAGCAGCAACCGTCGCTGACCCTGCGCGTGGAGGCGGACCTGGTCTTTGCCGGTGACAGCGTGCTGGTGGGTTTTCCCGGCGGCCGGCTCGGAGCCGTTGCGCTGTCCAACGGGGCGGCTCGTTGGGAGGCCGGGGTTTCGGAACCCAAGGGGGCAACCGAGGTCGAACGCCTGGCCGATGTTCTCGGAGTCCCTGGCCTGACCGACAACGACGTCTGCACGGCGTCCTATCAAGGGCGCATCGGCTGCTTTGATGCGCGCAACGGCGATCTGCGCTGGGCGCGCGAATTCTCGGCGGGCACGGGGGTTGCGGTTTCCGCCGACGGGGTATACGGCATCGACACGAGTTCGCACGTCAATGGATTCAAACGCAGTTCGGGTGCGGGCCTGTGGCAAACCGCGGCGCTGGCCAACCGGGGACTGAGCGCGCCCGTCGTCGTGGGCAAACTGCTGGCGGTCGGCGATTTCGAGGGCAAGATCCATTTCCTGAGTCTGGACGACGGCAAGCTGGTCGGACGCTTCGATGCCTCGGCGGGTCCGGTGATCAGTACGCCGCAAGTCTGGAATGGCGCCGCTGTGTTTCAGACGGCGCGCGGGCGGCTGTTCCTGCTGACGACGGCCGGCGAATGAGGAATCGAGTTCCGACATCGTGAAACCCGTTGTTGCGATCGTTGGTCGGCCCAACGTCGGCAAATCGACCCTGTTCAACCGCCTGACACGTTCGCGTGCCGCCCTAGTGGCCGACGCGCCGGGGCTTACGCGGGACCGCCATTACGGCGAAGGCCGCGTCGGTCCTGTCGGATGCCTCGTCATCGACACCGGAGGATTTGATCCCACGGACCGCAGTGGCATGCAGCAGGCCGTCAACCAGCAGGCCGAACAGGCAATCGCGGAAAGCGACGTGCTGCTCTTCGTGCTCGATGCGCGCGCCGGCCTCACCAGCCACGATCGGCGAATCGCCGAGTACCTGCGCGCCAGCGGCCGGCGCATCCTGACCGTGGTCAACAAGGCCGAGGGTCTGCCCGAGTCGGCGATGGCCGAATTCCATGAGCTTGGCCTGGGGGAACCGCATCCGATCGCGGCCGCCCACGGCGAAGGGATCTCGTCCCTGATGGAGGAGGCGCTCGCGCCGCACCTGGGTCCGTCCGGCGTGCCGGCCGAGGCGCCCCAGGAGGTCGATCGCCCGCGCCCGCGCAACCGGGTGGCGATCGTTGGCCGGCCCAACGTTGGCAAGTCGACCCTGGTAAATGCCCTGCTCGGAGAGAACCGGATGATCGCCTATGACGCGCCGGGGACCACGCGCGACGCGATCGAGGTCGAGTTCGAGTACGGCGGACAGCCCTTCGTGCTCATCGATACCGCCGGATTGCGACGCAAGGGCAAGGTATTCGAGTCCGTCGAGAAATTCTCGGTCGTGAAGACCTTGCAGGCGATCGACCAGGCCAACGTCGTCGTGCTGCTGCTGGATGCGGCTGCCGAAATTGCCGAGCAGGACGCCCACATCGCTGGCTACATCCTCGAAAGCGGCCGGGCGCTGGTGCTGGCGATCAACAAGTGGGATGGACTCGACAAAGAGCAGCGCGAACGCATCCGGCGCGAGATGGATCGCAAGTTGCATTTCCTGCATTGGGCCCGCGTGCACCAGATCTCGGCGCTGCGCGGGACCGGCTTGGCGGCCCTGATGAACTCCGTCGTGGTGGCCGAGCGAGCGGCGTTTGCCAAGCTGCCGACGCCAAAATTGACGCGGGCCCTGCGCGCTGCGGTCGAGCGGCAAGAACCGGCGCGCGCGGGCCTGTCGCGACCCAAGATGCGCTATGCGCACCAAGGAGGCTCCAATCCGCCCTTGATCATCGTGCACGGCAATTCCCTTTCCAGCATTCAGGATAACTACCGCCGCTACCTAGAAGGTTGGTTTCGCAAGGAGTTCGATTTGCAGGGCACGCCGCTGCGTATTGAATTCCGTAGCAGTTCTAACCCTTTTGTCGAGGCGCGCCTGCGACCGGGCAAGAGGCGCGCTGGCAAAGGACACACTTTTCCAGTAGATTGAATCAACCGGCGGGGTTTTCTATCTGCCCCGTATCGGTATGCGCGCTCTGGTGTCGGGGCGCAAAACATCGGGTGTGCGTAGTTGCCACCCGGCCAAATGACCGGAGCCAACATGAGCAATAAGGGCCAACTTCTACAAGACCCGTTCCTCAACGCGCTGCGCAAGGAACACGTGCCTGTGTCGATTTACTTGGTCAACGGAATCAAGTTGCAGGGGCAGATCGAATCGTTCGACCAGTACGTGGTCTTGTTGCGTAACACCGTGACACAAATGGTCTACAAGCACGCCGTCTCCACGGTGGTGCCCGCGCGTCCGGTGAATTTGAGCGCGGAGTCCGAAGCCTGAGCAGCGATCGAGTGTCCGGCGCGGCATTGCCGCCGCGCGCTTTGCTGGTGCAGGTTGCGTTGCGCGGGGGAGCGTTTGATGCCGACGCGCAGGAGGAACTGCAGCAGTTGGTCGAGAGCGCGGGCATGGCGCCCGCGGAGTTCGTGCAGGCGCGCCGGGATCGCCCGGATCCGGCGTCCTTCCTGGGCAGTGGCAAGGTCAAGGAGCTGCATGCGCGCGCCCAGGAGCTGGGGGCGTCGGTCCTGGTCATCGACGTCCAGCTCTCGCCGGTACAGCAGCGCAATCTCGAGCGCGAACTGGCGCTGCCGGTTCTCGATCGCACGGCCCTGATCCTGGACATCTTCTCGCGCCGGGCGCAGAGCCGGGAGGGCAAGCTGCAGGTGGAATTGGCCCGGCTCAACTACCTCTCGACGCGCCTGGTGCGCGGTTGGACGCACCTCGAACGCCAGCGCGGGGGCATCGGCTTGCGCGGCGGTCCGGGGGAAAAGCAAATCGAGCTGGACCGGCGCATGATCGGCGTGCGGGTCAAGCAGTTGCGCGAAAAGCTCCGGCTTCTGGATCGCCAGCGAGGCACCCAGCGACGGGCGCGTATGCGCGGCGGCGTGTATCGCGTCTCCCTGGTCGGGTACACCAATGCCGGCAAGTCGACCCTGTTCAACGCGCTCGCGCATGCCGATGCCTACTGCGCGGACCAGCTGTTTGCAACGCTCGATACCACGTCCCGACGCTGTTTCGCCGCCCCCGGGGTGGCGTTCGTGCTGTCGGACACGGTTGGATTTGTTCGCGCCCTGCCGCACACCCTCGTGGAGGCTTTTCGCTCGACTCTGGATGAGGCCGTGCATGCGGACTTGCTACTGCAGGTGATCGACGCCGCCAGTCCGGCGCGCGCCGACCAGGCGCAGGAGGTCGAACGCGTCCTCGAAGAGATCGGCGCCGAGCAAGTTCCTCGGCTGCAGATTTACAACAAGGTCGATCGTCTTGCCCGTGCGCCAGGGGTAGAACGCGACGCCTGTGGTAGCATCGACGGGGTTTGGTTGAGTGCAAATACGGGCGACGGAATCGATTTGCTGCGCAAGGTGATTGCGGACCGGATCGCAGAACGTATGCGCGATCACGCCGGGGAAGCGATGGACGCAGAGCAGGATCCGGATCTCGCCCCGGCGATGGCCCCGGCGATGAATCCGGCGCACGGCAGCGCCCCGTCGATCGACACCCAGAAGGACCTGCACCGCTCCCAATTGGAACGCAGCAATATTATCGATGCCTTCTGATCGTGCGATCGCGATGTCCATGAACGAGCCACAGTGGGGACGCAACGCCAGCGGAAACAACTCCGAGGGACCGCGGCCGCGTCGTCCCGGCTCCGGTGAGGGTCCGCCGGACCTCGATGAACTCTGGCGCGATTTCAACCAGCGATTGACCCGCCTCTTCGGTGGCGGCGGGGACGGGGCCGGCGGCGGTCCGTCCCAGCGCGATTCGCGCCAGGCGGGGATCGGCGTGGTGGTGGTTCTGGCCGCGGTATTTCTCATCTGGATGTGCACGGGGATCTACACCGTGCAGGAGGGCCAGGTCGGCGTGGTATCGACCTTCGGCCGCTACGACTCGACCACGCCGCCTGGGCTGCGCTGGCGCGCCCCGTGGCCCATCCAGGCGCACGAGATCGTCGACGTGTTCACGCAGCGCAAGGTCGACATTGGCATGCGCGGCGGCCAGGACCGGCTCAAGGAAGCACTCATGCTGACGGACGACGAGAACATCGTCGACATGCAGTTCGAGGTGCAGTACCGCGTCAAGGAGGGTCCGGAAGGCGCGCGCGACTACATCTACGGCAGCCGGTTCACGCGCGATGCCCGCGACGGCGACCCGAGTCACGTGGTCCTGCAGGCGGCGGAGTCGTCGATGCGCGAGGTCGTCGGCCGGCGCAAGATGGACGAGGTGCTGTTCGGGTCGCGCCAGCAGATCGCCGACGAGGTGCGCACCGGCATGCAGGCGATGCTCGATCGCTACAGCACCGGGCTGCTGATTTCCGCCGTGGCGATCCAAAATGCCCAGCCGCCCGATCAGGTGCAGGCGGCCTTTGACGACGCCTCCAAGGCCGTGCAGGACAAGGAGCGCCAGATCAACGAGGGCCAGGCGTACGCCAACGACGTCGTGCCGCGCGCGCGCGGCAACGCGGCGCGCCTGTTGCAGGAGGCCGATGGATACCGGGTCAAGGTGGTCGAGACCGCCGAGGGCGACGCCTCTCGTTTCCGCCAGGTTCTGACGGAGTATTCCAAGGCGCCGGCCGTTACGCGCGAGCGCATGTACATCGATACGATGCAGCAGATCTTCAGCAGCACCACCAAGCTGCTGGTGGACACCCACGGCAGTTCGCAGCTGCTGTACCTGCCCCTCGACCACCTGCTGCAGCAGGGCGCGGCGGAAGCGGCGCAGCACGCCGCGGCGGCGGCTGCGCCCCCGGTCAGCCCGGCCGACGCGGCCGCGGCTGCCGACCGCAACCGCGACGCCGCGCGTAGCCGCGAGCGGGAAGGGCGCTGAGACGATGAATCGAATCGTCGCTACCGTCGTTGTCGTGGCGATTGCCGCGATCCTCTTCCGGCTCTCGGTGTTCATCGTCGATCAGCGCCAGTTCGCGATCGTGTTCGAACTGGGCCAGATCGTGCGGGTCATCAGCGAGCCGGGCCTGCATTTCAAGATGCCGCCCCCGTTTCAGAACATTGAAACGGTCGACAAGCGGATACTGACCATCGACTCGGTCACGCCCGATCGCGTTCAGACCTCGGAGAAGAAGAATCTGCTGATCGATTACTTCGTCAAGTGGCGCGTGACCGACGCGCGGGCGTACTGGATCAGCTTCCAGGGCAGCGAGCGCGCCGCCGAGGAGCGCATGTCGACCCTGGTGCGCGACGCCATGAATCAGGCGGTGAACAAGCGCACGGTTACCGAGATCACCTCGCGCGCACGCGAGAAGGCGATGGAGGAGATCCGCGTCGCGGTGCAGGATCGGGTCAAGGATTTGGGCGTGACGATCGTCGACGTGCGCCTGCGCCACGTCGATTTCGTGCCCGAAATCATGAGCGAGTCGGTCTATCCGCGCATGGTGGCCGAGCGCAAGCGCGTGGCCAACGAGCAGCGCTCCATCGGCGCGGCCGAGGCGGAAAAGATCAAGGCCGACGCGGACCGGCAGCGCGAAGTGCTGCTGGCGGAGGCCTACCGGGACGCGCAGCGCATCAAGGGCGAGGGCGACGCCAAGGCCTCGGCGATCTACGCCAGGGCCTTCGGTGCCAACCCCGAGTTTTACGACTTTTACCGCAGCCTCGACGCCTATCGGCAAAGCTTCAAGAGCCGGTCGGATACGCTGGTGGTGGATCCGTCGTCGGAGTTCTTCAAATACATGAAGAACTCCAGCGGTTCGAACGCGACGCACTGATGGCCGCCGCCGTTCTCGCCGGCGTGCGTTCGCCTACCTCGCCCCCATGCAGACTTTCGTGACCGCCGTGGCGCTGATGCTGGTGTTCGAGGGTCTGCTGCCCCTCGTTTCCCCGACATCCTGGCGCTCGGTGATGCGGCGCATCGGCGGCATGGCGGACGGCCAGATTCGATTCTTCGGGATGGCATCGATCCTGGTTGGCTTGGTGCTGCTGTTGCTTCTGCTGGACTGATATACCGGGATACCGATCGGCACGAGAACGTTTTTTGGAGCCTTTCCAAAGTGGCCCGCTGGTTGCTGCCAGAGAACATATCGGACGTGCTTCCCGAGGAAGCGCGGGCGGTAGAGGCCCTGCGCCGGGCGTTGCTTGACCTGTATCGCAGCTACGGCTACGAGCTGGTGATCCCGCCGCTGCTCGAGCACCTGGAGTCCCTGCTCACGGGTAGCGGGCACGACCTGGGTCTTACCACGCTCAAGCTCGTCGATCAGCTCAGCGGACGCACCCTGGGCTTGCGGGCGGACACGACTCCCCAGGTGGCCCGGATCGACTCGCACATTCTCAACCGCAGCGGGGTGGCGCGGCTGTGCTACGCCGGCCCGACCCTGCACGCCCGGCCGATGCATCCTCTGGCCAGCCGCGAACCGCTGCAGGTCGGGGCGGAGATCTACGGGGATGCAGACTTTGGCGCCGACCGCGAGATTCTCGAACTGGCGGTGCGCTCGGCACGCGCGATCGGCAACACCCGCGTGCAGATCGACCTGGGCCACACCGGCGTCGTGCGGGCCCTGCTGGGCGATCTCTTGCGGGCGAGCGCCGGCGTCGAAGACGTGCTCCTGGCGCTCACGGCCAAGGACCCGGCGGCGCTGGAGAGCGCGAGCCGCAGCTTCGAAGCCACGACGCGACGCGCGCTGCGCTCGCTGATGGAGTTAAACGGCGGCCTGGAAGTGCTCGAACAGGCGCGTCGGGCGCTGCCGGCATCGGCGTCGCTGGGCGCTGCGCTCGATGAGCTCGCGCGGCTGGTCGAGAGCTGCGGCGCCGACGACGTGAGCATCGACCTGGCCGATCTGCACGGGTTTCGCTACCACACGGGGATCACGTTCGCGGCCTACGTCGCGGGCCTCTGCGGCCCGCTGTTGCGCGGCGGACGCTACGACGATATCGGCCAGGCCTTTGGGCGGGCGCGACCCGCGACCGGATTCTCCCTGCTCGATCTGCGGGAAGCGGCGCAACTCTCGGCGCCGCCGCTGGTGCGGGCGATCCGCGCTCCGCGTGCCGCCGATCCGCGCCTGGACGAGCTGGTCGAGGCCTTGCGCCGGCGCGGCGAGATCGTGGTGCGCGCCGGGCCGGCAGGCGACGTAGGGGTGGCGCTGACGGTCGATCGCGAGCTCGTTTGGCAGGACGGAACATGGGTCGTGCGCGAGCTGGCACGCGATCCGAACGCGAAGTTACATCAACCGGGGTGATAGCTGCGATGTCGCGTAACGTAGTGGTGGTTGGCACCCAGTGGGGTGACGAGGGCAAGGGCAAGATCGTCGACTGGCTCACCGAGCAGGCCGACGGGGTGGTGCGCTTCCAGGGCGGGCACAATGCCGGCCACACGCTGGTCATTGACGGCCGCAAGACCATCTTGCGATTGATTCCGTCGGGGATTTTGCGGCCCACGATCGCCTGTTACATCGGGGCCGGTGTCGTGCTCTCGCCGCAAGCGCTGTTGGCTGAGATCGACGAGCTTGCCGCCGCCGGCGTCGACGTGGTCCCGCGCCTGGCGATCAGCGGCAGCTGTCCACTCATCCTCGACTACCACGTGGCGGTCGATCGGGCGCGCGAGATCCGCCGCGGCAATGCCAAGATCGGCACTACGGGCCGCGGCATTGGTCCGGCATACGAGGACAAGGTGGCCCGGCGCGCCGTGCGCGCGCAGGACTTGTTCGATGCGAGCCGCTTTGACGAGCTGGTGCGCGAAGCGCTCGACCTGCACAATTTCGTGCTCACCCACTACCTTCATGCGTCCGCCGTGGACGCGACCCAGGTGATCGAGTCGACCCTGCGCCTCGCCGAGCGCATCAAACCCATGGTGACCGACGTCTCGCACCGGCTGTACGTGGCGATGGGTCGGGGAGACCGCTTGCTCTTTGAGGGCGCGCAGGGAACCCTGCTCGACGTGGACCACGGCACCTATCCGTACGTGACCTCGAGCAACACCCTGGCCGGAGCTGCGGCCACCGGCGCCGGCGTGGCGCCGCAGCGGCTGCACTACGTGCTGGGAATCACCAAGGCGTATGCGACGCGCGTCGGCTCGGGCCCCTTCCCGACCGAGCTTCTCGATGCAACGGGAGAGCGGCTGCGCGACAAGGGCGGCGAGTACGGATCGGTCACCGGCCGGCCGCGCCGCTGCGGCTGGTTCGATGGCGCGGCGCTGCGCCGTTCGGTGCAGCTCAACGGCACGACCGGTCTTTGCATTACCAAGCTCGATGTGCTCGACGGGCTGCCGGTGATCCGGCTTTGCACCGGGTATCGCCATGGCAACCGCGTGAGCGACATCCTGCCGTTTGGCGCCGACGAGGTGGCGCGCTGCGAGCCGGTGTACGAGGAATTCCCGGGCTGGAGCGAATCGACCTTCGGCACACGTGACTGGGACCGCCTGCCGCCGGGTGCGCGCCAATTCCTGCAGCGTATGGCCGAGGTTGCGGGCGTGCCGATCGATCTCGTGTCCACGGGTCCGGAGCGCGAGCAGACCATCGTCCTGCGGCAGCCGTTTACAGCTCCCCTGCAATGAGCGAGGAAGCGGCCCCGCCAGCGGGCGCGTCGCTGCACGTCGACTGGCCCGAATATCACCGCCTGATCGAGCGCCTCGCGGTGCTGGTCTACGAGTCCGGTTACCGGTTCGACTTTCTGCTGTGCCTGGCGCGCGGCGGAATGCGTGTGGGCGACGTGCTGTCGCGGGTCTTCGAGGTGCCGCTGGCGATCCTGGCCGCAAGTTCCTATCGCGAGGCCGGCGGCACGGTCGCCGGAGAGCTCGACATTGCCCGGTTCATCACCTCGACGCGCGGCGAACCGGCCGGCCGGCTGCTGCTCGTAGATGACCTCGTCGATAGCGGCAATACCTTGCAGCGCGTCGGCGAACACCTGCGTCAGCGCTTTCCGGCGATCCAGGAACTGCGCACCGCGGTCCTGTGGTACAAGGAGGTCTCGCTCGTGGCGCCCGATTACTTTGTCGAGCGGCTGGCGAACAACCCGTGGATCTACCAGCCCTTCGAGCGCTACGACGGTCTGCGTCCTGGAGAGCTCGCCGAGCAGCTACGCAATTCCGCTACCCAGACCGGCGTTGCTGGTGCCCAGGAGAGGACTCGAACCTCCACACCTTTCGGCACTAGAACCTGAATCTAGCGCGTCTACCAATTTCGCCACCTGGGCACGACAGCGGAGGGCGAATTCTAAGTCGAGGCTCCTGCTTGTCAAATGGCCCGAAATAAACCCGAAACCGACGAAGGCGCCAACCCGGCCCTCGCAGCCGTGCAGCCGCAGGCGGTGCTGGAGGCGATGACACGCGCCGGCACGCCGCTGCGACCCCAGGAACTGGCGGGTTTGCTCGCCCTGGAGCCCGAGCGGCAGGCCGAACTCGAGCACACGCTGGCCGAGCTCGAGCGCAACGGGCAGGTGGTGCAAAACCGCGCCGGACTGCTGCTCATCGCGGCGCGCGCCAACCTCGTTTCAGGGCAAGTCCAGGGGCATCGCGACGGCTTCGGCTTCCTGATCCGCGACGACCGCGGTCCCGATGTCGTGCTCTCTGAGGCCGAGATGAGCAAGCTCGTGCACGGCGACCGGGCGCTGGTGCGGGTGACGGGCGTGGACCGACGCGGGCGGCCCGAAGGCGAGATCGTCGACGTCATCGAGCGGCGCACCGACCGCCTGGTGGGGCGCCTGCTCAACGAGCGGGGGGTGAGCGTGGTCGTGCCCGAGGACCAGCGCATCCGTCATGACATCCTGGTTCCACCGCAGGCCTGCGGCGGGGCCCGCGATGGCCAGGTCGTGGTCGTCCAGATCGTGCAGCAGCCGCAACGCAATATGCAGGCCGTCGGGCGCGTGGTCCAGGTGCTGGGGGAAATCGACGACCCGGGCATGGAGATCGAGATCGCGGTGCGCAAATTCGGCGTGCCACACGAGTTTCCCGAGGAGGTGCTCGCTGCTGCCAAGGCTCTGCCGCGGGAGGTGCGCAAGTCCGATCTGCGCGGACGCATTGATCTGCGTGACATTGCCCTGGTGACCATCGACGGCGAGGACGCGCGCGACTTCGATGATGCGGTCTATTGCGAGAGCGATGGCCGCCGCGGCTGGCGCCTGGTGGTCGCCATCGCCGATGTCGATCACTACGTTCACACCGGGTCGGGCCTGGACAAGGAGGCGCAGAACCGTTCGACCTCGGTGTATTTTCCGCGCCGCGTGATCCCGATGCTGCCCGAGGAGCTCTCCAACGGCCTTTGCTCGCTCGGGCCCGCGGTCGACCGCTTGGTAATGGTGTGCGACATGACTATCACCAAGGAAGGGGCCGTGCGGGGCTACCAGTTCTACCCTGGGGTGATGCATTCGCAGGCCCGCCTGACCTACAACGAGGTCTGGGACGCATTGTCGAACCCGTCGAGCCGGGCGGCGGCGCGATACGAGAAACTCCTGCCGCGGCTGCACGAACTCCATGAGGTCTACCGCGCGTTCGCCCGGGCGCGGGCCAAGCGCGGTGCACTGGAACTCGAAACCACCGAAACGCAGATCATTTGCGATGCCAACGGCCGCATCGAGCGCATCGTGGCGCGGGTGCGCAACGATGCCCATCGACTCATCGAGGAATGCATGCTTGCCGCCAATGTGTGTGCGGCCGACCTGCTGCAGCGTAAGAAGCACGACTCCCTGCTGCGCGTGCACGAGGGACCGACGCCCCAGAAGCTCGAAACCCTGCGCGCCACTCTCAAGGCCCTGGGGCTGCAGCTGGGAGGCGCTGAGGCGCCCAAGCCCAGCGACTATGCGCAGCTCATCGAAAAGATACGCGCGCGGCCCGATGCTCCCTTGCTCAACATGCTGCTGCTGCGCTCGATGCAGCAGGCGCAATACAGTCCGCACAACGTCGGTCACTTCGGGCTGGCCTACGAGGCCTACGCCCATTTCACCTCGCCGATCCGCCGCTATCCCGACTTGCTGGTGCACCGCGCGCTGAAGGCAATCCTCGAGGACAGGCGCTACCTGCCGCAGCTCGCCGGCAGCGCCGACGAGCAGATCCCGCCCATCGCCCGCTGGGAACAGCTGGGCATGCTGTGCTCGGCCAACGAGCGGCGCGCCGACGAGGCTTCCCGCGACGTCGAGGCGTGGCTCAAGAGCTACTACGTGCGCGAGCGCGTCGGCGAGATCTTCTCGGGCTCGATCGGCGCCGTGGTGCCCTTTGGTCTTTTCGTGGTGCTCGACGAGCTCTATGTCGAGGGTCTGGTGCACGTTTCGGAGCTGGGCAGCGAATACTTTCAGTTCAACGAGGCCACCCATGAACTGCGGGGCGAGCGCACCGGAATCCGCTATCGCCTGGGCGACCGTCTCACCGTCCAGGTCGCTCGCGTCGACCTGGAGGCGCGGCGCATCGACTTTCGCATGGTGCGACCGGGGGAACCGCGTCCCGGGGAACCAGGTCCGGCCCGGACCGCGGGCCGCTCCACGCCGGGCGAGGGGGTCGAGCAGCGGCGCCGGCGTCAAGCCACGCGCGCCGAGCGCATCGCCGCCCGGCGCGGCAAATCGGCCAAGGGCCAGCAGGCCTCGGCCAAGGTCGGGGTCACGGCCAGCGGCCCGACGGCCCGTCGCCGGCGCAAGTGAACCGGGCTCCGCACGCGTGGGAGGGGATCGAAAAACAGGGCCAGAGTCCCCGCCGGGGCAGGCGAGCGGTACCCACCGCATCCTGGCCGGCTTTCATGCCGTCGGTGCCCGCCTACGCACCGACCCGGGTTCCATCGAGGTCTTGTACTTCGACACCGGCCGGCGCGACGCGCGCATGCAGCAGCTGCTGGCGCGTGCCGGCGCGACGCAGGTGCGCTGCGTCGGTGTGGACGCCGCGCGCCTGCGTGGATTCTCGCCCGAGGCGCCGCACCAGGGACTGGTCGCCCAGGTGGCGGCGCTGCGTCCGGGCGTAAACCTTGATCGGCTGCTCGACGCGGTCACCCCCAAAACCTTGCTGCTGCTGCTCGACGGTGTTACCGATCCGCGCAACCTGGGCGCCTGCCTGCGAACTGCGGCCGCGGCCGGGGCTGATGCGCTCGTGGTGCCGCGCGATCGCTCCGCCTCGCTGACCACGGTAGCGGCCAAGGCGGCGGCCGGGGCAGCCGAGGTCGTGCCGATCATCGCGGTCACCAACCTGGCCCGGGCGATGAAGGATATGCAGGACGCGGGAATATGGATCGTCGGGGCCGAGATCGGAGCGGCGCGAAGTCTCTACGAGGTCGACCTGACCGGTGCGCGTGCTTGGGCGTTGGGTGCCGAAGGCTCCGGCCTACGGCGCTTGACGCGGGAGGGCTGCGATGAGCTGGTGCATATCCCGATGTCCGGCGGCATGGAGAGCCTGAACGTCTCGGTCGCGGCCGGCGTTTGTCTGTTCGAGACGCAACGCCAGCGGCGACAAAAAGGCCTTTGAGGGGGCCCCCGCGATGGAGCCAGGACTGCCAAGTCGAACTGCGCTGGGAGCGGCGGCGCACCGCGCCGTCCACCAGGAGCTCGAGGGCGGACGCATCCTGCGCGATCCCCTTGCCCTGCGCATACTGGGGCCCGAGGCGCAGGCGGCCCTGCGCGAGGCGCGCAGTGATCCCTCGGTGCGGCCGCTGCGCCTGTTCATTGCCGTACGGACGCGCTTTGCCCAGGACGCGCTGGCCGATGCGCTGGCGCACGGCGTGCGCCAGCTGGTGATACTCGGAGCGGGGCTCGATACGCATGCCTACCGCGCGCCACCGGCGCAGGGCCTGCACATCTTCGAGGTCGATCACCCCGCCACCCAGGCTTGGAAGCGAGAGCGCCTGGCGCAGGCCGCGATCGCGGTGCCTGCCACGCTCACGTTCGTGCCGATCGACTTTGAGCGGCAAGCCCTGCCGCAGGCGCTGGCGACCGCCGGTTTCGATTTTGCGCTGCCAACCTTCTTCACTTGGCTGGGCGTCGTGCCGTACCTGACGCCGCAGGCGGTTTTTGCCACGCTCGAGTTCATTGCCAAGCTGCCCGCGGGCGCCCACGTCGTCTTTGACTACGCCAACCCGCCGGATCCGGCCTGCGCCGACGAGCAAATTCGTGCCGTCCGCGAGGCGCTCGAAGCGCGCGTTGCGTCCCTGGGAGAAGCCTTCCGGAGCCGCTTCGAAACGTCGCAGCTCCTGGCAAGGCTCCGGGCACTGGGCTTTTGCGAGCTCGAGGACTTGGGGCCGGTCGTGATCCGCCAGCGCTATTTTGCGTCCCGCGAAGGGCCCGCATCGGACCGTGGCGGCCACATCGTGCGGGCGGCGACCGCCGGCGGCCGCTAGGGGCTCCAGGCTTCCTGGCTCCAGGCCTCCTGGCTCAAGGCTTCCTGGCTCCAGGCTTCCTGTCGAGAGCGAATAGAACTGTCCGGTTTTGTAGCTAATTGATTGTCCGCTTCTATGAGGACTCATTTGTCAAGCCCCTTGTGAAACTTTGATCGGTCAACCGGTACTCATGGCGGCGCTCGTTGTTCGGTAATTGAAGATGGCTGGCGGTTGCATCCTGATCCTGGGTCGGGGCGTAATGAGCGTTCGAGCCAGAGCTCGGACGAGCTTCTATCCGTGCCGGAGCAAAGGTCCGGACACCACATACGGTATGCGCGCAAGGCGCTCTGTGAAGCCCCAGTTACCAACGCGCCCCATCTTTTCGGACGGTCACCGACGGGTGACCCGCGGACACTTCGGGCGCGTTGACCTTTGATCATGATGTCGTATCGCGTGCCAGGCCGTTCGATTGGGCGGATTCGTCAAGCCTCGACCGTCTTGAGGGTTGCCCCGGCCGGGATCTCGCCACATTCGATGTATCGCCACAGGGCAATCGCCAAACGCCGCGCCAGCGCCACGATGCCAATGCGCCGCGAGCGCTTGCCCGCGATGCCAAAGCGCAGATGAAACCACTGGCTCAAGGCGCTGTCTGGCTGAAACTTTAGCCACCGCCACGCCAATTCCACCAGGAGCGCACGCGATCGCTTGTTCCCCGCTTTGCTGATGCCCTGCTCGCCCTCAGAGGTACCGCTGGCGTACGGCGTGGGCGCCAGGCCCAGACAGCCCGCCAGCTCGCGTCGATTGGCAAAGCGCCGCCAGCCAAACAACTCCTTGTCCAGGATCCAGGCACCGCGCGGCCCGATGGCGCGAAGCTTGGCCAGCAACGCCACAACCGGATGCGCGCCCTCGGCCACCTCATGTCGTCGCTCGGTCTCCAGGGCATTGAGCTGCTGTTTGGCCAGTACCAGCCTTGCGTACTCGCGCTCGATCTCTGCGCGCAGCAGCGGCGGTACCTGTTTGCAATGACCCTCCCACCAGCCCTGCCAGGTGCGCCCACCGATGCGTCCAGGACGCAGGTTGTGCATGACCAACAGTGATCCAATGCGATTGGTATGAGCGATGCGCTCATGTATCAGCCGTCCGATCTCCCGGTGTGTGCGACGCGCATCCTCTTGCTTCGCCGTGGGCTCGTGCACTACGGACCACACGCGCCGCTCACCGCGGTGAAAGCGCAGCAGCAACGCCAATAGCTTGTCGGCATCCAGCCGATCGGTCTTGGCGCGTTTTGCGCGCCGGTTCACTTCAATGCTCGAGGAGTCGACCACGATGTTGTCGATGCCTTGCTCACGCAACCAGCGGTGCAGCCACCAGCCGTCACGGCCGGCCTCATAACAGGTATGCACCTTGGCTTGCGGATCCAGCCCACATCGCGCTCGCGCCTTGTCCAGACAGTCCAGAACCGTCACCTGGTCACCCGCATTGACCGAGTACCGGCTTGGGCTGCGGACCCCATCGCTGCAGCTGAGCTTCCACGACCGGTCACCGAGCTCAAAGCTCACAGTCATTTCCAAATCAGGTTTGAGCCTGACCGGGCTGGTTTGGAAGCGGTGTCGGGGTGGATCGATTGGTTAAAGATTCCAGCAGTTTAGAGGGTTGGGTTTTCCTCGGATTTTTCGAATGTTTTAGCGGGGGTGCGGGGGCGCAGCCCCCGCCGTGCCTGGAGGTTTTGCTGCCGTGGGTTAGGCGGCGCGCCGAATGGTGGCGAAGAGTTTTTCCTTGGCGCGGTTAAATTCGGTGGCCGCTTGCAGGTCGGTCTTGGCGCTGGCCTGTTCCTGGAGCGCCTGCAGACTGATGCCCTGACGCAGGAACGAGGCAGCCTCGGGCACGGTGGTCAGTTTCTCGAGCGGAGTCATGACGTCGGTGTGGCGATAGACCTTGCGCGTGCGTCCGGGCTTATCGGGATCGGGCACTTCGGTGGCGAACAGGCAGGGGCGGTGTAAGTTCAGAAGCGGGTTGAGGTAGCGGCGATTGAATGCATTGAGGAGCACCGCGTGCTCCTGGGCGATGTGCTCATAGCCGTAGATTTTGCGCACCACGGCGCCGTTCTTGGTCTCGGCCAGGGCGTTGTCGTTGCTGCTGCGAGGGCGCGACTTGGTCAACTTGATGTGCAGCCGGTTGAGCATCTTGGCCACGTGAAAGTTGATGTACTCGCCGCCGTTGTCGGCATGAAACCCCAGGATGCGGAATGGGAACTGGGCGAACATCGCTTCGAGCAACGGCAGCATGAAGGCCTCGATAAGGCGGGGGCACGAGCCCACCACCTGCCACTGGGTGACGCAGTCGACCGCGTTGACGTGGTAGACCCCCTTGGCCCCGTCCCAATCGCCCTGGTGCACGCTGTCGATGCGGATAAAGCCCGGTCGCCCCTCGGGGGCCGGGGCCTTGCGCGTACCGATGCTCACGGCGGTGGCGTGGGTTGGCGTATGGGCGACGCGCTGGGCGCAATACCGGAAGCTGTGGCGCAGGTTGTACAGGTGCGAGACCGATACACCGGCCAGGCGCTCGAAGCGCTCGTCGGCGTACACCGAGAAGGCGCGTTGCAGCAGATGCGCCGTGGCCGGGCCCGAGAGGGTGCCAAACTGCTGATCGATCTTGGCCAGCAGCACGATGTCGGCATCGGTAAAGCGCCGGGCGAAGGCCTGCGACGGCGCCATGTAGCGCTTGGCCAGCGTCTCGCCCTGGGCGGCGCGGGCCACCAGCCGGGTCAGCTGCGCGCGGCTAAAGCCGCAGGTGGCGCGCAGGTAGCGCAGCACCCATCCGCGCTCCCCCTTCCTGAGCCGGTGGTAGCTAAATCGGCGCAGCACCTCACAGATGTGCCGGTAGCGCGCCGTATCGTCGCCCAGGGGCTTGAACTCAACCGCGAGCGTCCCATTCAGGAACGCCCGTACCTGATCCAGGGTGCGGATCTGCGATTCGTTCATGTCGATCACCATCCCGTCGATGATCGACCCACCCCGGCGGCCCTTAAAAGGTCGCCGAACTAAACCCGTTCAGGCTCATACCTCGTTGGAAACACGAAAACCGGCCGTTCAGGCTCATACCTCATTGGATAAGACTCTTCCTTGCTGCGGGCCTGCTTTTCAAGGTAACATTAACGGCTTTTTCCTTGCTGCACTGCATTTTTTCCTGCGCGAGGGGGCCCGTACTGCCGCGATCATTTGGCCGTCGCCACGACGGCCGGTGACATCGGCGCACGGCCGCTTCGCTTCGCCCCGGGGCACACGTGCCGTGGGATGCGAGATGGCGGGCAGCTGATCCCGAAAGGGAAATCCACGAGGAGGCTATGCATGCGTCACTATGAGGTCTGTTTTATCGTTCATCCGGACCAAAGCGAACAGGTCCCGGCGATGATCGAGCGCTATCGCACCCTGGTCACGTCGCAAGGCGGCAAAGTCCACCGGGTCGAGGACTGGGGGCGGCGTCAGCTCGCCTATCCGATCGACAAGCTGGTCAAGGCGCATTACGTCTTGTTCAATATCGAGTGCGGCAAGCCCACGCTCGATGAGCTCGAACATGGCTTTCGCTACAACGACGCTGTCCTGCGCCACTTAACGGTGGGGCAGAAAAAAGCCATCACCGGCCCCAGCCCGATGATGAAGGTTGTCGAAAAGGAAGAGGCACGCAAGGCGGTGGCCGAGCCGGTCAGCGCCGGCGCCTGAACGGGATCGGGCGGCCTCTGGCTGGCCGGCACCGTTGCGCCGCACGCTCGCCTCGGTGTCGACGGTCCGCGAGTGCGAGGGCAGCAGCACGGTGCTTAGCAACGTGAATCACGTACAGCTGAGCGGCACCTTGATCGAGCGTACGGCACTGCGGTACACGCCGGCGGGAATCGCGGTGATCGAGGCGCAGCTGCAGCACCTTTCGCAGACCGTGGAGGCCGGCATGGGCCGCCGGCTTGCATTTGCCTTCGGCGCAATCGCGCTCGGCGGCATTGCCAAAGAGCTGGCCGAGGTGAACCTGGGAAGCGATTTGGCGCTGAGCGGTTTTCTGGCGCCGCGCAGCCGCCGCAGTACGCGTTTGTTGGTGCACGTGCTGGAATTTCGGCGGCCGGCAGCTCCCGCAACGGCGAGCGCAGACCGGAACGATTGATTGATTGTTGATGGGATACGACGGAGTACATCGATGGCAACAGCGCGCAAGAGCGGCAGCAAGGGCAAGGCCGGTTTCAAAGGCAAGGGCAAACCCAACGGGCGTCGCTCGCAGCAGCAAAATGCGCTGTTCAAGCGCAGAAAGTTCTGCCGGTTCACGGCCGAGAAGGTCGAGACGATCGACTACAAGGACGTGGAGACGCTGCGCGACTTCATCCAGGACAATGGCCGCATCATCCCCGCACGGCTCACCGGTACCAAGGCCCACTACCAGCGCCAGCTCGATACGGCGATCAAACGGGCTCGCTTCTTGGCACTTTTGCCCTACACCGATATCCACTGAGAACCGGACCGACCAGATCCGGTCCGCAGGATGCGGGCCGGATGGAGACAGGCCGACGGAGCTTGCTGTTCCGTCCCGATCGTTTGAGGCTTTGCTGCAGGATTCGCCATGCAAATCATTCTTCTTGAGAAAATCGTCAACCTGGGTCAACTCGGCGAGGTGGTCAGGGTCAAGGACGGGTACGCCCGCAATTTCCTGATCCCCTCGGGCAAAGCCAAGCGCGCCACCGAGGCCGCCATCAAGGAGTTCGAGGTTCGCCGCGCCGATCTCGAGCGCGTCCATGCCGACCGGCTGCAGGCCGCCCAGGCGCTGGCAGAGCGCCTGCAAGGCCTGACGCTGCAGATCAGCGCCAAGGCTGGTGTGGACGGGCGCCTGTTCGGTTCGGTCACCAACTTTGATATTTCGGAGGCCCTGGGCAAGCAGGGTTTCGAGGTTCCCAAGGCAAACGTGCGGCTGCCGCTGGGCCCGCTCAAGTCCGTTGGCGATCACAAGGTCTCGATCGCCTTGCACTCGGACGTGGTGGCGGAAATCACGGTTTCCGTGCTCGGCGAGCACGTCTAACGGGAACTGCCCTGGCACCGGGCGCCAGCGCGCGCCGCGCCGGTTCATGGCGGGGCTGCGCCCCGGCAACTTGCTATAGTGCCCGCCAACTCGGGAGGGACGATGAATTCGCCGGTTGCCGATCCGCAGCTCGCGGCAGTGCGAACGCCGCCGCATTCGGTGGAGGCCGAACAATCGGTCCTGGGGGGCCTGCTGCTGGACAACTCCGCCTGGGATCGCATTGCCGATCGCCTGGTCGGGGAAGATTTCTACCGCCATGATCACCGGCTGATCTTTCAGCACATTTCGCGCCTGATCGAGCAGTCGCGGCCGGCCGATGCCATCACAGTCTACGAGGCACTGCAAACCAGCGGCAAGGCGGGGGACGCCGGCGGGCTGGTCTACCTCAATTCGCTGGCGCAGAACACGCCTTCGGCCGCCAATATCCGCCGCTACGCGGAGATCGTCCGCGAGCGCGCGGTGCTGCGCCGCCTGGTCGGCGTCGGCGAGGAGGTGGCGGCGGCGGCGCTCAATCCCCAGGGCCGCGACGCCAAGCAAATCCTCGACGAGGCCGAAACCAAGGTCTTTCAGATCGCCGAGCAGGGCGCGCGCGATCGCGGCGGCTTCGTCAAGCTCGAACCCCTGCTGACCCGGGTCGTGGAGCGAATCCAGGAGCTTTTCGAACGCGCGAGCCCCAGCGACGTGACCGGTGTGCCGAGCGGATTCACCGACCTCGATGCCAAGACCGCCGGCTTCCAGGAAGGCGATTTGATCATCATTGCCGGTCGGCCCTCCATGGGCAAGACCGCGCTGGCGCTCAATATCGGCCAGCACGTGGCGATCGATATGGGAATGCCCGTGGCCGTGTTTTCCATGGAAATGGGCGCCGAGCAGCTGGCGATGCGCCTGCTGGGCTCGGTCGGGCGCATCGACGCCCACCGCCTGCGCACCGGCCGGCTCACGGACGAGGACTGGCCCAGGCTGAGCGAAGCGATGGAGCGCATGCACGCAGCGCCGCTGCACATCGACGAGACCCCGGGGCTCAACGCTCTGGAACTGCGCGCCCGGTCGCGGCGCTTGGCCCGCGAATACGGCAAGCTCGGGCTCATCATCGTCGACTACCTGCAGCTGATGTCGGCCAGTTCCATGGGCGAGAACCGCGCGACCGAGATTTCGGAGATTTCGCGCTCCTTGAAGGGGCTTGCCAAGGAGCTCAAGGTTCCGGTGATCGCGCTCTCGCAGCTCAACCGCACGGTCGAACAGCGCACCGACAAGCGCCCGGTGATGTCCGATTTGCGCGAGTCCGGTGCCATCGAGCAGGACGCCGACGTGATCTTGTTCATCTATCGCGACGAGGTGTACAACCCCGACAGCCCGGACAAGGGGATCGCGGAGATCATCCTGGGCAAGCAGCGCAATGGTCCGATCGGCCGCGTGCAGCTGCGTTTCGGGGGCGAGCACACGCGCTTTGACAATCTTTCGCTCTCGAGCCCGGTGTTCTGACGATGGTCGAGGCGGGCAAACTCGCGCAGCCGACGGGGGAGCAGCCCGACGGCGGCGCACGCCCGGTCCTGGAGCGACCCGAACCGCGGTTCTGGCGCACGCTGCTCATGCGCCTGCGCTACCGCGATCGGCGCTTTTCTCCGCTGTTTAACCTGCACGCACAGCTGTGTGTTGGCGCAGTCGAGGCGCTGGTCCAGCTGCTTTCCGATCTGCGCGATCCCCATGGCATGGTGCGCGAGATCGAGGCGATGGAAAAGCGCGCCGATGCGATCGTCGACGAGGTGCACGCAGCCGTGCGTCGTTCGCTGCTACCGCCGCATCCGCGCTCGGCCATGGTCGACCTGATCAATCGGCTCGACGACATTCTGGACCTGACCGAGGATGCGGCGCAGACCATCCACTTGTACCACGTGACCACGCTAACGCCCGAGGCGATACGCCTGGCGCAACTGGCGCTGGAGAGTGTGCGGGGCATCGAGCGCGCGGTGGGCATGCTGGCGCAGCCCGAGCACAGCCAGGAGTTGCTCGCCCTGTGTGCGCTGATCGACGATCTCGAAGCGCAGGCCGACCACGTGCTGCGGTCGGCGATGTCGCGGCTGTTTCGCGACGAGCCCGACGTGCGCGAGCTGATCAAGCTGCGTGCCGTCTACGAGGTGCTCGAGGAGCTCACCGACGTGTGCAAGGACGCCGCTGCCGGGATGGAGTCCATCGTGCTGGGCCACCTGGGTATCTGAGTACCGGCCCGCGGCCAGCGTGCGCGCAGCGCCCGCCAGGTCAAAGCGCCTCGGCCGCGTAGTCCGCCAGCCGCGATCGTTCGCCCCGCTGCAAGGTCACGTGGCCGGCGTGCGGCCAGCCCTTGAAGCGATCCACGGCGAAGGTCAGCCCCGAGCTGCCCTCGGTCAGATAGGGCGTATCGATCTGCGCGATATTCCCCAGGCAGACCACCTTGGTCCCGGCGCCGGCGCGGGTGACCAGGGTCTTCATCTGCTTGGGCGTGAGGTTTTGCGCCTCGTCGATGATGAGAAACTTGTTGATGAACGTGCGCCCACGCATGAAACTCATGGACTTGATGCGAATCCGCGTTCGGATCAGATCGTTGGTCGCCGCCCGTCCCCATTCTCCGCCAGCTTCATCGCTGCGGTTCAGGACCTCCAGATTGTCCTCGAGGGCACCCATCCAGGGTGCCATTTTTTCTTCCTCCGTGCCCGGCAAAAAGCCGATGTCTTCGCCCACCGGCACCGTGGCGCGCGTGAAGATGATCTCTGAGAAGCGCTTGGCTTCGAAGGTCTGCGCCAGACCCGCGGCCAGCGCCAGCAGCGTCTTGCCGGTGCCGGCCTGTCCGATCAGGGAGACGAAGTCGCACTCGGGGTCGCACAGCAAATTGAGCGCGAAGCTTTGCTCGCGGTTGCGCGCGGTGATTCCCCAGACCGCGTTCTTGGCGTGCAGGTAGTCGCGCAGCACCCGCAGAACCGCGGTCTTGCCGCGGATTTCCCGCACCTGCGCGTAGAAGGGCGCGCCGTCTTCGAGGTACACGAACTGATTGACGAGCAGATCCCCAACCACCGGTCCGTTGATGCGGTAGTAGGTCACGCCGGCCTGCTGCCAGGATTCCATGCCCTTGCCATGGCGCTCCCAGAAGCTCGGGGGCAGGGCGTACACACCGGTGTAGAGGATGTCCGTGTCCTCGAGCACCTTGTCGTTGAAATAGTCCTCGGCGGCCAGAGCGAGCGCGCGCGCCTTGACGCGCATGTTGATGTCCTTGGACACCAGAACCACGTCGCGCTCGGGGTGTATCTCCTTGAGTGCGCGAACGACGCTCAGAATCTGGTTGTCCGCCTTGCCAACGGGCAGGCTCGCCGGCAGCGCCGCCCCGATCGCCTGCGTCTGCAGAAACAGGCGGCCCGTGGCATCGACGTTGCCCAGCGTCGACAGGGCGATGCCATCCTCGATGGGAGTCTTGCAGGAGGCAACCAACGCATCGAGCGAGCGGCTTGCCTGCCGCGCGTTGCGGGCGACCTCGGACATTCCCTTCTTGTGCCCGTCGAGTTCCTCGAGCGTCATCATCGGCAGGAATAGATCGTGCTCTTCGAAGCGAAAGAGGCAAGTCGGGTCGTGCATCAGGACGTTGGTATCGAGCACGAACAGCCGCCGGCGTGCCGGGGACGCTTGCCGGCGGCTTCTGCGGGCCTCGGCCAGCGGCGGCCGCGTCTCCACCAGCGTCAGGCGTGCGTCGGCGGAGGTTTCCACCGGCTTGAGCGGGACGGGTTCGGCAGGGGAGCGTCCTGGCGCCGGGCGCCGATCGGGAGCGGCGGCGGTGTCGTGGGCGGTCGGATGAAGAATGGTTGCGGGCTTGCTGGGTGCCTTGGGCAGGGGCATGCGCGGGAGTTGCTCGTTGAAGGGTTGATCGGAAGGGGGGTTAGGCCAGCGCCAGGACGGCCTGCAGCACCTCGTCGACGTGACCCGCGACCTTGAGCCCGCGCCACTCGCGCCGCAAGACGCCCTGAGCGTCTATCAAAAAGGTGCTGCGCTCGATGCCGCGCACCGATTTTCCATACATCTTCTTTTGCTTGATCACGGCAAAGAGCGTGCACAGGGATTCGTCGGCATCGCAGGCCAGTTCGAAGGGCAGCTCGTACTTGGCCCGAAACTTCTCATGCGAGGCCAGCGAATCGCGCGACACGCCGATGATGCGGGCGCCGGCGGCAGCGAACTTGTCGTTGGCTGCGGCAAAGTCCTGGGATTCGGTGGTGCATCCGGGCGTATTGTCCTTGGGATAGAAATACAGCACCACGATGTGGCCGCGCTGCTGCGACAGGCGGAACACGCCGGCGGTGGAGTTGGTGGAAAAATCCGGCACCGTTCGATCAAGCACAATGGTTCTGCCACTGTTCACGCCAGGCTCCCGTTAGTGGAGGTCGCCGCTCGGGCCAGGAAGGCGCCGACGACCCGCCGGCCTTCGGCCGTCAGGATATTGAAGGTCCGGCAGGCTGCCGCAGTATCCATGATTTCAAAACCGACCCCCGCCTGCGCCAGCAGCAAGGTGATCTGGGGCGCCGGAAAGCGCTGGCTGGCGCCCGTGCCGATGAGCACCAGCTCGGGCTGGAGCTCGAGTACCGGCACGAAATGCTCGGCCCGCAGCCGCTCGAAAGCGCTCGCCTCCCATGTCCGGATCGGCGAATCGGGCGCGAAGATCAGCGAGCCGGCATGCCGGACCCGATTGACCTCAATGTAGTCCGCTCCGTAGGCGGTTACGGTGTTTAGGGTCGACGGCGCCTGGGCGTGCAGCTTCAATCGCGCTCCGCGCGCCGCGCCGCGGATGAGTCCCGGGGTTGCGCGGCGCAGATCAGGTAAATTATGCAGCTAAATCGCGCTGCCGGCAGCCGGCACGCGGAAGGGCCGCTTTCTGGAGTCGACGCATCCGTCGTGGTTTTGGCGCGGCGCTTGTCATGGGGATTTAATGGTTCACCAAATGCCGGAGTTTTCGCGCCTGACGCGCCTGCCCCCGTACGTGTTCAATATTACCGGCGAGCTCAAGATGGCGGCCCGACGCCGTGGGGAAGACATCGTCGACATGAGCATGGGCAATCCGGATGGGCCCACGCCATCCCATATCGTGCAGAAATTGCTCGATTCGGTGCAGCGCCCCCATACCCATGGCTATTCGGTATCCAAGGGCATTCCGCGGCTGCGCCGCGCCATCAGCAACTGGTATCGCGACCGTTACCAGGTCGAATTCGATCCCGAAACCGAGGCCATCGTCACGATCGGCTCCAAGGAGGGTCTGGCGCACCTGATGCTGGCCACGCTCGATCGGGGCGACACTGTGCTGGTGCCCAACCCGAGCTATCCGATCCACATCTACGGCGCGATCATTGCCGGGGCCGACATCCGCTCGGTGCAGATGACCCCGGGCGTGGACTTTTTCGGCGAGCTCGAACGCGCGATCCGCGAGTCCCTGCCCAAGCCGCGCATGATCGTGATGGGCTTTCCGAGCAACCCCACGGCGCAGTGCGTCGACCTGGACTTCTTCGGCCGCGTCATCGCGCTGGCGCGCGAGCACTCGATCTATGTCGTCCACGATCTGGCGTACGCCGACATCGTCTTCGAAGGCGAACGGGCACCGTCGATCATGCAGATCCCGGGGGCGCGGGAGGTCGCCGTGGAATTCTTCACGCTGAGCAAGAGCTACAACATGGCGGGCTGGCGCATCGGCTTCATGGTCGGCAACCGCGATCTGGTCGCCGCGCTGGCTCGCATCAAGAGCTACCACGACTACGGCACCTTCACGCCGATCCAGGTGGCCTCCATCGCTGCGCTCGAGGGTCCGCAGGACTGCGTGCGCGAAATCGCCCAGCAGTACCTGCGCCGGCGCGACGTGCTGGTCAAGGGGCTGCACGAGATCGGATGGATGGTCGAGGTTCCCAAGGCATCGATGTACGTATGGGCCCAGATCCCGACCCCATATGCCAATATGGGCTCGCTGGAATTTTCCAAGAAGCTGCTGGCTGAGGCCAAGGTGGCGGTCTCGCCCGGCATCGGCTTTGGCGAGTACGGGGACAACCACGTGCGCTTTGCGCTGATCGAGAACGAGTTGCGGATCCGGCAGGCGGTGCGCGGAATTCGCGACATGTTTCGCCGTGACGGGATGACGGTCAAGGCCGCGTAGCAACGATGGGGGCTGCCCCCGAGAAAAACCGATGAAACCAATACGAGTTGGCTTGCTGGGCCTGGGCACCGTTGGCCGGGGGACCTTCAATGTATTGCAGCGCAATCAGGAGGTGATACGCCGGCGGGCCGGTCGCGGCATCGAAATCGCGATGGTGGCGGTGCGCGACGTGGCGCGGGCGCGGGCGCTGATCGCCGATGCGGTGCCGGTCACCGATCGCCTGCAGGAGGTGGTGCGCAGCCCGGATATCGACATCGTTGTCGAGCTGATCGGGGGGTACGAGCCCGCCCGGGCGCTGGTGCTCGATGCCATCGCCCATGACAAGCATGTTGTCACGGCCAACAAGGCGCTGCTCGCGGTGCACGGCAACGAGATATTTGACGCGGCGCGAAAGATGGGCGTGATGGTGGCGTTCGAGGCCGCCGTCGGCGGCGGCATCCCCATCATCAAGGCGCTGCGCGAAGGGCTGACCGGCAACCGCATCGAGTGGATCGCCGGCATCATCAACGGCACGAGCAACTACATACTCTCGCGCATGCGCGACACGGGGGCCACGTTCGAGGCAGCGCTTGGCCAGGCACAGGAGCTCGGCTACGCCGAGGCCGATCCGAGTTTTGACATCAACGGGACCGATGCCGCCCACAAGATCGCGATTCTTTCGGCGATCGCCTTCGGTGTGCCGATACGCTTCGACGCGGCGCACGTCGAGGGTATCGCCGATCTGGCAGCGGTCGACATCCGGTATGCCGAACAGCTGGGCTATCGCATCAAGCTGCTGGGCATAACGCGGCTGACGCCGGGCGGGGTGGAACTGCGGGTCCATCCGACCTTGGTGCCGATGCAGCGGCTGCTCGCCAACGTCGAAGGGGCGATGAACGCCGTTCTGGTCAAGGGCGACGCGGTCGGAACCACCATGTATTACGGGCCCGGCGCCGGATCGGAGCCGACGGCGTCGGCCGTAGTGGCCGATCTGGTCGATGTCACGCGCATGCACACGGCCGATCCCGACGACCGCGTGCCGCACCTGGCCTTCCAGCCCGATTCGATGTTGCGCCTGCCCTGGCTGTCGATCGAAGACACGCTCACCTCGTATTACTTTCGCATGCGCGTTGCCGACCAGCCCGGCGTGCTGGCCGACATTGCGCGCATCCTCGCCGATTGCCGGATCTCGATCGACGCACTGTTTCAGCGCGAGCCGGCAGAGGGCGAGAACCAAGCCGACGTGATCATGCTGACGCACGAGGCGTGGGAGCGTGACGTCAATGTTGCCCTGCGGCGCATCGAAGCCCTGGAAACCGTGCTGGCGCCGGTGATCCGGATTCGCCAGGAATCCCTGGCCTGAGGAATCGGCGACGATGCAATACCTCTCCACCCGCGGCAACATGGCTCCGGCGCGCTTTCGCGAGGTGCTGCTCGAAGGGCTGGCGCCCGACGGGGGCCTAGTTGTGCCCTCGCGCTATCCGCGCGTGACTTCGGTCCTGGCGCGCTGGCGCCCTCTGTCCTATGCCGACTTGGCGCGGGAAGTGCTGTGGCTGTACGCCGACGACTACGAGCCCTCGGCGCTGACGCGGCTGGTGCGGGCCACGTATACGCCGGCCATCTTCGGCAGCCAGAGCATCACTCCGGTGGTCGAGATCGAGCCCGGGATGCACCTGCTGCAGCTCTCCAATGGGCCGACCCTGGCCTTCAAGGACATCGCGATGCAGTTGCTGGGGAGCCTGTTCGAGGAGGAGCTTGCCCATCGCGGGGAGAATCTCAACATCCTCGGGGCTACGTCCGGCGACACCGGTTCGGCGGCCGAGGTCGCGCTTCGCGGGCGGCCGCGGGTGCGCGTGTTCATGCTCTCGCCGCTGGGACGGATGAGCGCCTTCCAGCGGGCGCAGATGTATTCGCTGCAGGATGCGAACATCTTCAACCTTGCCATCGAGGGCAGCTTCGACGACTGCCAGGATCTCGTGAAGGCGATCGGGTCGGACCTGGCATTCAAGCGGCGCCACCGTCTGGGAGCGGTCAATTCCATCAACTGGGCGCGAATCGTGGCGCAGGTGGTGTATTACTTCCGCGGGTACTTCGCGGTGACGGCCGACGAGTCCCAGGAGGTCGACTTTTGCGTTCCGTCGGGCAACTTCGGCAACGTGCTGGCTGGCTGGATCGCGCGCCAAATGGGTCTGCCGATCGGGCGCCTCGTGGTGGCCACCAACGAGAATGACGTGCTCGACGAGTTCTTCCGCAGCGGCCGCTATCGCGTGCGGCCTGGGGCGCAGACCCATGCCACGAGCAGTCCGTCCATGGACATCTCCAAGGCATCGAACTTCGAGCGCTTCATCTTCGACATCGTCGGTCGCGATCCGGCCGCCCTGCGCGAATTGTGGTGGCAGGTCGACACGCAAGGCTCCTTCGAGCTAAAGGACACGCCGTTCTGGAGTGCGGTCGTGGCCAGCGGATTTGCCTCGGGACGCAGCTTCCATGCCGACCGCCTGGCGACGATCCGTCGCCAATACGAGCACGACCGGCGCATACTCGATCCGCACACCGCCGACGGCGTGAAGGTGGCGCGCGAGCATCGCCGCGCCGGTATACCGATGGTTTGCCTGGAGACGGCCCTGCCCGCAAAATTTGCCGAGACGATCCGCGAGGCGATCGGCCGGGACCCGGAGCGGCCGGCCGCGTTTCGGGACATCGAGCAGTTGCCGCAGCGCTATGAACAGCTTGCGGCCGACCCCGAGCGGCTGCGCCAGTTCTTGCAGGCGCATGCGCTGTAGCGCGCAGTGCCGCCGACCCCAAGCCGCGCGCGACTCGACTCCGACCTCTGCCGCAGACCCAGGGGGCCCTCTTGAAGGCAATCGGATTCGTCGGCAGTTCCGGCGCAGGCAAGACCACGCTGATCGAGCGCCTGATCGCGCGCTTTTCCCGCGCCGGCCTGCGAGTGGCGGCCATCAAGCATGCCCACCACGGCTTCGATATCGATCGACCCGGCAAGGACTCGTACCGTTTCCGCGCCGCCGGCGCGGCCCAAGTGCTGATCGCATCGGGGCAGCGCTGGGCGCTGCTGAGCGATGAAGACGCGCCCGCGCCCGCGCCGGGCACGGAACTGCTGCGCCAGTTGGCCCGGCTCGATCCCTGCGAGCTGGTGCTGGTCGAGGGCTACCGCGGGCAGGCGGGCATACCGTTCATCGAAGTGCGCCGGGACCGCGGCGCGCAAGATCCCGATCGGCCCGCTGGGCCCGGGCAAGCGGCCAGCGCGGCGCCGGCGGTGATCGCGCTGGCGTCGGACCAGGCGCCGGCCGGATCGATACAATCATCGGTGCCGGTGCTCGATCTCAACGATATCGACGCGATTGCCCGATTCATCGCGATTCACCTCGAGGTGCCGTGGTGCTGACCATCGAACAAGCTCAGGAGCGCATGCTGGCGGCGGCGCAGCCGCTGGCCGGGACTGAGGAGCTGCCGACCCAGGCGGGCGGCGGGCGCGTGCTGGCGCGACCCGTGGTCGCGCTCGTTGACGTGCCGCCGCTGGATAACTCGCAGATGGATGGCTATGCTGTTCGTTGCGGCGACCTGGGGCAGATCCCGGCAACGCTCCCCGTGCGCCTGCGGATTGCGGCGGGCCAGGGCCCGAGCCAACTGCCGGCGGCCGCGGCAGCGCGTATTTTCACCGGTGCCCCGATACCCGAGGGCAGCGACGCCGTCGTGATGCAGGAGGCCACGCGTGCCGAGGGCGAAAACGTCGTCATCCTGGAGGCTCCCAAGCCTGGCCAGTGGATCCGGCGCGTCGGCAGCGACATCGCCCGCGGCGCGGTGGCATTGCCCGCCGGGGCGGCGCTGCGGGCGCAGCATCTGGGCATCGCCGCTTCGGTGGGCGTGGCTCATCTGGCGGTGGTCCGGCGCCCCCGCGTGGCGCTGCTATGCACCGGCGACGAGCTGGCGATGCCCGGGGAGGCGCGCGCGCCCGGGCGCATCTACAACTCCAACCGCTTCGTCCTGACCGGTTTGCTCGAGACGCTGGGTTGCTACGTGCGTGACATGGGAATCGTCCCCGACCGGCTCGAAGCGACACGCAAGGCGCTCGAGGACGCGGCCGGCGACGCCGACTTGATTCTGAGCTCGGGTGGGGTATCGGTCGGGGAGGAGGACCACGTCAAGGCGGCCCTGGCCGCGTTGGGCGAATTGCAGCTGTGGCAGATTGCCATGAAGCCCGGCAGACCGCTGGCGTTCGGGCGGGTGCGCGAGGTGCCCTTCATCGGGTTGCCCGGCAATCCGGTGTCGGCCTTTGTCACCTTCGTCCTGCTGGTGCGCCCGTTCCTGCTGCGCCGCCTGGGGGTGCGCGATGTGGCGCCCAAGGCCGTGCCGTTGCGCGCGGATTTCGAGCGCGCGGCCGACAACGCCCGGCGCGAGTTCCTGCGCGTGCGCCTCAACGATTCCGGTGGGCTGGATCTGTTCCCCAGCCAGAATTCCTCGCTGCTAAGCTCCGTGACGTGGGCCGACGGGCTCGTCGATCTGCCGCCGGCTACGCCGGTCAAGCGCGGGCAAAGCGTTCGTTTTCTGTCTTTTTCGGAGCTGACGGGCCCGGCGTAGTTGCGCCCGGGCCCTCGCCAGCGCGGCGGCAGCCGGACCAAGCACCCAGGCATCGAGTGCCCTATCATGCAAGTGACGATTTTGTATTTTGCGCGTTTGCGCGAGGCGGTGGGCCGGACGCGCGAAGTCGTCGAACCGCCGGCGACGGTCACCAGCGTGGGACAGCTTCGCAGCTGGCTCGTCTTGCGCGGCGAACCCTGGTCGAGCGCTTTTTCCATGGTGCAGCCGATTCGCATCGCGCTCGATCAGGTGGTGAGTCCGGACGAGACCAGGCTGCACGACGGCGCGGAAGTGGCGTTCTTTCCGCCGGTGACCGGCGGTTGACGGGCAGCGCAGGTCGGCCCCAAGGGCGGGAGCGCGGATGGCACAGCGGTGGCAGATAAGCGTTCAGCAGGAGGATTTCGATCCGGGTGCCGAAATCGACGCTCTGGGCGGCGCGGCGACCGGGGCGGTCGTGAGCTTCGTGGGCATAGCGCGCGATTTCAGCGGTGATTTTCCCGTCGAGCAAATCACCCTCGAGCACTATCCGGGCATGACCGAGCGCAGCCTGCAAGACATCGTCGAGCAGGCCCTCGCGCGATGGGATCTGATACGGGTGCGCGTGATTCACCGCGTCGGCGCGCTGCGCCCGGGCGAGCGGATCGTGCTCGTGGCAACGGCCAGCAGCCATCGGGACGCGGCTTTCGACGCCTGCCGCTTCATCATCGACTATCTCAAGACTCAGGCGCCGTTTTGGAAGCGCGAATCCGGCGGCAAGGGCGCGCGCTGGGTAGAGGCCCGGGACAGCGATGAACGGGCCCGAGAACAGTGGCATCGCGGCCCGGCAGCGGCGCCGCCCGAGCGGTAAGGGGCGACGGCACTGGCCGCGACCGATTCTTGGGGCGCCAGGGTAGCTGACCGCGTGGGCACCCGCCGGCGGAGCTGGCCGGGGGTTTTTCATCGAGAGGGGAGGCTTGGCGCGGTGGCAACCTTGAATTTCGCGCTTGCACCCCCAACCTTGTCCTCATCAGGGTTGTACCGATCCGGGGCCGGCAAGGTTGGTCCGAGCCTGGCCAAGCCGGTCACGACCGCGCAATTTCCATAGACAACGACAAAGACTCTCATGCGCCAAGACAAGCTCACCACGCGCTTTCAGGAAGCCCTGGCCGACGCCCAGTCGATAGCCCTGGGCAATGACCAGCAGTACATCGAGCCGGTGCACCTGCTCGCGGCGATGCTGCGCCAGGACGACGGCTCGGCCCGCTCGCTGCTGCAGCGCGCCGGGGTCGCGGTCGGACCGCTGGGCACCGCCGTCGAAGCCGCGCTCAAGCGCCTGCCCCAGGTGCAGGGCATCGACGGACAGGTACAGATCAGCCGCGAGCTGCTGGGCCTGCTCAACCAGACGGAAAAAGAGGCGCAAAAGCGCGGCGACGCGTATATCGCCAGCGAGCTCTTCGTCCTTGCCCTGACCGATGACAAGGGCGAGGCCGGCCGCCTGCTGCGGGAGCATGGGACCAGCCGCAAGAGCATGGAGGCGGCCATAGAGGCGGTGCGCGGCGGCGCCAACGTCGGCTCGGCCGAGGCCGAAGGCCAGCGCGAGGCCTTGAAGAAGTACACGATCGATCTGACCGAACGGGCGCGCGCGGGCAAGCTCGATCCGGTGATCGGCCGCGACGACGAGATCCGGCGCTCTATTCAGATCCTGCAGCGGCGCACCAAGAACAATCCGGTACTCATTGGTGAACCCGGCGTGGGCAAGACCGCAATCGTCGAGGGATTGGCGCAGCGCATCGTCAACGGGGAAGTTCCCGAGACGCTCAAGGACAAGCGCGTCTTGACCCTGGACCTGGCCGCCTTGCTGGCGGGCGCCAAGTACCGCGGCGAGTTCGAGGAGCGGCTCAAGGCCGTGCTGAAGGAGATTGCCGCCGACGAGGGCCGCACCATTGTCTTCATCGACGAGATTCATACGATGGTCGGGGCGGGCAAGGCCGAGGGGGCGATCGACGCTGGCAACATGCTCAAGCCGGCGCTGGCGCGCGGGGAGCTGCATTGCATCGGCGCCACGACCCTCGACGAGTATCGCAAGTACATCGAAAAGGACGCGGCACTGGAGCGGCGCTTCCAGAAGATCATCGTCGGCGAGCCATCGGTGGAATCGACCATTGCCATCTTGCGCGGACTGCAGGAGCGCTACGAGCTGCATCACGGCGTGGAAATCACCGACCCGGCGATCGTGGCCGCGGCGGAGCTGTCGAACCGCTACATCACCGATCGCTTCTTGCCCGACAAGGCCATCGACCTGATCGACGAGGCCGCCGCGCGCATCAAGATGGAAATCGATTCCAAGCCCGAATCGATGGACCGGCTCGACCGGCGCCTGATACAGCTCAAGATCGAGCGCGAGGCCGTCAAGAAGGAAAACGACGAAGCCTCCCGCAAGCGCCTGCTCCTCATCGAGGAAGAAATCGCCAATCTGGAACGCGAATACGCCGACCTGGACGAAGTGCTGCGCTCGGAGAAGGCCGCGGTGCAGGGGGCGGCAAACATCAAGACCGAGATCGACCGGCTGCGCGCCAAGATGGCCGACTTGCAGCGCCATGGCCAGTTCGACAAGCTTGCCGAGATCCAATACGGCAAGCTGCCCCAGCTCGAGAACCAGCTCAAAGCAGCCGAGGCTTCGGGGTCCAAGCGCGAGTTCAAGCTGCTGCGCAAGGAGGTCGGCGCCGAGGAGATCGCCGAGCTCGTGTCGCGGGCAACCGGTATCCCGGTTTCCAAGATGATGCAGGGCGAGCGCGAGAAGCTGCTGCACATGGAGGAGCGCCTGCGGCAGCGCGTGGTCGGCCAGGAGGAGGCCGTGCGCCTGGTATCGGACGCCATCCGGCGCTCCCGCGCGGGACTGGCCGACCCCAACCGTCCCTACGGCTCGTTCCTGTTCCTGGGTCCCACGGGGGTCGGGAAGACGGAGCTGTGCAAGGCGCTGTCCGAATTCTTGTTCGACAGCGAGGAGCACCTGATCCGCATCGACATGTCGGAGTACATGGAAAAGCACTCGGTGGCGCGTCTCATCGGTGCCCCTCCCGGCTATGTCGGTTACGAGGAGGGCGGGCAGCTCACTGAGCTCGTGCGCCGCAAGCCCTACTGCGTGATCTTGCTCGACGAGGTCGAAAAGGCGCACGCCGATGTCTTCAGCGTGCTGCTGCAGGTGCTCGACGATGGGCGAATGACCGACGGCCAAGGGCGCACAGTGGACTTCAAGAACACCGTGATCGTCATGACCTCGAACCTGGGTTCCCACGAGATCCAGCGGCTCGCCGGGCAGGACCCCGAACTCATCCGCGAATCCGTGATGGGCGAGGTGCGTTCGCATTTCCGGCCGGAGTTCATCAATCGCATAGACGAGATCGTAGTATTCGCGGCCTTGGACCGGGCGCAGATTGCCGAGATTGCGCGCATCCAGCTGCGCCGGCTCGAGGCCCGGCTGGCGGCGCAAGAAATGAAGCTGGTCGTAAGCGACGCGGCGTTGGCGGAGATCGCCAAGGTCGGGTTCGATCCGCTCTACGGGGCGCGGCCGCTCAAGCGGGCGATCCAGCAGCAGATCGAGAATCCGCTTGCCATGCGCGTGCTGGAGGGCAAGATTGGACCCAAGGACGTGGTGCCGGTGGACTTCCGCGACGGCGCGTTCACGTTCGAGCGCACGGTTCACTGAGGGCGGGGCGTACCAGCAAGCGGCGGGCGCGGCGGATCGCCCAGCCCGCCGCCACCTCA
>OKRD01000030.1 GCA_900290335.1 Burkholderiales bacterium | reverse complement strand
GCGCGATGATCCGCGCCCAATGGCGGGCTCCCCTCCGATCGTTCCATCTTCGCCCGATCACCGCTCACCGAAAGAGGAGGCCGCTTCTGACAATTATCTCTTGACTGCAAAAACCCCATACAAGGATGGGTTGACCCGCGGACTTGATCCGCGGGGAAACCCATCGCAAGTAGCGACGCTCGCACGTATCTCCACGCAACGTGAAAACGCTCTACCGATTGGCCTGAGCCTCCGCCTCCAGCAGCAGCACCGGCACACCCCGTGCCGCCGCGATACGCGAGGCGCCAGTGGCATCGCTGGCGGCGGAAGACGCGCGCGTCATCACGATCAGCCGCTCCCGCAGACCGCTCAACGCGTGCACCACGTCATCCGCCTGGGCGCCACGCACAGGCTGAACCGTGATCCGCTCGCGCGGCAGACCCAAGGCACGCGCGCGGTCCGTCACACGGTCTGCCACGGCAACACCGGCAGCCGCCGCGAGTGGTTCGGGCAGCAGGATCACCAGGTCTTCCTCCGCCGCCGTTGCAATTCTGCACCCCACATCCAGGCTGGCATCCGCCGCATCCGCCAGTACCGCCACCACCGGCCCACGCCGCGGCCTGAGGCGCGTCGGCAGCAGCAGTACGGACGCCGCCGACTCGTGCGCCGCCGCTCGCAACCGCATGACGCTTTGCGTCGTTCGGCCAAGCGGAGGGCCAGGTTCGGCGACGACGACAATGTCGCCGCTCCGGCAAAGCGCCGCGATACAGGCAGCGGGATCGCCGCGCAGCACCTCGAATTCACTCGAAATCCCGATGCCCTCGATGATCTTGTCCAGCAACCGGCGCGTCTGGTTCGCCGCCTGGCGGAGTTCCGCTTCGATGGTACTCACGTCGATCGGGCTCCAGTCATGCGTCGGCAGCCGAATTTCGCGAGCGAACGGCAGCTCTGCCAGAGCAAGCACCGCCTCGTCCTCGATGAATAGGCAGTGCAGATCGAGGCCGAGCAGACGCGCAAACTCCACCGCCGCGCGCATGCTCTCCGCATCGCTCGTGCCATGGCAAAGATCGAGAATGAGTCGGCGATACGCCGATCGCGCCTGGTCGCTCATGTCACGTCCGCATCCGACTTTGCGCCGCCCGCTTCCTTGCGTGCCTTGGTGAACCGTTTCAGCCGTTCCTCCACTGCCCGGTTCACCGAACCGGCGGGATAGGCGCCGTCATCGCCGCGCTGGCCCGCCGGCATTCCGCTCAGCAGTGCAATGCCCTGATCGATGGTCTCCACCGGGTAGATCGCGAAGCGGCCTGCGGCACAGGCCTCCACCACGTCCGCCCGCAGCATCAAATGCTGCACATTCGCCCGCGGGATCAGCACGCCCTGCGACCCCGTCAGGCCGCGCGCGGAGCAGACATCGAAAAACCCCTCGATCTTCTCGTTCACCCCGCCGATCGCCTGCACCACGCCGTGCTGATTGACCGAGCCCGTTACCGCCAGATCCTGGCGCACCGGCGCCTCGGCGAGCGCCGACAGCAACGCATAGAGTTCGGCCGACGAGGCGCTGTCGCCATCGACACCGCCATAGGACTGCTCGAACACCAGGCTGGCGTAGAGCGACATCGGCGAATCCAACGCGTAGCGGCCGACAAGAAACCCCGAGAGAATCAGGACTCCCTTGGAATGCAGCGGACCGCCCAGCTCCACCTCGCGTTCGATGTCGACGATTTTCCCCCCGCCCGGCCGCGTCCGGCAGGTGATGCGGGTCGGCCGCCCGAAGGAATAGTCACCCAGGGAGAGCACGCTGAGGCCGTTCACCTGGCCGACCCGCGTGCCGGCGGTATCGATCAGCGCGATGTCGCGCAGAATCATCTCCTGGCTGCGCTCGCGAAGGCGCGAAGCGCGGTGTATCTGCTGCGCGATCGCCTGATCGACGTCCGCGCGCGTCACCATCTGCCTGCCGTTCCGCCCGGCCAGATGGTTCGCCTCGGCAACCAGGTCGTGCATCCGTTCGACCAGCAGGGTCAGCTTGTTGGCGTCATCGGCCAGCCGCGCCGCATGCTCCACGGCCCGGCTGACACCGCCCCGATCCAGTGGCCGCAGCTTCTCCTGCGCCGCGATTTCGCCGATCAGCCGGGCCAGCATCCCCTCGCTCGCCGGCGATCGGCTGATGTCGTCGTCGAAATCCGCGATGACCTTGAAGTGCTGCGCAACCTCCGGATCGACTGACGCCAGCAGATAGTAGAGCATCCGGTCGCCGAACAGCACGACCTTCACGCTCAACGGGATTGGGTCCGGCTCCAGCGAGACCGTCGTGGTCAGCCCAATGAAACGGGCGACATCCTCGATGGTGACCTCCTGTTGCAGCAGCGCGCGCTTCAGCGCCACCCAGCTGAACGGCTCCGTGAGCAGGCTGCGGGCGTCGAGCAGAATCGTGCCGCCGTTGGCCCGGTGCAGCGCACCCGCCTTGATCAGCCGGAAATTCGTCACCAGAGCGCCCTGAACCTGCAGGTACTCGATCCGGCCCACCAGGTTCGCCAAGGTGGGATGCGGCTCCTCGACGACAGGCGCGCCCGCGGCATGATCCGCCTGGGTGACCAGCACGTTAACCTCGTAGCGATCGTACGGTCCGACCAGCCGCATCGCTGCCTGCTGCGGGCCCTGCGCCGCGGCTTCCGCCGAGATGAAGAACGGCAGGTTCTCCAACAGATCGGCGCGCATCGCCTCGATGTGCTGCAACACCGCCGGCAGATCGCCGAACTGCGCCTTGACCTGCTCGAATGGCTGCGCCACGGCGAACTCGGCGGTCTCCCGGTCCAGCGCGCGCACCGCGTCGCGTTGCTCCTTCTCCATGCGGGGAATCGAGCGCAGCGTCTGCTCCAGCTCCTTTTCGAGTTCCTCGATGGCGTCGCGCGTCGCGCGCTGCCCCGCCTCCGACCAGGCATTGAACTCTGCCGGCGGCACCACCTTGCCGTCGCGCATCGGCGCCATGCCGAACCCCATCGGCGTGCGCAGG
>OKRD01000053.1 GCA_900290335.1 Burkholderiales bacterium | reverse complement strand
CCCGTGAATCGGCGGCTGGCAAAACAGCCTCGCAGGCGACGGCGCCCGCCAGCCCGGTTGCGGGAACCTCGATTCGTCAGGTTGCTGCCGATGAACCCGTGAACCGCGTCAACGCCCTGGGTTCCTACGCCGACGCCGCGATGCGCGCGATGCCGGCGGTGGTCAATGTATACACGGCCAAGCAGATCTCCCGCGCCAGCGCGGACGACCTGATGGCGCGCCAATTCTTCGGGGCATCAGCCGATTCCGAACCACAGACCGTTGCGCGCCTGGGTTCGGGGGTCATCGCCACCGCCGACGGCTACGTGCTCACGAACAATCACGTGGTTCAGGCGGCCGATGAGATTGCGGTTGCACTCGGTGACGGGCGCCGCGTCAGTGCTCGCCTGGTGGGAGCCGACCCCGAAACCGACCTGGCAGTGCTCAAGATCGACCTTCCCGACCTGCCGATCATGATCTTCGGCCGGTCGGAAACCCTCAAAGTCGGCGATGTTGTCCTCGCCATTGGCAACCCCTTTGACGTCGGCCAGACGGTAACCATGGGCATCGTCTCAGCCCTGGGACGAACCAACCTGGGCATCAATGCGTTCGAGAACTTCATACAGACCGACGCCGCGATCAATGAAGGCAACTCCGGCGGGGCACTGGTCGACAGCAACGGGCACCTGGTCGGGATCAACACCGCGATCTTCTCGCGCACCGGCGGTTCGATCGGCATTGGGTTTGCGATCCCGACCTCGATCGTCACGCAGGTCATGAACCAGATCGTGCAAAATGGACGGGTCAAGCGCGGTTACTTCGGCATCGAGCCCTACGACATCACTCCCGAACTTGCCGACACGTTGCGGCTCAAGCGCAAGGAGGGAGTGGTGGTGCGCATGGTGGTGCCCAGCGGACCGGCGGAGCGCGCGGGAATGGAGCCCGGCGACGTGGTTGTATCGATCAACGGCACCAACGTCACCGAGCGCCGGGCAATGCTGAGCCAGATCGCGCAGCTCGAACCCGGGGCCGCCGCGTCGGTGCACGTGCTGCGCGAAGCCAAGGAGCTCGATCTGAAGATCCGCGTCGGCGAGCGGCCCCCGCCGCCCGTACGCTAGCGAGCCATCGCGACGACGGCGCGGCAAGACTGGCGCCGCTTCGGCCGCATCACTCGACAGGCGCCTCCTGCCGGTCCTTGCCGCCGACAATCGTGGCCGACACCACGCCAAGCTCAAAGAGCAGCCAAAGCGGCAGTGCCAGCAATAGCTGCGAAAGGACGTCGGGAGGGGTCACGATGGCGGCGACCACGAATGCCCCGACGATCACGTACGGTCGCACGTGACGCAATTTGGCGACCGTGGTGACGCCCAGACGCACCAGCAGCATTACGGCGATCGGCACCTCGAACGCCAGCCCGAAGGCGATGAACATGCGCATGACAAAATCGAAGTACTGCTCGATGTCGGGCGAGACATTGATGTTTTCCGGGGCGAAGCCGGCGACAAACCGGAAGATGACGCCAAATACGACGAAATAGCAGTACGCAATGCCAGCGAAGAACATTCCCACACTCGAAACCAGCACCGGCAGCGCCAGCCGCTTTTCGTGCTGGTACAGCCCTGGGGCGACGAAGGCCCAGGCCTGATAAAGAACGTAGGGCGAGGCCAGGAGGAACGCGGCGAACAGCGTGACCTTGAGCGGCACCAGAAAAGGGGTTATGACGCCGGTGGCGAGCAGCTTGGCGCCCTGGGGCAGGGCCCCGATCATCGGCCGCGAGAGCAGATCGAAGATTTGCCGCATGAAGGGCCACAGCCCCAGGAACACGATCAACACCGACAGCGCGGCGCGCACCAGGCGATTGCGCAACTCGACCAGGTGGGACAGGAAGCCCTGTTCTTCTTGATCGTCCTGCGTCATGGCCAAACCCGTTCGGGCCGCAACCCACCGTCACCATTCATGCGCGGGTCCGCTTAGCGCCGCACACGCGCACGGTTGACGCGGGCGCGCGGCGCGAACTTGCGGCGCGATCCGGCCGATGCGTCTGGCAAGGCAAGCTGGCGCTTCAGGCGCTCAATTTCCTGCGTCAGGTCATCGATCGAGGGACGCGGCTTGTACCGCCGCGGGAAGCTCATCGGCGGCAATGGCTGCCCGCCACCGGTCCAGGAATTGTCTCCCAGGGGGACCATGGCATCGGCGGCCACCTTGCCAACTTCTGATTCGACCCCCGAGACGACGCCCCGCAGCTCCGTCTCTACGGAACGCGCGCTGGCGCGCGCCTCCTCGCCCAGACGCCGTAAATCAGAGAGATGGAATTCCCGGTCAAACTCCGCGCGCATCTGGCCGACGTAATGCTGCAGCTTGCCGATCCATTGCCCCAGGGTGCGTGCCGCCTGCGGCAATCGCTCCGGCGGAAGCACGATCAGCGCCACGACGCCGATGACCAGGATCTCACCAAAATCGAACATGCCGGCCGAACGCTTCAACTGGTGCGCCCAAGGCGGAGCTCAACCACCGCCTTTTTCGCGCGCCGCAACGTCGATTGTTTGTCCTGCGGGCCGCGAGGAATCCTCAACCTTTTGCGGCGGAGGCGGGGTCGCCGAATCGGTCCCCTCCTTGATTCCTTCCTTGAAACCCTTGATCGCTCCGCCCAGGTCGCGGCCCATGTTTTTGAGCTTCCCGGTGCCAAAAACGAGAATGACGACCACCAGCACGATCAGCCAATGCCAAATGGAAAGCGAGCCCATAGTTACCTCCCGATAGACATCTGGCGCCAAGGCCGTGGGCCGCCAAGCACGTGGAAATGAAGATGGAAGACTTCCTGCCCGCCGCCCGTACCGTTGTTGACGATGAGGCGGAATCCATCGCTTGCGCCCTGCTCCTTAGCCAGTCGCGGCGCAAGTAGCAGCATTTTACCCAATAGCGACTGATGATCCGCCTCGGCATCGAGCAGCGAATCGATGTGACGCTTGGGAACGATCAGCAGGTGCACCGGGGCCGCCGGGTGGATGTCGTGAAATACGATGACTTCGTCGTCCTGGAACACCGAACGAGACGGGATTTCCCCTCGGGCAATCCGGCAAAACAGGCAGGAAGCGGGCGTTGCATCAACCATTTTCTTGCTCCGGCGGCGAAACGTTGCCGCTTTCACGGCGCAACGCCTTGCGCAACGCCTTTTCCTCCAGTCCCGAGACTCCGGCGCGGCGGTCGAGTTCGGCCAGGACCTGTTCCGGGCGCAGCCCAAAGTGGGAAAGCATCACCAGGCAATGAAACCACAGGTCCGCGGTCTCCGCGACGATGCGCTCACGATCGCCGTCCTTGGCCGCCATCACGGTCTCCGTGGCCTCTTCGCCGATCTTTTTCAGCACCGAGTCGGGTGCCTGTGCCAAGAGGCGGGCGACGTACGAACGCTCCGGATCACCGCCGCGACGGGAATCGATGATGTCGGCAAGCCGGGCAAGGATGGAAGCGGCGTCCTTTTGCATCACGACGTCCCTCCCCGGTACATCAGCTCCGGAACGACCAGAACCGGATCGATTTCCCGCCAGAGGCCGTTCTCTAGCCGCCGGAAAAAGCAACTCGCACGCCCGGTGTGGCAGGNNCGACGAGGTAAAGCACCGCATCGCCGTCGCAATCGATGCGAATCTCGTGCACCCGCTGCGTATGCCCCGACTGCTCGCCCTTGCGCCACTGGCGCGCCCGCGAGCGCGAGTAGTAAGTCGCAAAGCCGGAGCGCTGGGTCTGCTCGAGGGCGGCACGATCGGCCCACGCCAGCATCAGCACCCGCTGGTCTTGCACCTGCTGCGCGATCACCGGCACCAGGCCGGCGGCGTCGAAGACAACCGCATCGAGCCAAGAGAGGCTGCCGCCAGGCGCGGGGACCGGAACGTTGGCAGCGCTGCTCATGTCAGCCTCATCGGAATTCCGCGTTCCGCCAAAAAGCGCTTTGCTGCCTGCACGGTGAACTCCCCGTAGTGAAAGATCGAGGCCGCGAGCACGCCGTCGGCATGCCCCAGCAATATGCCGTCGGCTAGGTGCTGCAGCGACCCCACGCCGCCCGATGCAATGACGGGCACGCTCACGGCATCCGTGACGGCCGCGGTAAGCTCCAGGTCAAAGCCCATGCGGGTCCCGTCGCGATCCATGCTGGTGAGCAGAATCTCGCCGGCACCCAGTTCCACCGCTTGACGCGCCCAGGCGACGGCATCGATTCCGGTGGCAGATCGCCCACCATGCGTATACACCTCCCAGCCCTGCGCCGGATCCGCTCGGTCGCGTCGCCGGGCATCGATCGCGGCGACAATGCATTGTGCGCCAAAGCGCCCGCTGGCCTGCGCGAACAGCTGGGGATCAAGCACGCCCGCCGTGTTGATGGAGATCTTGTCGGCCCCGGCGTTGAGCAGGCGGCGCACGTCTTCGACTTTGCGCACGCCGCCACCAACGGTAAGGGGAATAAACGTCTGCCGCGCGACCGCCTCGATGACCTCCAGGATCGTCTCGCGCTGATCGGAGCTGGCCGTGATGTCGAGGAATGTCAGCTCGTCGGCACCTTCCCCGTCGTAGCGCGCCGCCACCTCGACCGGATCGCCGGCGTCGCGCAAACCCTGGAAATTGATTCCCTTGACCACCCGTCCGGCGGTCACGTCGAGACACGGGATGATTCTCTTGGCGAGCATGGCTCAGGGCCCCATTACCGTCGAGGCAAGAAAAACCGCACCGCCCCGGGGGGCGCAGCGGCAGCAAGGGCGTGCCGTCCCCACTATTGCGCCAGCGCAGCGGCACGCGCCAGGGCAGCCTTGAAGTCGAGTTTTCCTTCGTACAGTGCGCGTCCGAGTATCGCCCCCTCGACGCCATCGCCCTCGACCGCACAGAGGCGGTCAACGTCGCCGATATCGGCGATGCCGCCGCTCGCCAGGACCGGGATCCGCACCGCGCGCGCCAACGCCACGGTCGCGTCGATGTTCACCCCGGTCAACAT
>OKRD01000047.1 GCA_900290335.1 Burkholderiales bacterium | reverse complement strand
CCCGGCTATGACCGCGTCGAGCAGGCGTTTCAATCCTCTTTTGTGGTAGTTCATCCCCGAGCCAAGGTCGGAAATTATTTCGAAAGTCCATCCCTGCCGAGCGCAGTAGAGTTCAAGGACGTGTTATTGCCGTTCAAGATCGGCTTTCTGATCGTGGCTTGACACGCGGGCATAGGCGATCGTTTTCCGATCGCCGTTCTTCCCCGCTCGATAGAGCTCGGGCCGCAGCTGGACCGCGTCATATCGACGATGAGCGCCTTGGGTTCGTTCGGGAACTAGACGACCAGTTGCTTCCCATCGCCGCAGCGTGGTAATCGAGACGCCGAGCAATTGGGCGGCTTCCCCTATGCCTATATACCTACCCACAGCCAAAAGATTAGCAGGGATTTGGATAGGTCACTAGTGGACTGCTACGAACCCCTTGCATGTCTGGCCGATCAGCGACATAGGCGAAGGCCTGCTTTTCCAAGCGTCCGAAGGAAGCAACGGGGGCAAGTCGCAAACCTCGGCACGCTTGCGGCGCAGACCGGTGGTATCTCGTTGCGTCACTAATTTTTGGCCTGCTTATGAGCCCGTGGAGCACGCAGCGCAGGCCCGCTAGCCCATCACATCGCGCAGGCGGTACCACGCGGTCGCAAGTATCAGGGCCGGCGTGCGCAGCAGGCGGCCTCCGGGAAAGTCGTGGTGGCGCATGCGCGCGAACACGTCAAAACGGGCGGACGAACCGCGGATCGCCTCGGCTGCCAGTCGCCCTGCAAGACCGCTCAGCGCCAAGCCATGCCCGGAGAATCCCTGCACGTAATAGATGTTGGGATCGATGCGGCCGAAATCGGGCGCGCGGTTCATCGTGATGTCGACGAAGCCGCCCCAGGAGTACTCGACCGGCACATCGTGCAACTGCGGGAAGACGTTGACCATGCGCCGGCGCATGGCCGCCGCGAGATGCAAGGGCGCGACGGTCGAGTAGCTAACGCGGCCGCCGAAGAGCATGCGATCGTCGGCCGATAGGCGGAAGTATTCGAGGACGAACTGCGTGTCGCAGACAGAGGCGCCGCTCGGGATCAGCGCCCGGGCGCGCTCGGCATCCAGGCGCGCGCTGGCCGCGATGAATGTGCCGACGGGCATGATGCGATTGCTGACCTCGCGCGCCAGGTCCTCGAGATAGACGTTGCCCGCAAGCAGCACGTGGCGGCAGCGCATCGCGCCGCGCGCGGTGTACACGATGGGCAAGGCGCCGCGCTCCAGGCGCAGGGCGCGCGAGCCCTCGTGGATTCGCGCCCCGAGTCCGGCCGCGACGCGTGCCAGGGCCTGCGTGTAGAGCAGGGGATGCAAGTGCCCGCCGCGCGGATCGTAGGCCAGCGCCTGGTAGCGCGCGCTGTCGATCCACTGGCGCACCTTCGCGCTCTCGATCAGACGCATGCCGCCGTAGCCGTAGTCGCGCTCGAGCTCCTCGACCCAAGCGCGCAGCTCGCGCGCCTTGCGCGCGCCGATGGCCGCGGCGATGAACCCGTTGTGCCACTGGCAGTCGATGGCGAATTCCCTGCGCCGCTCGTGGATGAGCTGCACGGCCTCGACGGTCATATCCCAGATGACACGCGCCGCTTCGCGGCCGAGCTGGCCGCGCACCACCGACATGTCGCAGGCCAGGCCGCTGAGGGCCTGGCCGCCGTTGCGGCCGGACGCTCCCCAGCCCACCTGCATTCCTTCGAGCACGACGACGTCCAGGCCGGCGCGTCGCAGGTCGATCGCCGCCGACAGACCCGCCAGACCTGCGCCAACGATGCACACGTCGCAGGAGCCCGCGCCTTCCAGCGGCGCGAAGTGCAGGTCCGCAGCGGCCGTAGCCAGGTAATAGGAGTTGCGCGTCAGATGGTCTTCGGAGGCAAGCATGGGCGGGCCGCGGGGGAACAGGGTTGATTCTTGGTTGCGCACCGGACCATGTCCAGCGCCACTTTGTGTGTTGCCAATAGGTCCACTTTGACCGACGGTCGACACCCCGGGCGCTGGGGAAAGTGGTACTGTTACAGGCGTTCCCATGCAAGCAGACTTGGGACCGAGTCGTTGCCGCGGCCCATCCCGCCTGCGGGCACATTGGCGATGGCATTCGACCGCTACGATTGACGCCGAATTGAGCTTTTACCGTGAGCGCTGCAAGCGGGCCGATGACACCGCCCTACGTAATGATTCCCTGTGACAACCGGGTCATCGGCGGTCACCTCTACTATGCCCTGGGACGCAAGTACGCCGACGCGGTGCGGGTGGCATCGGACTGCCTGCCCTTGCTCGTGCCCACGGGCGGGGCGAGCGAATTCCGCCCGTACCTCGAACTGGCCGACGGCATCTTGCTGACCGGTTCGCCGGCCAATGTGCACCCGTCCCATTTCGGTCAGGAACTGCGCGATCCCGCGTTGCCGCTGGACGAGGAGCGCGACTCGGTTACCTTGCCGCTCGTGCGTTTGGCCATTGAACACGGCATTCCGCTGTTGGCGATATGCCGCGGGCTGCAGGAGGTCAACGTGGCCATGGGCGGCTCCCTGCACCAGGCGATCCACGAGGTGCCGGGAAAGCGCGATCACCGTGAAAATCTCAGCGCGGCGCCCGAGAAGCAATACGGGCCCGCGCACGACGTGGAAATCGTCGCCGGCAGCTTGCTCGAGCAAATCGTCGGCGAGCGGCGCATCACGGTCAACTCCCTGCATGGGCAGGGAATCGACTCCCTAGCGCCGGGGCTCACCGCCGAAGCGATTGCGCCGGACCATGTCATCGAGGCCGTGCGCGTGGGCGCGCACCCGGGGTTTTCCCTCGGAGTCCAATGGCACCCGGAATGGAAGGTGCTAGAGAACCCGGTTTCGGTGCGGATCTTCCGCGCCTTTGGGGAGGCCTGTCGCGTATACCGGCTCGGTCGCAGCCGCGGTGCCCAGTCGTCGACGCTGCCGCGCGCGGCGTGATCATGCATTGTTATTCCGATGGCACGACAACAGCAAAGAAGCCTTCCGATTGCTGCCGAATCGACCGCCGTGTGCTGCCGCCGCTGAGTCGGCAGCGGTCTCGGGCCAGCAAACCCCTTTCCCACAGATGCGCGGCATCGCAACGAAGCGCCGCGCCGTTTTATGGCCATACGAGACAATTTCTCCCAGGCAGACCTCGAACGCTGGTTCGACGCCAACCACGTTGATGAGGTGGAGTGCCTCGTCCCGGACCTCACCGGCGTAGCCCGGGGCAAGATCCTGCCGCGGACGCGGTTCACGCAGGACCGGGGCATGCGCCTTGCCGAGTCCGTGCTTGGCATGACCGTGACCGGCGAAGCGCCCGAGTCTGCCGAATATGCCGAGATCATTTCGGACAATGACGTCGACATGGAGCTGCTGGCCGATCCCTCGACCGCGTGCATGGTTCCCTGGGTGCCAGAGCCGGCAAGGACGGCGCAAATCATTCACGACTGCTATTTCGCCGACGGCCGGCTGGTCGATTTTGCGCCGCGCTCGATCCTGCGCCGCGTCCGCCAGCTCTACGCCGAGAAGGGGCTGGCGCCGGTGGTCGCGCCCGAGCTCGAGTTCTACCTGATTGCCCAGAACACGGATCCCGATTTCCCCCTGACCTCGCCGGTCGGGCGCAGCGGCCGCGCGGAGACCAGCCGCCAGCACTACAGTATCGATGCGGTCAACGAGTTCGATCCGCTGTTCGAGGATATCTACAAGTGGTGCGAGATCATGGGCCTGGAGGTCGACACGCTGATCCACGAGATGGGCGCCGGCCAGATGGAAGTCAACTTCCTGCACGGCGATCCGCTGGACCTGGCCGATCGTGTTTTCTACTTCAAGCGCACCTTGCGCGAGGCGGCGCTGCGCCACAAGATGTACGCGACGTTCATGGCCAAACCGATGTCCAACGAGCCGGGCAGCGCCATGCACATCCATCAAAGCGTGGTCGACCGCGAGACCGGCCGCAACATCTTCTCCCATGCCGACGGCTCTCCCACCGAGGCCTTCCGCCATTACATCGGCGGCTTGCAGAAGTACATGCCGGCGGCCATGGCCTTTTTTGCCCCCTACGTGAATTCGTACCGGCGTCTGGTTCGCCACAGCGGAGCGCCCATCAACATCCGCTGGGGTCGGGACAACCGCACGGTGGGCATCCGCGTGCCGCGCTCGAGCCCCGAGGGGCGCCGCGTCGAGAACCGCGTGATCGGTGCCGACGCCAACCCCTACGTCGCCACTGCCGTGACCCTGGCCTGCGGCTACCTGGGCATGACGCAAAAGATCGAACCGACGGAGGAATCCTGCGGTAGCGCCTACAGCAGCCAGCGCGAACTGCCGCGCAGCCTGTCGGACGCCTTGCAGAACCTCTCGGCGTCCCCCGAGCTGGCGGCGGTGCTGGGCCAGCGGTTCGTCACGGTATACCGGCTGGTCAAGGAGCTCGAATACGATGAGTTCATGAAGGTGATCAGTTCCTGGGAGCGGGAGCATCTGCTGCTTCACGTGTAGTGTGTCATGACGGGATTTGCGCAGCGAGCGAGGCGAGGGATGGGGATGAGCAATTGGACGAGCGAGGCAGTGAGGCCGGTGCCCGCGGGGACCGGTCGGCGGGGGAGGGCACGCATGATGGCGGCGGCGCTGGGCGCGCTGGCGCTCGCATGTGGCGCCATGCTCGGCGGCCCGGCCGCGGCCGCGGACGACGCCAAGGTGCTCAACGTCTACAACTGGTCGGACTACATCGGCGAGACGACGATCCGCGATTTCGAGAAGGAGACCGGCATCAAGGTCAACTACGACACCTTCGACTCCAACGAGGCGTTGTACGCGAAGCTGCGGGCGGGGCATACCGGCTACGACATCGTCGTGCCGTCCTCGCACTGGGCCAAGCGCCAGATCGAGGGCCACCTGCTG
>OKRD01000033.1 GCA_900290335.1 Burkholderiales bacterium | reverse complement strand
GACCCACTCGGCGCCACGCTCGCGCTCCAGAACGATTGCTCGTGCGCGGCTTAGCGCGGCGGCGATGCAATACATCCAAAACGCCAGCGCCATGACGAGCATCGCCGCCAGCATCGGCGCCGCGATCGTCGGCGCGCGGCCAAGACTGATGGAGGAGCCCTGGTGCAAGGAGTTCCACCACTGCACCGAGAAATAGATGATCGGCACGTTCACTACGCCCACCAGGGCCAGGACCCCGGCAGCGCGGTCGGCCCGGCGCAGATCATCGATGGCGCTATGCAGCGCCATGAATCCCATGTAGAGGAACAACAGGATCAGCGTCGAGGTCATGCGCGCGTCCCAGTCCCAGTAGGTGCCCCACGCAGGTCTACCCCAGAGAGCCCCGGTCCAGAGCGCCAAAAACGCCATCGACGCGCCGGTCGGCGCCAGAGCGTTGGCCATGATCGCGGAAATCCGCGTATTGAGAATGAACCCCAGGGCAGCCCAAAAGGCCATGATGATGTACACGAACATTGCCATCCAGGCTGCCGGGACATGCACGAACATGATGCGATAGGCCTCCCCCTGCTGGGCGTCCGTCGGCGCGACGAAGAACCCCAGATACAGGCCAACCGCTGCCAGCACTGCCGCCAGGGTGGCAAAGGCGGGAACCGCCTTGCCCGCCAGGCGATAAAACTCCGGCGGCGAGGCGTAGTGAAAGAAGCGAAAACCCGGTCGCGCGGAGGTTGTTTCGTGCATGGCAGATTTTGGTGAGCGTCTCGTTGTGGCGCGGTTTGCAATCGTTGCCCCAGGGGGCCTATTCCAAGGATATCCTCAGCGCCGTCACGATCGCCCAGGGGGCCAGCGCCGCCGAGCCCAGCGACAGGCCGCCGAGCAGCAGCAGGTCAGCGGCCGGCGAAAGTCCGCCGGCGGTGGCGTCCACCGCGCCGGCGCCGAAGATCAACACCGGCACCGTCAGGGGCAGCACGAGCAAGGTTACCAATACACCACCGCCGCGCAAGCCCAGCGTCAGCGCCGCACCTACGGCGCCGATCAGGCTCAGCGCCGGCGTTCCCAGCCCCAGCGCGGCCACCAGCGTGCCCGTGGACTCGAGCCCGAGGTCGAACATGACGCAAATCGGTACGGCAGCCAGCGTGATCGGCGCTCCCGTCACCAGCCAATGCGCGAGGATCTTGCCGATCACGACGACCGAGGCCGGCTGTCCCGACAGCAGCATCTGCTCGAGCGAGCCGTCCGCATAGTCCAGGGCGAACAGCCGCGCAAGGGAAACGATGGATGCCAGCAAGGCCGCAACCCAGACGGTTCCGGCCCCGATCATGCGCAGCACGCTGAGCTCCGGTCCCACGCCCAGCGGAACCATGGTCACGACGACCACGAAAAACAGCAATACGTTGACGACGTCGCCGCGCTGGCGCAGCGCCAGCAGCAGATCCCGGCGTATCACCGCGAGCAGCGCCGCGGTCATGCGAACGCCCTGCTGAGCAGGTCCAGGCGCAGCGCGTCGGCGGGCAGATCAACCTTCTGGTGCGCCGTCAACACGACAATCCCCCCGGCCGCCAGCTGCTCCTCGATGAGCGCGTAGAGCGAACCGACGGCGCGCGCATCGAGCGCATTGAACGGTTCGTCGAGGATCCAGAGGCGCGCCCGCGCTGCCCCGCAAAGACGCGCCAGCGCGACTCGGCGCTTTTGTCCCTGCGACAGCTGACGCGCGAGGACATCGGCAAAGTCCTCCAGACCCAGTCGGATCAGCGCCGCAAGAGCCGACTCGGTACTGGCATCGGAGCCCCGCAGCGCCGCCTCGAAGCGAATGTTCTCGAGCACCGTCAGCTCGTCCTTGACGCCGTTGAGGTGGCCGACGAATGCCAGATCGGAACCGTACTCCTCGCGCGTTCGCGTGATGTCCTGTCCCTGCCAGAGCACCGTGCCCTGCGTGGGACTGAGCAAGCCGGCGAGGATTCGCAGCAAACTGGTCTTGCCCGCTCCGTTGTCGCCGGCGATGTGCAGACACTGGCCAGGTGCCAGTTCGATTCCGAGCCCCTGGAACAGGCAGCGATCGCCGCGCACGCACTCCAAATCGATCGCCTGCAACATTGCTGCCCGATGCTCCAAACCTGTTGCGTCGCGCAGCGACGGTCGATCCGCACCGCGCGACGAGCCCATACCCGAATGTGCGCAAGCCTCGGCGGTCAATCCGCCGTTAGCGCCACGACCGCCAGCGCCGCGATTCCTTCGCCGCGCCCGGTGAACCCCAGCCACTCCGTCGTCTTTCCCTTGATCGACACCGCGGCGGGCGTGAGCCCCAGGACGCCAGCTAGCGACCGGCGCATCGCCTCGACGAACGGCGCGATTTTCGGTTGCTGCGCGATGATCGTGCAATCGATGTTCGCCACTTGCCAGCCATCGGCGCGCACCCGCTGCAGCGCAAGGGCCAGCAGTTGCATGCTGTCGGCATCGCGATTGCGCGAGTCGCCGTCGGGAAACATCGCACCGATGTCCCCGAGGCCGCTGGCTCCGAGCAGGGCGTCGATTACGGCGTGCGCCAGGACGTCCGCGTCGGAATGGCCGAGCAGGCCGCGAGGTCCGCCAAGTTCGACGCCGGCAAGCACGAGCCGGCGCCCGGGCACCAGCGCGTGCGCATCAAATCCTTGCCCGACCCGAAAGCGCATCACCACCGCCCCTGTTGCCGCAGTATCGCTTCGGCAAGCAGCAAGTCGGGCGCCGTGGTGACCTTGATGTTGCCGGGCGCGCCGGCAATCAGCCGCGGATGCAGGCCCAAGCGCTCCACGGCGGCCGATTCGTCCGTGATCGTTGCCGCCTCGGTGTCTTGCTCCAGCGCCCGCGCCAGCACATCCACGCGAAAGAACTGGGGCGTCAAGGCGCGCCACAGTCCGTCTCGCTCGACGGTCTGAGCGACGCGTCCCGCGCGCTCGCGCTTTACCGTATCACTCACCGGCAGGGCGAGCAGTCCGCCATGCTCGTCGCCGCCGCCGCCGTCGATCAGCGCCGCGAGTTCCGCCGGCTCCAGGCAGGGGCGGGCAGCGTCGTGCACCAGCACCCAATCGTCGCCCGCGGCGATGCCCTGCACGGCGCGCAAGCCGTTGCGCACGGTCTGGGCACGCGTCGCCCCTCCGGCAAACAGAATTTCGCAACGCCCCGGAAGCGCAAGGGACGGGGCAAGGGTATCGTCGCGCGCCACGACCACGAAGACGCGCGCGACCCGCGCATCGGCCAGCAGGCATTGCACCGAGCGCTCGAGCAAGGTCAGCGACCCCAGGGAAAGATACTGCTTGGGTCGGTCGGCGCGCATGCGCGCGCCGATTCCAGCAGCGGGAATGAGACCAAAGATCTTCTTCAACAAGTTCCTATCGCAGCAAGGCCGAGAGGGCGCTACCTATAATACCGGGGATGCAGATGCTCCCAGACCCGCTCGGCGTCGCTCTCGCACGCCCGATCCTGCGGGCGGGCTGGCGAGCGACCGTGCCGCGCCCGGCGGGATCCGGCGACGCCCTGTTGCTCGCGCAGACGGCAGCGCAAGGCCGCTCCGAGGGCCGTCTCACGGTAGTCGTGTGCGCCGACGCCATTGACGCGCAGCGCCTGGCGGCCGAACTCCCCTACTTCGAGCCCAAGCTCGCCGTGTGCCTGTTTCCTGGCTGGGAGACGCTGCCCTACGACATCCTGTCGCCGCATCCGGATCTGGTTTCCGAACGCATGGAAGCGCTGTACCGCCTCTTCTGCCGTTGCGGCGCGCGGGCCGATGCGCACGGCACGGACGGCGCGGACGGCATCGATGTCTTGGTCGTGGCGGCGACCAGTGCCCTGGGGCGCCTGGCACCGCCGCAGTTTCTCGCCGGCCGCACGTTCTTTTTTCGCCAGGGCGAGTCGATCGATCCGGACCGCCTGCGCGGTCAAATGGTACTGGCGGGCTACCAGGCGGTGTCGCAGGTCGTGGCCCCCGGGGAATTTTCGGTGCGCGGCGGGCTGATCGACCTGTTCCCCACGGGTTCGGCGATTCCCTACCGGCTTGACCTTGCCGACACCACGATCGATTCGATCCGCACCTTCGACCCGGATACGCAACGCAGCCTGTACCCGGTCAGCGTCGTTCGTCTGCTCCCGGGACGCGAATTTCCTTTTGACGAACCGGCGCGCAGCGGTTTTCGCGGACGCTGGCGGGAATTCTTCGAAGGTGATCCGAGCCGCTCGACGATCTACCGGGACGTGGGCAACGGCATCGCGGCCGCGGGCATCGAATATTACCTGCCGCTTTTCTTCGATCGCTGCGCAACGCTGTTCGAGTATCTGCCGGCCGACACCCAGATCGTCACGCACGCCGATGTCAGCGCAGCGTGCCGCAGGTTCTGGACCGAAACGGCGGAGCGCTACCGGTTTCTCTCGCGCGACACCCAGCGGCCCTGCCTGCGACCCGACCAGCTGTTTCTGGGCACCGACGAATTCTTCAGCGCCATCAAGCCCTTTGCACGCCTGGCGGTGACGGCCGCTGCCGTCGAAGCGTCAGACACTGCGGCGGCCGCGGCGACTGACGCCGACGCCGCCGATCGCTCGGCAACGGGCGTGGAGCCGCTCCCGGACCTGGCCGTCGATCGCAGGGCGACCGACCCGCTGCACCGCTTGCGCGCTTGGCGCAGCGGCTTCGCCGGCCGCGTGCTGTTATCGGCCGATTCGGCGGGACGGCGCGAGACCATCGCGCAGTTGCTGGCCGAGTTCGGCTTTCCGATCGTCGATTGCGCCGAGTTCGCGGGGTTCGTCCAGGGCGATGCGCCCCTCGCGCTGACGGTGTCTCCCGTGCAGCAGGGCTTTTGCGTGCCTGCCGCCACGCTGGCCGTCATCACCGAAGCCGAGCTCTTCGCCAGCAATCCGCGGCGCCAGCGCGGCCGCAACCGGGAGCGCGCGTCTAACGTCGAGGCTATGGTGCGCGACCTGGCCGAGTTGCGCGTCGGCGACCCGGTCGTGCACGCCGAGCACGGCATAGGCCGCTATCTTGGCCTCGAGTCGATGGATTTGGGCGAAGGTGCCGCCGAGTTCCTGCGCCTGGAATATGCCAACGGCTCCAAGCTCTACGTTCCGGTGGCCCAACTGCACCTCATCGGGCGCTACAGCGGTGCCGATCCCGATGCCGCTCCCTTGCACGTGCTGGGCTCGGGCGACTGGGAGCGGGCCCGCCGCAAGGCCGCGCGCCAGGTGCGCGATACCGCGGCTGAGCTGCTCAACCTCTACGCCATGCGTGCGGCACGCAAGGGCCATGCGTTCCACTTTTCCGAGGGCGACTACCAGCGCTTCGCGGAGGGTTTCGAGTTCGAGGAGACGCCGGACCAGCAGGGCGCAATCAACGCCGTGCTGCACGACATGCGGGCCGGCTGTCCCATGGATCGGCTCGTCTGCGGCGACGTCGGGTTCGGCAAGACCGAGGTCGCCCTGCGTGCCGCCTTTGCGGCCGTGAGCGATGGCAAGCAGGTCGCAGTGCTGTGCCCGACGACCTTGCTGGCGGAGCAGCACGGCCAGACGTTTCGCGACCGCTTCGCTCCTTGGCCGGTGCGCATCTGCGAGCTGTCGCGGTTCCGCTCGGCCCGCGAATCGGCGCAGGCGATGGCCGGGCTGCGCGCCGGGACCGTCGATATTGCCATCGGCACGCACAAGCTGCTGACGGCCGACGTCGCGTTCGATCGCCTGGGCCTGGTGATCATCGATGAGGAACACCGGTTCGGTGTGCGTCAGAAGGAGCGGCTCAAATCCCTGCGCACGGAGGTCGATGTCCTGACGCTCACGGCCACGCCGATCCCGCGAACGCTGGCGATGTCCCTGGAGGGCATCCGCGACTTCTCGGTGATCGCCACCGCCCCGCAGCGGCGCCTGGCCATCAAGACCTTCGTTCGCCAGGAGAGTCCGGCCTTGATCCGCGAAGCCTGCCTGCGCGAGCTGCAACGGGGCGGCCAGATCTACTTCCTCTACAACGAAGTCGAGACCATCGAGAACCGGCGTGCGCGCCTGGCCGAGCTGCTGCCGGAGGCCCGGATCACGGTGGCGCACGGGCGCATGGCAGAGCGCGACCTCGAACACGTCATGCGCGACTTCCATCAGCAGCAGTTCAATATCCTGCTGTGCACCACGATCATCGAAACCGGGATCGACGTGCCCAGCGCAAATACCATCCTGATCCATCGCGCCGACCGCTTCGGGCTGGCGCAGCTGCACCAGCTGCGCGGCCGTGTCGGCCGCTCGCACCACCAGGCCTACGCCTACCTGATGATTGAAGAAGGCGCCATTACCAAGACGGCCGAGAAGCGGCTGGAGGCAATCCAGAACCTGGAGGAACTTGGCAGCGGCTTCTATCTTGCCATGCACGATATGGAAATTCGCGGGGCCGGCGAGGTCCTGGGCGACTCGCAGTCCGGCAACCTGCAGGAGGTCGGCTTTGACTTGTACTCGCAGATGCTCAACGCCGCCGTGCGCGCTCTGCGCTCCGGCCGCGAGCCCGACCTGATGCAGCCGCTGGTGGCCACCACCGAGATCAATTTGCACGTCCCGGCGCTGCTGCCGAGCGACTACGTGCCCGACGTGCACCAGCGCCTGTCCCTCTACAAGAAACTCGCTACCGCGACCGACCTGGACACGATCATCACCCTGCAAGAGGAGCTCGCCGATCGTTTCGGGCGCCTGCCGCCGGCGGCCCGGGCACTCATCGATACGCACCGGCTGCGGCTCGACGCCGAACGTATCGGCGTGCGCCGGATCGACGCCGGACCGGGCGCCATGGCGCTGCATTTCATCCCGCAACCGCCGATCGAACTCGCGCGCATCGTCGCGTTGATCAAAAAGGACCGCCGCGTCCGCCTGGCGGGGCAGGACCGCTTGCGTATCGAACCGGCCGGCGCCGAGCTCGAGCAGCGGCTGCAACTGCTGCGCACGATTTTCAAGGAGCTGGCCCCTTGAAGTCGCCCTTGCGCGCGGTCGGCTAGCCCGTCTTTCTCAACTCGCGCGTAGAAACGGCTGTTTTTGATCGAAGCGGCCTGGT
>OKRD01000113.1 GCA_900290335.1 Burkholderiales bacterium | reverse complement strand
TCGACGCCACTGTCGAGTTGCGCAACGACAACATTGCGACCGGTCGCGAGCCGGTGAATCTGGGTGAGGTGCCAGGCTTTGGCGCTGGGTTGCAACGCAACCAGCGGGTCACCGTGCCCCTGCATACGAAAGGTATTGGATGCCTGCGCCCAGGCGATGCGCGGATCGCGGGCGAGCGCATCGAGCACAGGGCCGGCAGGCCGGCCACCGGGCAGCCTCATCAAGAAGCAGTCGACCCCAAGCGAGCTCATGGGCCAGTCGGAAACGAGCTCAAGCTCGTGCGTGCTCGCCAGCTCTGCGGCGATCCGGCGCCGCGCGTCGCGGCCGGCCTGCTCGTCGTAGCCGCCGGCGTAATCGGCGCCGGGCCGAAAATGAGCCGGGGCGATCGGCAGCATCACGAGTATCTGCTCGCCCGTCGCGGCATCGCGTGCTGTCGTCCCGACCACTGGATCGGGGCCACCGGCCGCGCACGCGGCCAGGCCCAAAACCGGCAGCAACGCGAGCCAGCGGCGGGCGCGGCCGATCATGGCGTGTCGCGCGATTGCAGCAGTTCGACCAGGGTGACGGCGTGCTCGGCACGCAGCCGCTCGAGCGCCGAGCGCATGCCGCCCGCCGGCACGTCCAGCACGTATGCGCCCGAGGCCAGCGGCCCGTCGACGATCCGCGCGCCCGAGCTGCGCAGCAGGGCTTGCACGGTTTGCTGTGGCGCGCCCGGATCAAAGACGATGACCAGCTTGCCCTGAGCCTGGATCGCCGGCGCGGGGGAGGAGAGCGCGTGATACGAGTCGTTCGCCACGTCGGTGCCCGCGAGCGCCCATCCGAGCGCCAGGATGATCCCCAGCTGCGTGGCCAGCGCCAGTGTGGCCCACGCGGGCAGCGCACGCCGCGCACGCCGCAGACGATCGAGCAGGCGCGCCGGCCACGCCGTCTGACCCTCGCGCGTGGCCAGCAGGCGCGGGCGCAACCGGGACAGCGCTGCCTCCGGGTCGCGCTCGCTGTCGCTGCCCGCGTAGGCCTCCTGGAGTTGGCGCTCCGTAGCTAGTTGCGCGCGGCAGTCGACACAGCCTTGCAGGTGGCTCTTGACCATCTGCTCTTCGTCGGGCTCGAGCGTTCCCATCAAGAACCAGGGAAGCGCCTCGCGCGCGCGCTGGTGCTGGGATTTTGCAAAGGGAAGCACGTCTCCGGTCATGGCAAGTCCTCCATCCGGTCGGGCAGCAGCTGGCGCAAGCGCTTGCGCGCGTGGAACATGCGGGTCTTCACGGTATCGACGGGACAGCCCATGATCTGGGCAATTTCGCGGTAGGGGTGGCCCTGGTAGTACGTGAGCTCGACCACGGCCCGGTGCTCGGCCGACATGCACGCCATGGCCCGGTCGAGCGCCGCGGCGAGCTCGCGCTGCATCAGCGCGCGGTCGGGACCTGGAAGCGTTGACACGGCCTGTTCCGCGTCGAATTCGACCGGATCGTCGAATCGCTGCATGGCCTTGAGTGCCCGGCGGTAGGCGATGGCAAAGATCCAGGTGGAGACCTTCGACTGGCCATTGAAGCTTGCCGCCTTGCGCCAGACGACGAGCATTGCGTCGTTGAGCACCTCCTCGACGGCATGCGGGCGGCGCAGCACGCGCTCCAGAAAGCGCGTCAGCCGCGGAAAGTAACAGCGGTAGAGCGACTCAAAGGCGGCGCGGTCGCCGGCGGCGATCCGCTGCAGCAGGGCGAACTCGCTCGCGCCAGCGGCATCGGCTCCGCTGACGCCGCCGCTCAGGCTGGTCGTGCGACGCTGCAGCATGGCGCGCTGCTCCTCGGGAATTTGCGTTAATTCCCTCGTCCGGCGAAAAGGTTCACACCGGGACGCTACTCCGTGCCGAGGATCCCGCACAGACGCGGTGCGGGAAACCTCTTACGCCGGGGCGGGCATTCACCGCGGCCCATCCTATCGCCACCAAACGAGGAGAAGACCATGTTGGAGCTATGCCGATTCGTCACGCCTTGCCTGCGCATCGCCGCAGCGGCGATCGCCTTCCTTGTCTTGACGACGCCGGTGCGCGCCGACGACGAGGCATTGCTGCAGCGGTTCCCGAGGATCGTGACGATCGCCTCGACGATCCCGCCCAACGGCGACCTCAATCCCTACGGCATTGCCACGGTGACGCGGACCATGGGAGCCCTGCATCGCGGCAACGTGCTGATCAGCAATTTCAATGACGCGGCCAACCTGCAGGGAACCGGGACGACGATCGTGCAGATCGATCCCGAGGGCCGCATCGGCGTATTTGCGCAGATCAATCCGGCCAAGCTCGATGGCCAATGCCCGGGAGGCGTCGGCCTGACGACCGCCTTGGTCGTGCTCGAGCGCGGCTGGGTGATCGTGGGCAGCCTGCCCAGCTCCACGGGACAGGCGGTCAATGCCGGTGCGGGTTGCCTCCTCGTTTTGGACGCGCACGGCACGGTCGTCGAGACCTTCCGCGGCGCCGGCATCGACGGCCCCTGGGACATGACGGCCCTGGACGAGGGAGATGATGCGATCTTGTTCGTCAGCAACGTGCTCAACGGCAACGTGACAAGCGGCAGTCCTCACGTCGTCAACGAGGGGACGGTGCTCCGAATCGTCCTGGAGGTTCCGGAACAGGGGCAAGGGCGGCCGCGTCTGGTGGCGACGACGGTAATTGGATCCGGATTCTCCGAGACCGCGGACCCGGTCGCCCTCGTCATAGGTCCCACCGGGCTGGGGCTGTCCTGGGACGGGACGCTCTACGTGGCCGATACGCTCAACAATCGGATTGCCGCGATCCCCGATGCCCTGACGCGCCAGACCGCGCTGCCGACCGGATTGACCGTGGCGCATGGCGGGTCATTGAACGGGCCGCTCGGGCTGGCCATTACCCCTAACGGCAACATCCTGACGGCCAATGCGGGAGATGGCAATCTGGTCGAGACTACGCCCGGCGGCGCCCAGGCCGCCGTGAAAACCGTCGACTTTGCCACGGGCGCCGGCAGCTTGTTCGGGCTGACCCTCGCGCCGCGCGGTAGAGGTCTGTATTTCGTCGACGACGGGGACAACACGCTCAAAGCGCTGGTGCGCTGAGTGCGCACCACGCGTGCGCCTGGTCGCGGCCGATCTCGCTCCGGTGCCCGGTGCGCAGAATTGGGAGGGTCGGCCCGGCTATTGCCGGGCCGGCCGCTTGGCCAGCTTGCGCTGCAGCGTGCGCCGGTGCATCTTGAGCGCGCGCGCCGTGGCCGAGACGTTGCCGTCGTTGTCGGCCAGCACGCGCTGGATGTGCTCCCACTCCAGGCGCGGCACGGACAGGGTCTGCTCGGGCGCAGCGTGCGCATCGGGCTCCTGGTCCTGCAGCAATGCCTTGACGATGGCCTCGACCTCGACGGGCTTGGCGAGGTACTGCCGCGCGCCCAGCTTGATCGCGTCGACCGCGGTCGAGATGCTGGCGTAACCGGTGAGAACGACGATGTCGCACTGGGCATTGACCCGCTTGAGGGCCTCGATCAGCTGCAGGCCGGAGGTGCCGGCAAGGTTGAGGTCGAGCACGGCGAAGTCGGGCAGGTAGCCCTGGGCGAGCAGCGCCGCGCACGAGGGCGCCGAATCGGCGCTTTGCACGGCAAAGCCGCGTGCGGCCAGCGCGCGGGCGAGCACCCTCGTCAAGACCGCGTCGTCATCGACCAGCAGCAAGTTACCGTGGTGCTGCGGACGCTCTGGCGCGGTCATGGCGTAGGTGTCGTGACGTCGGTGACCCATGACGTCAGGCCGCCGGCCACGGGCGCCAGCAGGCTCTGCAGCGGCAGGCGCAGCCGCGCGACCGTGCCGCCGCCCTCGCGTGCGGCAAACTCCAGCTGCCCGCCGCTGCGCTCGATCGCCGCAAAGGCCAGCACCAGGCCCATGCCGTGGCCCTCGCCGCGCGTGCTCACCAGATCGTGGCCCAGGCGTTGCTGCAGGTCCGCAGCAATGCCACTGCCGCGATCCATGACCAAGAGCTCGAGCTCGCGCTCGCTCCAGCGCGCCTGAATCTCGACCTTTTCCGGGCTGGCGTCGGCTGCGTTGTTGAACAAGTTGACGAGCGCCTGGCCCAGGGTCGCGTCGATCGCCAGGCGGGGGCCCGGTCGCGGCCCCTGCAGGCGCACCTGGGGCTCGATCACCGGGCGTTGCACTCGCCAGCGCCCAAGCAACTGCTCGATCCAGGCATCGAGCGCCATCGTGCCCAGGGCCTCGGCGCGCGAGGTTCCGGCCTGGGCCGCGAGCTCGGTGATGATGCGCTTGCAGTCCCTGACCTGCGCCTGCATCAGCTCGACGTCGGCCCGCAGCGCCGGCGCCAGGCCCGAGTCGCGCAGCAACTCCCCGGCCAGCACGGCCATCGTGGCCAGCGGCGTGCCCAGTTCGTGGGCCGCCCCGGCGGCCAGGTTGCCCAGCGCCACGACGCGCTCGTTGCGCAGCGCCGCCTCGCGCGCCGCCGCCAGTTCGGCGTCGCGCCGGCGCACCGCCGCCGTCAGGCGCACCACGGACCAGCAGATGGTGATCGCGGAGAAGACGAAGATCAGCCACATGCCGACCAGGTGGGTCTCGAGCGCCTTCTCGTGGTCGTGGATGTGCACGTCGGCGTGCACGAAGTTGACCAGCGAGTAGCAGGCAATCGAGACCGCGGCCAGCGCCGTGGCCAGGCGCGCCTCGAGCATCGCCGCGCCCACCGCGATCCACAGCAGGTACAGACCGATGAGCGGGTTAGTCGAGCCGCCGGCCAGGTACGCAATTGCCGTCAGCGCGCCGGTGTCGAAGAGCAGCTGGGCAAACAGCTGGCCGTCGCTGGCCGGCGCGCTTGCTCTGCCGTAGGCGATCGACGCCAGGTTCAGTCCCAGCTGCGCGGTGCACACCGCCAGGACCGGCTCGAGCGCTGCTCCCGTCCCCAGCCACTGGCGCGTAAGCAGCACCAGCCCCAGCTCGGCGACCACGGCGACCCAGCGCAGCGCCACCAGGCGCCGCAGGCGATTCGAGGGATCGGACGGCGAAGGGGCGAAGGAGCTCATCGTGGCTTCCCGGCGGGCATCATACGGGAGCCCCCGGCACGCACGATGCTTACGCAGCGCTAGCGGTAGAGCACCCAGTCGAGCAGCAGGTAGGCCGTCCAGCAGGCGACCCAGCCGACCAGCCAGCAGGCGAGCCAGCCCATTGGGCCGTAGGACGCATTCGCGGACACATTTGCCGGTGGCGTCGTCTTGCGCCGCGCGGTGGCAGGTAAAGCCAAAGCCGCGCGCTCGGGCATGCGTGCAGAGGCTCGCTCATGCCAATAGCTTGGCAATCGCATGCTGCAACCCTTTCCCCGCCACCATGACCCCTTGGCCCTGCGGCCAGCCTCATCTGACGATGGGCTGTTGCCCGCATCGGCGGGCTATCGTCAGATGAGGCTGGCCCCGCAGGACCGTTGGGTGCCGCTTCTGTCGGACGCGCCTGCCATGCCTTGGCTAGTGCAGGAGCGATCGCGCGACACGCCTTTGCCCGAAATGGGAAGCAATTTGCGTGCCCACCACTGGATTTCGCCCGCTACACGATATATTTATTCATAAAAAACAGTATGTTAGAATGTTTTCCCGGCGACGGCGGACGCGCCGGCGCCGACCACAGGCACGAGGCAAGGGTGAAGACGCGCGTCAGCGTTGTGCAGATTCGCGCTGCCCTGCCCCAACTTGGTTCAGCATGGCGCAGCACGGCGGGGTGCCCGCGGATGAATGCCCCGGGCGAAAGATCTCCATGCGCCGGTAGAACATCGCCGCCAGCCCGATGGCGATCACCGTCGCAAAGAGCAGCGGAAAGAGCATCGCGCCGATCGCCCAGCGTCGTCGCCGGCGCCGGGCGCGCTCCTCGCGGGCGCGATCGGCCGGCGTCGCAGTTCTTGCCTGGTTCGATTTTGCTGACATGATCTTTTGCCTCCCCGCGTTGCCGAGGACCCCGCCCATGGTGCATCGGCACCCGGCAGGATATGCTGCCCTTGTCCGGATCCGAACCCCGCACCGCTCCCGACCCTCTTGCCGCCCGCGCGTCCATCGACCCGATGAGTGTACTTTCGACCGATATCGATCCGCGCTCTGGAGAGTTCCAGGCAAATGCTAGCGCGATGCGCTCGCTCGTGGACGAGCTGCGCTCGCGTGCCGAGGAGGTGGCCCTGGGCGGCGGCCCCGCGGCCTGCGAGAAGCACGTCGCCCGCGGCAAGCTGCTGGTGCGCGACCGCGTCGACCAGCTGATCGATCCGGGCACGCCGTTCCTGGAAATCGGCCAGCTCGCGGCCTACGGGATGTACGACGGCGATGCGCCGGCCGCGGGCCTGGTGGCCGGGATCGGCACGGTCCAGGGGGTGCATTGCATGATCGTGGCCAACGATGCCACGGTCAAGGGCGGGAGCTACTACCCGATGACCGTCAAGAAGCACCTGCGCGCGCAGGAGATCGCGCAACAGAACCGGCTGCCGTGCATCTACCTGGTCGACTCGGGAGGCGCGCACCTGCCCCGACAGGACGAAGTGTTCCCGGACCGCGACCACTTCGGGCGGATCTTTTACAACCAGGCCAACATGTCGGCGCAGGGCATCGCCCAGATCGCCGTGGTGATGGGATCGTGCACCGCGGGCGGGGCCTATGTGCCGGCGATGAGCGACGAGGCCGTCATCGTGCGCGAGCAGGGAACGATCTTTCTGGGCGGCCCGCCCCTGGTGCGGGCGGCCACCGGCGAGATCGTCACGGCCGAGGAGCTGGGGGGCGCCGACGTGCACACGCGCATCTCGGGGGTCGCCGACCACCTGGCGCAGGACGACCACCACGCGCTGGGCATCGCCCGGCGCATCGTGGCCAACTGCAACCGCGCGGCCTGCGTCCCCGGGGCAACCGCGCGCGATGCCCCGGCCAGCGAGGAGCCGCTCTACGACCCCGCCGAGATCTACGGCATCGTGCCGAGCGACAAGCGCACGCCCTACGACGTGCGCGAGGTGATTGCCCGGGTCGTCGACGGCTCGCGCCTGGACGAGTTCAAGGTGCGCTACGGCACCACGCTGGTTACCGGATTTGCGCGGCTCTACGGCCAACTCGTGGGCATCGTGGCCAACAACGGCATCCTCTTTGGCGAGTCGGCGCAGAAGGGAGCGCACTTCATCGAGCTGTGCGCCCAGCGCGAGATCCCGCTGGTGTTCCTGCAGAACATCACCGGCTTCATGGTCGGCCGCCGGGCGGAGAACAGCGGCATCGCCAAGGACGGGGCCAAGATGGTCACGGCCGTGGCCACCGCCCAGGTCCCCAAGATCACCGTGATCATCGGCGGCTCGTTCGGCGCGGGCAACTACGGCATGTGCGGCCGGGCCTACTCGCCGCGCCTTCTCTGGACCTGGCCCAACAGCCGGATCTCGGTGATGGGGGGCGAGCAGGCCGCCGGGGTGCTGGCGACCGTGCGCCGCGAGGGCATCGAGGCGCGCGGCGGGATGATGAGCGCTCCGGAGGAGGAAGCCTTCAAGGCGCCCATCCTCGAGCAGTACGAGCACCAGGGCAATCCCTACTATGCTACCGCCCGCCTGTGGGACGATGGCGTCATCGACCCGGCGCAGACTAGGCGCGTCCTGGGTCTGTCGCTGGCGGTGACCCGCAACGCGCCGGCCGCCCCGACGCGCTTTGGCCTGTTCCGCATGTAGCGTTGCCCCCGGGGCGCCGCGCAGTGCGCTGGCCCGGGCATGGATAATTGCCGAGGAGTTTGCAGATGCTGGTCGTCACCACCGAGAACATCACCGGCCACCGCGTGGTCGAGGTCAAGGGCCAGGTTTTTGGCGTGGTGGTGCGCAGCCGCGGCCTGGCCGGCAACATCATGGCGGGGTTGCGCTCCATCGTCGGCGGCGAGATCACCGAGTACACCGAGTTGCTCGAGGAGGCGCGCCGCCACGCGGTCGACCGCATGGTGAGCAACGCGCACTTGATGCGCGCCAATGCGGTCGTGATGATGCGTTTTGACTCGGCCGAGATGGGCCAGACCATGAGTGAAATCGTGGCCTACGGCACCGCCGTGGTCGTCGAGAAGATCGCTCCCTAGGCCGGCCCCGGCGATGCTGCGCAAAGCCCTGCTGACCTTTGCCCTGGCGCTCCTTGCGCTGGGCCTCGGGTCCTGGCTGGGGGGTGCCCGGGGCGCCTGGCCCATGGTGCTCTGGGGCGCGCTGCTCACTGCTGCGGTGCTGTTCGAGCGCTGGCGCTATTCGGGCGCGAGCGCAACGTCCAAGGACGCCTGGCAGCCGACCAGCGAGCGCTTCGTCGACCCGGAGTCGGGCCAGCCGATGCAGGTCTGGTACAACCCGAGCACGGGCCAGCGGCGCTACCAGGCGCTGCCGCAGGAGGATCGCCCGGCGGCCTAGCCTGGCGCAGCACCCCCGATGTTTTCCTCGCTGCTCATCGCCAACCGTGGGGAGATCGCCTGCCGCGTGCTGCGCACCGCGCGCCGCCTGGGCATGCGCACGATCGCGGTGTACTCGAGCGCCGACGAGGGCGCGCTGCACGTGCGCCAGGCCGACGAGGCGGTTTGCATCGGCCCGGCCAATGCGCGCGAGAGTTACCTGCGGGTGGACCGGATCATCGCTGCCGCCCGCGGCCATGGGGCCCAGGCCATTCACCCGGGCTACGGCTTTTTGTCCGAGTCGGCGCACTTTGCCCAGGCCTGCGAGCAGGCGGGGATTGTCTTCGTCGGCCCCCCGGCCGACGCCATCCGGGCCATGGGTTCGAAATCGGTGGCCAAGTCGCTGCTGCAGACCGCCGGCGTGCCGCTCACGCCCGGCTACCACGGCGCCAACCAGGACCCGAGCTTCCTGGCCACCGAGGCCGGGCGGATCGGCTTTCCGGTGCTCATCAAGGCCAGCGCGGGCGGCGGCGGCAAGGGGATGCGCCGCGTCGACCACGCCGAGGACTTTGCCGGCGCGCTGGCCGCCTGCCAGCGCGAAGCGCTCGGCGCCTTCGGCTCCGACCACGTGCTGCTCGAGAAATACCTCGTCGAGCCGCGCCACATCGAGGTGCAGATCTTCGCCGACACCCACGGCAACGTGGTGCACCTGTTCGAGCGCGATTGCTCGGTGCAGCGCCGGCACCAGAAGGTGCTCGAGGAAGCGCCGGCGCCGGGGTTGACGCCGGGGCGGCGCGCGGCGATGGGGCGCGCCGCGGTCCAGGTGGCGCGTGCCGTGGGCTACGTCGGTGCGGGCACGGTGGAATTCATCGCGCCGCGCGCGGCGCACGGCGCGGACGCGGCCGAGGTCTTCTTTTTCATGGAAATGAACACCCGCTTGCAGGTGGAGCACCCGGTCACGGAGATGATCACCGGCCTGGACCTGGTGGAGTGGCAGCTGCGCGTGGCCGCGGGCGAGTCGCTGCCCTGCACCCAGCAGCAGCTGGCGATCCGCGGTCATGCGATCGAGGCGCGCATCTACGCCGAGGACGCCGACCACGGGTTCACGCCCGCGGTCGGCCCGCTCGAGTACCTGCGGTGGCCGCCGGCCTCGGCCAACGTGCGCCTGGACGCGGGCGTGGAACAGGGTGATGCCATCACCGAGCATTACGATCCGATGGTCGCCAAGCTGATCGCCTGGGACTTGGACCGCGACGCCGCGCGCGCGCGCCTGCGCGATGCCCTGGCCCGCACGCGCATCGTCGGCTGCATCACCAATGTCGCCTTTCTCGCCCGCCTGGTCGATGCCCCGTCGTTTGCGGGGGCGGTGCTCGACACCGACCTCATCGAGCGCGATGCCCCGTTCCTGGCGCCGCCCCAGCAGCCGCCCGCACGCGAGTTCTGGCTGCTGGCAGCGCTGGCGCAGCTGCAGCGGGAGGCCGAAGAGGACACGCGCGCGGGCCGCGCGGCCAGCCCCTGGGGGGTGCGCGACAGCTGGCGCGCCAACCGGCGCGGCACGCGCATCCTGCAGCTGGTGTGGCACGGCCATGGGCGCCACGAGGCGCGCGCGGTGACCGTTGCGCAAGCGCTCGGCGCCGATACGGTGCAGCTCACGCTCGAGGGCCGCGCGTCGGTCTGCCGGGCGCGCGCTGCCGGCGACCAGGGAGCGCGCCTGCAGGCGTACCTCGACGAGGCGGCGCTCGATGCCACGGCGGTCTTGCACGCCAGGCGCTGGCACGTGTTCGTCGGCGCGCAGCACGAAACCTTCGAATGCCGCGATCTGCTGGCCGCGGCGCACGGTCACGCTGGCGCGACCGACGAGCATGGCGCCACGGTGCTCGCGCCGATGCCGGGCAAGGTGATCGCGCTGCTCGTCGAGCCCGGCAGCCACGTCGAGCGCCACGCGCCGCTGCTCATCGTCGAGGCCATGAAGATGGAGCACACCGTGCGCGCCCCCGCGGCCGGGTCGCTGCGCTCCTTTCGCGTGCGCGTCGGCGACCAGGTGGTGATGGCCGAGCAATTGATGGACTTCGAGGCCGACCCGCCGGCCGACGAGCCGTGAAGAAAGCGATGGGTGCAGCGATGAATACCAGCAAGCCAACCGTCGCACGCACGGCGGTGCGCATCGTCGAGGTCGGGCCGCGCGATGGTCTGCAGAACGAGCCCGCGAACCTGCCCCTCGATGCCAAGCGCGAGCTGATCGAGCGCCTTGCTCGGGCGGGACTGCGGGAGATCGAGGCCGGTGCTTTCGTCTCGCCCAAGCACATTCCGCAGATGGCCGATTCGGGCCCGCTGCTGCGATTGCTGCGCTCCGAGCCCGAGCGCCTGGCCGGCGTGCGCCTGCCCGTGCTCACGCCCAACCTGCAGGGCTACACGGCCGCCGTCGAGGCGGGCGCGGACCACGTGGCGGTGTTCGCGGCCGCCTCGGAAACGTTTTCGCAGAAAAACATCAACTGTTCCATCGACGAATCGCTGCGCCGCTTCGAGCCCGTGCTGGCCGCGGCGCGCGCCGCCCGCATTCGGGTGCGCGGTTACCTCTCGTGCGTCGTCGCCTGCCCCTACGAGGGCGCGATCGCGCCCGCGACCGTGGCAGCGCTCGCTGCCGAGCTCATGAACATGGGCTGCAGCGAGATCTCGCTGGGTGACACGATCGGCGTGGGCACGCCCGGGACCGTGCTGCCAATGCTCGAGGCGGTTGCGCGCCTCGTGCCGCTCAAGCAGCTCGGCGGGCATTTCCACGACACCTACGGCATGGCGGTGACCAACTGCTACGCCGCCTACGAGTTCGGCGTGCGCACCTTCGACGCATCCGTCGCCGGGCTGGGCGGCTGTCCCTACGCGCCCGGGGCCAGCGGCAACGTCGCGACCGAGGACCTCGTCTACCTATTCGAGGGGCTCGGCGCATCGACCGGGGTGGACCTGGATGCCCTCGTCGAATGCGGCAGCTGGGTTTGCGCGCAGCTCGGCCGACCGAGCAGCTCGCGCGTCGCGGCATCGCGCATCGCCCGCCGCGCGGGCGACGCGGCCGCATAAGCAAATTCGCAACGCCGGGTTCGGTGATGCGCCCGGCCTCGCGTATCCTCCCCCGTTTGCCGCGAACCGGGGAAGGAGGGCGTTCATGAAGGCACCTTGGTCGATTGCCGCGGCCACGCTGCTGGCCCCCGCGCTGGCGCAGCAGGCCCAATACCAGGCGCCGCTCGAGCCGGTCATCGTCACCGGAACCCACGTCAAGGACCGCACCGAGCTCAGCTCGACCGCCCCGGTGGACATCCTTACGGCCGAGGATCTGCGCTCGGCGGTCGGGGCCGAGGCCAACCTCGGCCAGGCCCTGCAGGCGCTGCTGCCCTCCTTCAACTATCTGGACCAGTCTAATTCGGGCAGTGCCGACCACGTGCGGGCCGGGCAACTGCGCGGCCTCAACCCCGACCAGATCCTGGTGCTGATCAACGGCAAGCGCGTGCACCCGACCTCGATCGTCAACGTCGAATCGACCGTCGGTCTGGGCGCCGTGGCCGTGGATTTTGCTTCGATCCCGGTCAATGCGATCAAGCGCATCGAGGTTCTGCGCGACGGCGCGGGGGCGCAGTACGGCTCCGACGCCATTGCCGGGGTGGTAAACGTGATCCTCGACGATGCCCCGACGGGCGGTGCGCTGGAGCTCAATACCGGGCTCTACCACACGAACTTCGCGCCGACCCGGAGCACGATCAACGACGGCCAGACGGTCAACCTGCAGGGCAACTACGGCGTGGCGCTGGGCGACAACGGCTTTGTGCGCTTTGGCCTGGATGCCACGCACCACGAGCCCACCAACCGCGCCGGCTTCGACCAGTTCAACCCCAGCTACCCGGCGCAGAACCTCGTAACGTTCCAGGTGGGCGACGCAAAGATCGAGAACCTCAACCTGTGGGCCAACAGCGCGATCCCGCTCTCGGGCGGCACGACGGGCTACAGCGTATTGCTGTTCAACCGCCGCAACTCCTACGGCGACGCGTTTTTCCGCGAGCCCAACGACCCGGTGAACAACGTCCCGGCGGTCTACCCCGACGGTTTCTTGCCGCAGAGCACCGGGGTCAACGAGGACTGGCATATCAGTGGCGGCATGCGCGGCAGCCTGGGCGGCGACTGGAGTTACGACGGCAGCCTGACCTACGGACTAAACCGCTTCGCCTACGGGCTCAAGGACAGCCTCAACGCGTCCCTGGGCACGGCGAGTCCGACGAACTTCGACCTGGGGGGATTTCGCTTCACCCAGCTCACCGCCAACTACGACGTCACGGGCGACGTCGACTGGCTGCACTTGGCAACGCCCTCGACCGCGGCCTTCGGCGCCGAGTTGCGGCGCGAGGCCTACGGCACGACCGCCGGCGACCCGGCCTCGTACGAAACCGGCACGCAAAATCCAGCAGGTGTCGGCGGATCGCAGGGCGACGGAGGCTTGACCCCCTCGGAGGTATCGCAGACCTCGCGCAACGTCGCCGGCGTCTACGCGGACCTGTCCGGCAAGATCGTTCGCAGCGTGTTCGCCGATGCCGGCGTGCGCTTTGATCACTACACCGGCGTGGGCTCGGCCGCGACCGGCAAGCTCAGCGCGCGCTGGGAGTTCGTGCCCAACTGGGCCCTGCGCGGGGCGATATCGAACAATTTTCGCGCCCCGGCCCTGGCGCAGATTGCCTCGGCCTACAGTCCCACCGCCTACGGCTTGGGTGGCGGGCTCGCGACGATCCACATCGTTCCCTACTGGGATCCCAATGCCCAGGCCCTGGGCGCGCAGCAGCTCACGCCGGAGCGCTCCAAGAACTACGGCCTGGGATTGACCGCGCAGCCGATGCCGCAGCTGCAGTTCTCGGCCGACTGGTTCCGCATCGAAATCAACGATCGCATCGCGCTGTCGCAGCCGATATTCACCCCCAGCGGGTACTTCGAGTTCTTCACCAACGCCGTCGACACGACCACGCAGGGCGCCGAGCTCGTTGCCAGCTGGTCGGGCAGGGTCCTGGGCGGGAGCCTGCGCCTATCCGATGCCTCGATGTGGGCGGACAACCAGATCCGCGACATCCACGCCCAGCCGCCGCAGGTTACCGCAGCGGGCGGGCAGCTCTTCGGGCTGCAGGCGCAAAATGCCATCACCTCGGCAGTGCCCAAGCGCCGCGACGTCGTTACGGCAAACTGGTCGGGCGCCAGCTTGGCGCACAGCTGGAATCTGCTGGCCCGCCTCACCCACACCGGTGAAGTGGCGCGGGTGTTCGACTTCGGCGGCGGCGATGTTCCCACCCAGAACTATGGCCCGACCGTGCAGCTCGATCTGGAGGCCGAGTATCGCGCAACCCGCGACTTGGCGCTGGCCCTGGGCGCGATCAACCTCACCGATCGCTATCCGACGATGTCGAGCCCGGCCATTGCCTACGGGGGCAACCTGCCCTACGACTTTCTGCCACCCATCGGCTTCAACGGCCGCTACCTCTACCTGCGCCTGCGCTATGAGCTGCACTGATGGGTGCGCATGAGTGAGGCGCCGCGCGCCGGCGTGCCACTAGATTCGGCCCAGCCGTCGCCGCCGCACGCCGCGCCGCGGCGCAACCTGGGCGTGCGCCACGCGATGGCGGTGTGCGTTGGCATGGTCATTGGCGCGGGGATTTTCCGCGCTGCGCCCAACGTCGCGGCCAACGTCATGAGCACCGGCCCGCTGCTCGCGGCCTGGGCCCTGGGGGGCGTGCTCTCGCTGCTGGGCGCGCTGTGCTTTGCCGAGATGGCCTCGGCCTTCCCGCACGCCGGCGGCGACTATGCGTTTCTCGCGCGGGCCTACGGCAAGCGCCTTGCGCTGTTTTTTGCCTGGTCGCGTTTCTCGGTCATCCACACGGGCTCGATGGCCTTGCTGGCATTCGTGTTCGGCGATTACCTGGCGCAGCTCGTCAACTTCGGACCGTGGAGCAGCCCGGTCTTCGGCGTGGTGGTGGTCATCGTGCTGGTCGCCGTCAACCTACGCGGCATCCACGTCGGCGTGGGCACGCAGCTGGGCCTGATGCTGCTGGTGCTGTTTGGCCTGGGCTGCGTGGTGCTGGGCAGCATCTGGGAGGTGCTGCAGGGCGCCCCGCCGCTGACCTCGGTGAGCGTCTCCACGGCCGCGGGCGACCGCACGAGTTTTGGCACCGCGATGATCTTCGTGCTGCTCGCCTACGGCGGCTGGAGCGACGCGGCCACGCTCTCGGCGGAAATGCGCGACGAGCGCCGCGGCATCGTCCTGGCGCTGGTGGGCGGCATGACCATCGTCGCCGCACTCTACCTGGCGGTCAATTGGGGCTACGTGCGCGTGCTGGGCCTGGACGGCCTGGCGCAGAGCCAGGCCCCGGCCGCGGAGGTGATGCGCATCGCCTTCGGCCAGCCGGGCGAGATCCTGATCGTCTTCACGGTGGCCACGGCGGCCATCTCCATCATGAATGCGCTGCTCATCGTCGGCGCGCGCACCACCTTCGCCGCGGCCAGCGATCTCTCCGGCCTGCCCCGCCTGGCCAAGTGGGACGTGCTGCGCGGCACGCCTTCCCATGCCATGGTGGCGATGGGCGTGGTGGCGATCCTGCTGATCGGCTTTGGCACCATCACGCGCGGCGGTTTTGCGACCATGGTCGACTACCTGGCCCCGGTGTACTGGTTCTTTCTTTCGCTGAGCGCGCTGGCGGTGATCGTGCTGCGGCTGCGCTTGCCCGACGCCCCGCGTCCGTTTCGTGTGCCAGGCTACCCGGCAACGCCGATCCTGTTTTTTCTGAGCAGCCTCTACATGCTCTACGCCAGCCTGGATTACGTGCGGGTCGGCGCCCTGGTGGGCGTCGGTGTACTCGCCCTGGGCGGCTTCTTGCTGCTGCTCGATCGCAAGTAAAAGGGGTGCGCGCGAATGAGGCATCGGGCCAAGTGCGAAGGACTGTCCGGCACCCGCGCGGCACGCCGGCCGGGGCGGCTGATCGTGCACAAGCCAAAGTTGGCCCAAACTGTGTCCATCGCGCTGCAGCGGTCGTCAACCCCGCCTGTCAACGCACGATGTTGCGGCATCGCCGCGTCGCAAGGACCATTTCAGCGGACCGAACCGGCAAAGGAGCGCCGACGTACATCGACGCGCAATTGCCTGTGCCCGTGGCTGCTGCCCGGGGCGTCGAACTTGTCTAGTTGCGCCGGTTCGGCTCGACGATGCCGTAGCGGGCCATGCGCCGGTACACCGTGGAACGGCAGGTGTTGAGCGAGCGCGCGACGCGCGCGATGTTCCAGTGGTGCTGGCGCAATGCGGCCAGCAGCGCCTCGGGCTCGGTCGGCGAGTTGTGGTCGGCGTCGCCGGCCGGGTACTCGTTCAAGCCGATCGACGACAGGCGCGGCGGAGGCAGCGCGCCTCGCGCCGGCCCCAGCAGCTTGGCGGGCAAGTGCTCCACGCCGAGGACTGGGCTCTCGTAGGTGGCCAGGGCGGCACGCAGGACATTCTTGAGTTCGCGGATGTTGCCGGGCCAGTCGTGACCCATCAAGAGCGCGCTGGCGGTTGCGTCCAGCCGCGGCACTTCGCGCTGGAGCGCCTTGGCCTCGCTGCGCAGCACCGCTTCGATCAGTTCGTGCTTGTCGCTGCGCTCGCGCAGAGGTGGCAGGCGCAAGGTGACGCCCGCAAGGCGGTAGTAGAGGTCGAGCCGGAACGCTCCGGTGTCGACCAGATCCTGCAGGTCGCGATGGGTGGCGCAGATGACCTGCACATCGATCGGGACCGTGGTCTCGGATCCCAGGGGGGTGATCTCCCGCTCGGCCAACACCCGTAGCAAGCGCGCCTGCAACGCCAGGGGCATGTCGCCGATCTCATCGAGAAACAGCGAACCTCCGTGCGCCTGCGCGATCTTGCCGCGCGCTCCCTTGGACCGGGCGCCGGTGAATGCGCCCTCGCGGTAGCCGAACAACTCGCTCTCGATGAGCGCTTCGGGGATGGCGGCGCAGTTGATGGCCACGTACGGCGCGCCAGCGCGCGCGCTTGCCTCGTGCAGGGCTCTGGCGAACGCGTCCTTGCCGGTACCGGTTTCGCCAAGCAGGAGCACGGCAATATTCTTGTCCAGGACGCGCAGCGCCTGCAGCACATTCGCGCCCATGCACGGATCGCTGCCGGCCAGTGCCTCCAGTGGCCCGGCGGGCCGTGGCGAGGCTGCAACGGCTGGCTTTGCCGCAGGCGCGACGGACGCAGCGCGCGGCGCGCGCGGTAGGCCAAAGCAGCGGCTTCCCGAGGGCAGCACCGGCAAGGTAAGCGCTGGGGCGTCGGGCACGCGGGCCGCGCTGGCCAGCTCTTCGAAGCCGATGCCGAAGACTTCCTCGACGGGCCGGCCCGTCACGTCGCCTGCGGATTGGCCGAGGTCATGCAGCAGGCGCTGATTGGCGGCGAGGATGCGGCCGCTGCCGTCGAGGGCCATCAGCCCTTCGGTGGCCACCTCCAGAAACTCGCGCCGCGTGCTGATGCGCAGAACCCATTGGCGTTCGAAGCGGCGCAGGAAGCAGGCGTTCTCGATCATGCGTGCGGTGGCGTCGACCATTTGCAGGACCAGGTGCTGGCTGCGCTTGTCGTCGGGGGAGTGCAGCGCCGAAGCATCGAGTATGCCCAGCAATTGACCCTCGGGCGACATGATCGGCGCCGCGCTGCAGGTGAGCGTGCGGTTGTTCGCAAGGAAGTGTTCGCCGTGATGCACGGTGATGGGAAGCCGGTCGACCGCGCACATCCCGACGGCACAGGTTCCCTCCTCGTCCTCCGACCAGCAGCCCCCCACGTACAGGCCAGCGCGGCGCAGTTCGCGGTCGATCACCGGGTTGTTGATGAAGTCCACGGCCACGCCCTGTGCGTCGGTCAGCAGCACGATGTAGCCGGCGTCGCGGATTTGCCCGAACAGGCTTTCCATGCCGCTGCGTGCCACCTCGAGCACCGGCTGCATCGGCTCGCGGTGCTCGCGCACTGCGCTGGCCGGCAGCACGCGCGGCCGGGCCGCGCCGTCGGGATCGAGGCGGTGAACCGCAATCGAGCGCTGCCAGGAACGGGCGATCAGCGCATCGGCCGCGCCGCGCGCCGGCGACACGCCCGCCGCGTGAAACGAAACACGGTTGCCGCCCATCGTTTGCTTTCCTCCTCTCGGCTGTGCCGCCGCTTCTTGTGCGGAGCAGCGAAGCATCGTGCCACGCCCCCGAGGCCATTGCGCCATTCCAGCGTATTTTGATGATACGTCTGGGGGGTAGTGCGGCAAAGCGTCCCGTGCGAACCTCCACACCGCGGGCGGGTGGAAGGCACGGATATTGCTCGTCCAGCGTTCGTGTCTTGCTGTGCGACTTTTGTCACGGGAGCGGTGTCATAGAACCGATGAGCCAACGCGCCGTATCGGTCGGCGTCATCGCCAACCCGTCGTCGGGACGCGACCTGCGCCGGCTGCTCAGCTGGGCTTCCGTGTTTCCGACCGGCGAGAAGGTGAATGTCGTTCTGCGCCTGATCAGCGCGATGGGCAGCCTAGGTGTGAGCGAGGTCTGGATGCTGCCGGACTCGGCAGGAATTGCCGCGCGCGTTCGCGATACGGCGGCCATCGGGCGCGCGCAGCGCAATCTGGCGCTGCCGCGGGTGCGGCTGCTCGATATGCGCGTTCGTGATTGCGCGCAAGACAGTGCCGAAGCCGCTGCGCAGATGGTGCGCCAGGGCGTTGGGCTGATCGCCGTGCTCGGCGGCGACGGCACGCACCGCGCCGTGGCTTCGACCTGCGCCCGCGTGCCCTTGCTCGCGCTGTCGACCGGCACGAACAACGCGTTTCCGGAGATGCGCGAAGCCACGACCGCGGGCATGGCCGCCGCGCTCATCGCCACCGGCAAGGTGGATGAGGCAATTGGTCTGCGGGCGAACAAGCGCTTGCGGATCACCGGCGCGCGGGTCGACGAATTCGCGCTGGTCGACGTGTGCCTGTCGCGGCAGCTGGCCACCGGCGCGCGCGCGGTATGGCGCGGCGAGGACCTGGTCGAGGTCTGCACGAGCTTTGGCGAACCCAACGCAATCGGCCTGTCGGCGATCGCCGCTCTGGCGTGCCCCGTCTCGCGCGACGACCCCTTCGGCGCGCATGTGCGCTTCGGGCCCGGCCGCACGCTGATGGCGCCGCTGTTGCCCGGCACCATGCAGCAGGTTTCGATTGCCTCTGCGCGTCGGTTCTCGCCCAATGAACCGCTCTGGCTGACGCCGGCCGCCGGGACGATAGCCATCGACGGCGAGCGCGAAATCGAGCTCGACGGCCAGGAGCGTCTGCGGGTCGAACTCGACTTGCTGGGGCCACGCACGGTCGCGGTCGCGCGCACGCTCGAATACGCGGCACGCCAGGGCTTGCTCTTTGACTTGCCGAATCCGGCCGGCTGCGCCTGATCCGGGATCGCCGACCGCTGCGGCTGCAATGGGGACATACGCGAAACCGCGATGCCGGCTTCATGCGACGGTCGGCGACCGGGTCGGGCTGTCAGCCGCCGGAAATTTCGCCGGCTCGGAGTGCGGCACGCAGCCCGGCGTCCAGGTGCTGCGGCAGCGCAGCAGCCATCGCGGTGTCGCCGTTTTGCTCGGCCCACGAAGTGGTCACGCTCGCCAGCGAGGCAATCTGTGCCGGCGGGCGGCCCAAGACTGTGCACAGTAGCGCCCAGTCCGGTGCCGAGAGCAACACGCCGGCCGAGAGCAGCACGCCGTTGCGGCTGCGCACCTGGGCCAGGCCCGCGATCTTGCGGCCGCCCGCGACGACCTCCCAGGGCGAGAGCCCCCCGAAGCAGGCCCATTGAAGTCCGTCGGTGGGCGCCATGGCGCGTGCCTGCGGTGGCGGCAGCGCACTTGCCAGCACACCGCCTTCGCGCAGGACCGCCGCCAGCAGCTCGCCCAGCCAGCGGTAGCTGGCGATCACGTCCGGGCTCCACAGCCCATGACCGACTGGCAGAGCGACGGACAAACCCAGCATCCAGGGACCCGCCAGCACAGCGCCCCCGCCCGAGCGGCGCAGCAGGACTTCCCTGCCACGGTGCGCGCCGGCGGCCGGGAGCATCGTTCGTTGCGAGCATCCCAAGACGATGGACGGCTCGAGGTAGGTCCATACCTGCCAGACCGCCGCGCGCACTTGCTGCGCCAGCTGCCGTTCGTTCCAGTCCTGCTCGACCGCGGCGCCCGTCTTTGCCCGCACTCCTGCCCCGGCGATCATCCGGTCGGGCGCAGACGCACCAGCGGCTGCCCGGCCTTGAAGGTCTCCTCGGCAGCCACCAGGATCCGGTCAACCACGCCGGCAGCCGGCGCGGTCAACTCGACGTTGGCCTTGATGATCACCACCTTGGCCAGTACCTGGCCAGCCTTGACGCGGTCGCCCTCCTTCACGAGCCAGGCTTCGACGAGCGCCTCCGTGCCGGGCTCGACGTCCTGCCAAACGTCGGCCGGCACGGCCACATCCATCATGCCGGCGCGCCTTGCGGAGCGCGCGCAGCCACGAGCTTGCGGGCGGCGGCGACGATCGAGTCCACCTGCGGTATGACGAACTGTTCCAGCGGTCGGCTGTAGGGGATCGGCACATCCGGCAGCGCCAGCCGCTGCACCGGCGCGCGCAGGCGCACGCTGTCCAGGTTCTCGGCCACGAGGGCGGCAATCTCCCCGGAGACGCCAAAGCTCAGGTAATCCTCGTCGGCAACGAGCAGCCGGCCCGTCTTGCGCACGGACCGCAGCACGGCCGCGCGATCGAGCGGGACGAGCGTGCGCAGGTCGATCACCTCTGCATTGATACCGCCCTGCGCCAGTTGCTGGGCGGCGATCTCGGCCTTGTGGACCATCTGGCTGAGCGTGACGATGGTCAGATCGCTGCCTTCGCGAACCACACGCGCCTGGCCAAAGGCGATGGTGTATGGCTCCTCCGGCACCTGTGTCGTGCTGCCTTCGTAGTAGGCCATCCAAGGCAGACCCATGATCCCCTTGTGGTACATGAACATCACCGGGTTGTCATCGCGGATGGCCTGGGTCATCAGGCCCTTGGCGTCGTAGGCATTGGACGGCACCACGACCTTGATGCCCGGCACGTGGGCAAAGATCCCGTACAAGCACTGGGAGTGCTGCGCAGCGTCGTTGTAGCCGCCGCCGATGGCGGTCATCAGCACCATGGGCAGGCGGATGTTGCCGCCGGCCATGTAGGTGTTCTTCGCCATGTGGTTGTAGATCATGTCCATGCACACGCCGAAGAAATCGACGAACATCAGCTCGGCGATCGGGCGCATGCCGTCTGCCGCGGCGCCGATCGCGGCGCCGATCGCGCAGCCGATGAACGCAGTCTCCGAGATCGGCGTATCCATGATTCGGTCTTTGCCGTATTTGGCGAGCAGGCCGCCGGTGGCGCCGAAGATGCCGCCGTACTTTCCGATGTCCTCGCCCATCACGAAAACGGCGGGATCGCGTTCGATCTCCTGGCCGATTGCCTCGGCGATCGCCGCCGCCATGGTCAGCTTGCGGTTGGTCTGGGTGTTCATGGTGTTGGTCTCCGTTGGCATCCGAATTGCGGGCTCAGACGAAAAGGTGCTTTAGCGCATCCTCGGGCTTGGGGTAAGGGCTGGTGCGGCCATATTCGTAGGCCGCCGCGACCCGCTCGCTCACACTGGCTCGCAGCGTCGCATCGGCGGCGTCGCTCAGCAGGCCGCGGCGACGCAACTGCGCGCCGAGCCGGGGGATCGGATCGTGCTTGCGCAGCTCGTCGACCTCTCCTTTGGGGCGATAGGTTTCCGGATCGCCCTGGAAGTGGCCCAGATAGCGGTCGGTCTTTACCTCCAGAAGCGTCGGGCCTTCGCCGCGGCGCGCCCGCTCGATTGCCGCGCCGGCCGCCTCGTAGACCGCAATGGCATCGTTTTGTTCGACCCGCGCTCCGGGCATGCCGTACGCCGACGCGCGGTCGGCGTTCCACGCGACCGAGGTCGAATCGGACTTCTCGACCGAGATCGCGTACTTGTTGTCTTCGCAGACGAACAGCACCGGCAGCTTCCATAGCGCTGCGAGATTCAAGGACTCATGGAACGAGCCTTGGTTGGCCGCCCCCTCGCCGAAGAAGGCCACCGCGACGTTGTCCTCGCCGCGCTTCTTGGCGGCGAGCGCGGCGCCGCAGGCCGGGGGCAGACTCGCGCCGATGATGCCGCTGCAGCTGAACTTGTGCGCCGGGTCGAAAAGGTGCATGTGGCCGCCCTTGCCGCGCCCTAGTCCCGTGTCCTTGCCGAACATTTCGGCAGTCATCGCTTTGAGCGGGACGCCCTTGGCAATTGCGAAGTGATGGGGGCGATGCGTTCCCACAACGGTGTCCTTGGTGCGCAAGTGCGCGCATACGCCCACCGCCACCGGCTCCTGGCCTGCCGCCAGGTGCATCTCGCCCGGAACCGGCCCGCTGCCGATGTCGAACGCAAGTCCCTTCTGGATCTGCGGCGGCAGCTTGCCTTCGAGATAGACCTTGGCCATGGTCTCCTCGTACTCGCGGATTTCGAGCATCTTCTCGTACATCCAGAGCAGCTGTTGATCGTTTGTGTTCATTGTCTTGTCTCCACTGGGCGTCCTGGGACCGCGCAGCACCGGCGTGTGCGCGTGGCGTGAACCGAGCTTTCGGTCGAATCGATAGGGACCCAGGGGCAAATCCCGTGCCATTGGCCCGCGCCGGGTCAGACTGCGCACCCGCGCGCCGTCGGCGTACCGCGCACTTTGTTGCTCCCGATAGGTGTGCCCCCGGCGGAGAGCCTGCGCAATCAAAAGACGCTGCGTCGCACTATGGCGCAGCAGGTGTCGCAGAAACGTTCGCGACCGTATCAAAGCGCTGCGACAGTTGTATCGCCGCGGCGCATTTCGCCCCTGCGTGGCGACGAGGCCTGGCCGATGTCAGGGCCCAATGCGATTAGCCCCAACGCCGGCGGGACCCGTCAGAGATCGGGGCATCGATTGGCGCGCGAAGCAGCGCTACCCCGCGGCGCTCTTTGCCGGGGCACGGTGCCGGAGCGTGCCAGCACCCCCGAGCTCTAGGGCCCGGCGACCACCGACCGCTGCCCTTGCAGGCCGGCAGCGGTCGCTACGCAAGCGGTGCGCCGCTTCAGCGCGCCTGCCTTCTTAGGAACGCGAGCGTCGTCTCGTTGAATGCCGGTATGTTCTCGTAGAGCCCCGCGTGCGCGCAGTCCTCGAAGATGTGCAGCTCGGAATTCTTGATGCCGCTCTTTAGCGGGTCCGCGAACCGGGTCGAGGTAACCATGTCGTGGCGCCCGAAGGTGATCTGCGTCGGCGCGCGGACCTTGGCGAGCTGCGCGGCGGCGTCGTGGTTGATCACCGCGTCGGACTGCTGGAGGAATGCCTCGAGCGACTGCTTGGGACGGCCGCGCACGAAGTCGGAGAGGCCTTGGATCAAGTCCTGCTTCTGCGCATAGAGCTCCGGCGTGAAGCACCACGGGAAGATCCCCTGGATGATGAGCTCGGGCATGTTGTTGAGCTGCTTGGCCATGACCTGCCAGCCGTTGGCGACGGCCTTGAGGTAGGGATCGCTCTTGTGCCAGGCGCTGTGCAGCGAGAGGGACTTGACGCGGTCGGGGTACTTTGCCGCCAGCCAGATGCCCGTGGCCGCCCCCAGCGACAGGCCGTAGATGTGCGCCTTCGGTATGTTCAGCGCCTGCAGGAGCGCGGCCACGTCGTCGGCGAACGTCTCGGTCGACCAGGCGCCGCCCGGCTTGTCCGAGGCTCCGGTGCCGCGCAGATCGACCGAAATGCAGGTGAAGTGCTTGGCGTAGTCGGCGACCTGATATGCATAGCACGCATAGTCGGCCGCTAGGTAGGGGATGAGCACCAGCGGCTCCCCGCTACCTTGTTGGTCGTAATTCATCTTGATGCTGCCGGCCTGAACGATAGGCATGGTCCCCTCCTGAGTTGGGTTCACCCTCGCCTGCGGGCCGTCGACGGCCCTCGCTTGCGCGGTCGATCGAGCGCCGCAGTGAAGACCAGAATACTCCCGTTGGGGACCGGCGGCAGCCGGCCGTGCCCGCTTTGCTAAGCGAACGCCTCGAAGCGCAGGCTGTAGACGCCAACCACGCCGGGCAGGGCCTGGATCTGCTGCAATACCGCGGCGGGGATCTCCTCGTCGACCGAGACCAGGCAGACCGCATCGGCGCCCGGCTTGGCGCGTCCCAGATTGAAGTTGGCGATGTTGACACCGGCGCGCCCCAGGGCGGTGCCTAGGCTGCCGATGAATCCGGGCGTGTCCTTGTTGCGCACGAACAGCATGCGCGGCGTCAGTTCGGATTCGAGCGCGACGCCGTCGATCCCGATCAGCCGCGGCTTGCCGCTAAAGAGTGTTCCGGCCAAGCCCAGGCCGCCGTGCTCGGTGGTGACATGGACGCGGATCAGGGTGTGGTATTCGCTCTCGATCTCCAGGCGCGTCTCGGCGGTACGAATGCCGCGGTCCTTGGCGATGACCGGGGCATTGACCATGTTGACGAAGTCCGACGACGGCCGCAGCAGGCCCATGAGCACGATGTTGGACAGCGGGCGCGTGTTCACCGAGGCCGCGTGGCCCTCGTAGGAGATCTCGACCGACTGGATGCCGCCCGGCGTCACCTGGCCGACCAGGCTGCCGAGCTGCTCGGCGAGCTTCATGTACGGCCGCAGCCGCGGGGCATCCTCGGCCGAGACCGAGGGCATGTTGAGCGCGTTACTGATCGCCCCCGTGAGCAGGAAGTCGCTCATCTGCTCGGCGATCTGCAGCGCCACGTTTTCCTGGGCCTCGGCGGTGGCCGCGCCCAGGTGCGGCGTGCACACCACGTTCTCGAGCGCGAACAGCGGATTTTGCTGCGCCGGCTCCTCGGCGAAGACGTCCAGGCCGGCGCCGGCCACCTGGCCCGACTTGAGCGCAGCCAGCAGCGCGCCCTCGTCGACCAGGCCGCCGCGGGCGCAGTTGATGATGCGCACGCCGCGCTTGCAGCGCCCGAGCGCGCGCGCGTCCAGGATATTGCGCGTCTGGCTGGTGAGGGGCGTGTGCAGGCTGATGAAGTCGGCGCGCGCCAGCAGCGCGTCGAGCTCGAGCTTCTCCACGCCCAGCGCCTGCGCGCGCTCTGGGGTGAGGAAGGGGTCGCTGGCGATCACCTTCATCTTCAGGCCCAGCGCGCGGTCGACCACGATCGAGCCGATGTTGCCGCAGCCGATAACGCCCAGCGTCTTGCCGGTGAGTTCCACGCCCATGAAGCGCGACTTCTCCCACTTGCCTGCGTGGGTCGAGTCGTTGGCCGCGGGGATCTCGCGCGCCAGCGCGAACATCATCGCGATCGCGTGCTCGGCCGTGGTGATCGAGTTGCCGAACGGCGTGTTCATGACGACGACCCCGCGCGCGGTCGCGCCCGCGACGTCGACGTTGTCAACCCCGATGCCAGCACGGCCGATGACCCGCAGCCGGGTGGCGGCGCTCAGGATCGAGGAGGTGACCTTGGTGGCCGAGCGGATCGCCAGGCCGTCGAAGCCGCCGATGAGCGCGCGCAGCTCCTCGGGCTTGAGGCCCACGCGCTGCTCGACCTCGATGCCGCGCTCCTGGAAGATTTCGACGGCGCGCGGCGAGAGCGCATCGCTGATGAGAACGCGGATACTCATGCCCGGTGCACCGCGGCGCTGTCGGCTGTGCTTGCCCCCAGGTTATCCCCGTGCACCGCGTAGGCCCAGTCGAGCCACTCGGTGAGGGCGACGATGTCGTCGGCTTCCACGGTAGCGCCGCACCAGATGCGCAGCCCCGGCGGCGCGTCGCGGTACGAGCCGATGTCGTAGGCGACGCCTTCGGTCTCCAGCGCGGCGATGATCTTCTTGAGCCAGGCCGACTGCTGCTCGGCTGTCAGGCCGGCCGCCGCCGGCGGCGCCAGGCGCAGGCACACCGAGGTCGGCGAGCGCGTCGCCGGGTCCACGGCCAGGTAATCGATCCAGGGCGTGCGGTCGACCCAGCGCTGCAGCGCGCGGGCGTTGTCCAGGGTGCGCCGCTCCAGCGCCGCGGCCCCGCCGACCGAGCGTGCCCAGGCCATGGCATCGAGGGCATCCTCCACGCACAGCATCGAGGGCGTGTTGATCGTTTCCCCCTCGAAGATCCCGTGGATGAGCTTGTTGCCCTTGGTCAGGCGAAAGATCTTGGGCACGGGCCAGGACGGCGTGTGCGTCTCCAGGCGCTGCACCGCGCGCGGCGAGACGATGAGCATGCCGTGCTGGGCCTCGCCGCCCAGTACCTTCTGCCAGCTGAAGGTGACGACGTCGAGCTTGTGCCAGGGCATCGGCACCGCGCACGCCGACGAGGTCGCGTCGCAGATGGTCAGGCCGTACCGGTCATCGGGGATCCACTCGCCGTCGGGGACGATCACGCCGGCCGTGGTGCCATTCCAGGTAAAGACGATGTCGTGCTCGAAGTTGGCCTGCCGCAGGTTGGGCAGCCTGCCGAACTCGGCCACGAAGGTGCGCGTCTGCAGCGGCTTGAGCTGCTGCAGGCAGTCGGTCACCCACTCCTTGCCGAAGCTCTCCCAGGCAAACACGTCCACCGGCCGCGGCCCCAGCAGCGACCACAGCGCGGCCTCGACGGCGCCGGTATCGGAGGCGGGCACGATCCCCACGAGGTAGTCCTTGGGCAGGCCGAGCAGGGACTTGGTCTCCTCGATGACTTGCAGCAGGCGCGCCTTGCCGACCTTGGCGCGGTGCGAGCGACCCAGCGGCGCCGCCTTGAGCACGTCCACGGTCCAGCCGGGGTGCTTGGCACAGGGGCCGGAGGAAAAATTGGGGGAGCGGGGACGATGCGACGGTTTGGTCGCTTTGGCAGCAGACATGCGGGTACTTCCTGTACAAAACGACTCGGTGGGGAGCCGCGGCCCGCGTGCAGGGTACCTGTTTACCTGCCGGGACGTCAACTGTTGTCCCTTTGCGCGGGAAATCCGCCCGCCGAAGTGATTTCTCCTTAATAATTCGAACTTTGTCCATTCCGCAAACCGCCCGGCCCGCAGTGCCCTGCCGCAGGCGGATCGGCACATCGAAGCTCGCCATGCGCATCGTCCGTCCCGCCCGAGTGCTGCCGCGGCGCACCGGCCCAAGCCGCTGGCAGCACGCGTGCCGTGGCGCGCTGGCGCTGCTGGCTGCGCTGCTCAGCGCCTTGGCCGCGCCGGCCATGGCCGCCGATGCCACCGCGACGCTGCCCCCGGCCAAGCGCGCGGCCGTGCACGCCGCGCTGGCAGCGGGACTGCGCACCCAGACCATCACCCTGCGCGAGCTGGGCGCGTACCGGCCCATCGAGCTGCGCGGCGTCGATCGCAGCGCCTACCTGCCGCTGACCGTGCGCTTTGACGAGTCGGTGGTGAGCGCGCGGCTGCATCTGAATTTCACGTTCTCGCCGTCCCTGCTGCCGGAGCTCTCGCAGCTCAAGGTGATGATCGACGACGAGCCGCTGGCAAGCGTGCACGTGTCCAAGGAGCGCCTGGGCACGCCGCAGCATGTCGATATCGATCTGGATCCGCGCTACTTCGTCGAGTTTGCCAAACTCCACTTCGAGTTCATCGGGCACTACACGACCGACTGCGAATATCCGTTCCACACCAGCCTGTGGGCGAGCGTCAGCAACGAGAGCACGCTGGAGCTGGTGACGCGGCGCCTGGAGCAGCGCAACGACTTAGCGATGATGCCGGCGCCGTTCTTCGACGTGCGCGACAACCGCCGGCTGGAGCTGCCCTTCGTGTTTGCGCGCCAGCCCTCGCTGGCGAGCCTGCGCACCGCGGGCGTGCTCGCGTCCTGGTTCGGCGCGCAGTCGAGCTATCGCGGGGCGCACTTCCCGGCGCTGTTCGACGCCCTGCCGGCGCGCCACGCCGTGCTGCTGGCGACCAACGACGAGCGCCCCGCCAGGCCCGCCCTGCCCCTGGTGCAGGTGCCGACCCTGGCCGTCATGACCCATCCCGACGACCCGGCGGTGAAGCTGCTGCTCGTGCTCGGGCGCGACGCCGAGCAGCTGCGCACCGCGGCCGAGGCCCTGGTCCTGGGCCAGGCGGCACTGAGCGGCGAGCGCGTCGAGGTGCGCTCGGTGCGCCTGCCGCAGGCCGCGGTCGCGTACCGGGCTCCCAACATGGTCAAGACCGGGGAGCGCGTGCGCATCGGCGAGCTCGTCGAGCATGCCAGCGACCTGCAGGTGAGCGGCCAGGTGCTCGATGCGATCCGCGTGAATCTGCGCCTGCCCGCCGACATCTTCACGTGGGAGGCGCGGGGCATGCCGGTCGACCTGCACTTTCGCTACACGCCGCCGCGCGAGAACGGGCAGGCCAACCTGGTGGTGCGCATCAACGAGGAGTTCGTCCAGTCCTTTGCCCTGCGCGGCGCCGGGCAGGTGGGTACTTCCGAGCACCTGGATCTGCCCTTTCTCGAGGACACCGGCACGCTCGTTACCCAGGGGCTGACCGTTCCGGCGTTCCAGCTGGGCGCCAACAACCAGCTGCAGTTCGTCTTCGACATCCCGCCCCAGGATGAAGGCCGCTGTCGCACCACGCTGGGCGGGGCGCAGGCGGCGATCGATCCGGACTCGACACTCGACCTCACCCACATCGAGCACTACGCCGCGATGCCCAACCTGGCGTTCTTTGCCAACAGCGGTTTCCCCTTCACCAAGTACGCCGACCTTGGCCAGACAGTTGTCATCGTGCCCGATGCGCCCAAGCCCGGCGAGGTGGAGACGGCCCTGACCGTACTGGGCCAGTTCGGTGCGGCGACCGGCATGGCCGCGACCCGCTTCGAGCTGCTCGACGCCAGCCATGCGCAGCAGGCGGACGACCGCGATCTGCTGGTCATCGCCAGTGGCGTGGCCGCGCCGCTGCTGGAGGCTTGGAAGGACACGCTGCCGGCGCGCATCGATGCCGGGCAGCGGGCCAGCTCGACGCTGGGCAAGATTGCCGACGCCGGGGCGGAATGGTTCAGCGGCGCGCTGCCCCGCATGGTCCCGCACGACGGGTGGGCCGAGATCTCCGCCAAGGGACCGCTGGCTGCGATCCTGGGATTCGAGTCGCCGCTGCAGAGCGGCCGCTCCGTCATCGTGCTCAATGCCACCGACGAGGCAACGCTGCCGCGCACGGCCGCCGCCCTCATCGACCCGTCCAGGGTGCGGGACCTGCGCGGCGATCTGGCCCTGCTGCGCGATGATGCGGTCCAGTCCTTCCGCGTCGGCGATACGTACTACGTCGGGCACCTGAGCTGGTGGCGCTGGATCTGGTTCCAGCTCCACAGCCATCCCTTGCTGCTCGTCTTGCTGGGTCTGCTGCTGGGCGTGTTTCTGGCGCTGGTGGTCTTTGGCGCTATGCGACGGATGGCGGCGCGGCGCCTGGCCGCGGGTTCGTGAGGCCGGTGCGGGACGGCGCGGCGCGGCGCCGGCTGCTGCAAGCCGGTGCCGGCGCCTGCGTGCTGGCGGCTCACGCGACTCTGCTGCCCGCGCACGCCGCCCCTTCGATGGATGCGCCGGGTCGCTGCGCGCCCTGGCCGGCGTGGCTGGCGTTCCGCGAGCAGTTCCTGCGCGAGGGCGCACGGGTGATCGATCCGTCGTCGGCGCGCGCCCACTCGGTCTCCGAGGCGCAGGCCTACGCGCTGTTCTTCGCGCTGGTGGCCAACGATCGCGCGCGCTTCGAGCAGGTGCTGCGCTGGACCCAGGACAATCTGGCCGGCGGCGACCTGTCGCTGCGCCTGCCGGCATGGCTGTGGGGCCGGCGCGACGACGGCAGCTACGGGGTGATCGACGAGAACTCCGCCGCCGATGCCGACCTGTGGCTGGCATACACGATCGGCGAGGCGGGGCGGCTCTGGGGGGAGCGGCGCTACCTGGCGCTCTCCTCGCTGCTGGCCGAGCGCATCTTGCGCGAGGAGTCGGCATTGCTCCCGGGCCTTGGCCGGACTCTGCTGCCCGGCGCGCATGGTTTTGCCCTGGCGGCCGGTCGCTGGCGGCTCAACCCGAGCTATGCGCCGCCCTTCCTGATGCGCTGGTTTGCCACGCGCAGCCGCGATGCTCGCTGGGAGGAGTTGCTGGCGTCCTCGCGGCGCCTGCTGCTCGAGTCGGCGCCGCGCGGCTTTGCGCCGGACTGGGCGTTTTATCGCGCAAGCAGCGCCGGCAGCGCCGGCGCCGAGCCTGCCGCGGAGTCGGGGAATTTCGAGGGCGAGGCGCTGCCGGCCAGCGATCGCGCGGGCAGCTACGACGCCATTCGCGTTTACCTGTGGGTGGGTCTGACGGCGCCGGGCGACCCGGCGCGCGAGCAACTGCTGCGCCACCTTGCACCGATGGCCGACCGCACCGAGCACGACGGCGCTCCGCCGGCCTCGATCGATGCCGTCGACGGCAGCTTCCAGGGTGTCGGCCCGGCGGGTTTCTCGGCGGCGCTGCTGCCGTTTCTGGTCGCGCTCGATCGCCTTAGCGCATTGCGCGCGCAGGAGCTGCGCCTGCAGGCGCACCCGGTGCCCCCCGATGCCTATTACGAGCAGGCCCTACAGCTATTTGCCACCGGCTGGCGCGAGCAGCGCTACGCCCTTGCAGCCGATGGCAGCCTGGTTCCCGCATGGCAGGAATGCTCCGCGCCGCCGGCCACGCGCTGAGTCCCGGCCGCGGCATGTGGCGGCACGCGCTGGCCCTGATCTGGGCCGCGCTGTGCGCGGGGGCGGTGCTGGCCAGCGCGCGCGCGCCCGACGATGCGGCCATCGAGGAGCTGCTGCGCAGTGCGCGGCTGTGGCAGGCGCTGGAGCACCCCGACGCCGAGCGCCAGGTGTTGCGCAAGCTGCTGGCGGTGCAGGCCGACGAGCCGCGCGCCTTGTTCCTGCTCGGCGAGCTGGAGCTGCGCAGCGGCAACCTCGCGCAGGCCCGCCACACGCTGGCTTTGCTGGGCCGCAGCCCGGGCGGGGGCGGCCGCGAGCGCGAGCTGCGGGAAATGGTGCGCATCTACACGCAGGAGAAGACGCGCCTGGCGCAGCTGCGCCTGGCCATCCGCGGCGGCAACCGGGCCCGTGCCCTGGTCCTGGCGCGCGCGCTGTTTCCCGACGGCCGCCCACCGGGGGACCTGGCCAACGAGTTTGCGCCGGTGCTGGCCAGCACGCCCGGAGGCTGGGAGACGATGCGGGCGCTGCTCGCCGAGCGCATCGCCGCCGATCCCAATCCGCGCGACCGCCTGACGCTCTACGAGCTGCTGGCGCAGCGCGCCGACACGCGCGAGGAGGCATTGCGCGGCTTTGCCGAGCTCTCGCGTGGCCATGATGTCGACCCGCAGCGCGTGGCCAGCGCGTGGCGCCACGCCTTGCTGGCGCTGGCCGATGATGAGCAGGGCCTGGTGGAGCGGCGCCGCTTCCTGGCGCGGTACCCGGCCGACGCCGACGTGCGCGCGGAGGTGGCGCGGGCGCAGGCCGCGCAGCTCGCGGCCACGCAGCTGGCCGATGACCCAGGCATACAGCTGCGCCTGCAGGCCGAGCGCTCGCTCGAGGCCGGCGCGCTGGCCGACGCCGAGGCGCAGCTGCAGCGCAGCCTGGAGCTGCGGCCCGACGACGGCGAGACCATCGGCACGCTGGGGCTGCTGCGGCTGCGCCAGGGCCGCCCGCAGGAGGCCCTGGCGCAGTTCGAGCAGGCGAGCGAGCGCGAGCGCGCGCAGCCGGCCTTGCGCGCGCGCTGGCAGGACTTGGCCGCGACCGCGCGCTACTGGAGCGCCCTGCAGCGCGTGCGCACGCTGCGCGATGCCGGTGAGCTGGATGCGGCCGTGCGGCTGGTCGAATCGGTGCAGGACACGCAGCCCGACCAGACCGAGGCCGCCCATCTGCTCGCGTCGTTGCGGGTGGCGCAAAAGCGCCCTGCCGATGCCGAGCGGCTGTACCGCGAACTGCTACGGCGCGACAGCGGCGACCGGCGCGCGTGGCGCGGCCTGCTGTCCTTGTGGCTGGGGCAAGGGCGCGTGGAAGAAGCGCTCGATCAGGCGCAGGCGCTGCCGCTCACGGCCAACGTCGCGCCGGCCGAGGCGCTCGAGGCCGGCGCACTGCGCGACGCCATCGCGCGAACGGCGGCGCAGCACCCGGATGCGGCGCTGCGCCTGCTCGAGCGCAGCGTCGCGCTGCTGCCCGGCGATCCCTGGCTGCGCTACGACTTGGCGCGGCTGTACCTGCGGCTGAACCTTCCCGTGCTCGGGCAGCAGGTGATGCAGGAAGGGCAGCGCCCGGCGCCGCAGGACGTCGAGATGCGCTACGCCGCGGCGCTGGTCGATGCGGCCAGCGATCGCGAAGACGCGGCCCTGGCCAGCGTCGAGTCGATTCCCGCCGCGCAGCAATCGACGGGCATGCGCGCGCTGGCCCAGCGGCTGCGCTTTGAGCGCGCCTTGCGCCTGGCGCGCGCGGCACGTGCGGCCGGCGAGCCCGAGCAGGACGAGCGCTGGCGCCGGGAGGCGCTAGAGCAGGCCGGGGACGACACGGCGCGTTTGCTGCGCGTGGCGCGCGCCGACCTTTCGGCCGACGACGCGGCCGCGGCGCGGCCCCTGATCGACCTCATTGCGCGGTCGGACAGGGCACTGTCCCCCGAGCAGCGGGCCGACCTGGCTGCGACGCTGATCGATGCCGGGCAGCCCCGCGAAGCGCTGGCGCAGATCGATCAGCTGGCCGCGGCGCAGCCGACCGAGCCGCAGACGCAGGCGCAGCTGGCACTGCTGCGCGCTCGGGCCCACCGCGCCGATCACGATGCGCTCGCGCTGCGCGCCGACTGGGAGCAGCTGCGCGCCCTGCTGCCGGCCGAGGACGTCGAGCGGCACATCGAGGCGCTGCAACTGATGGATGCCGATCGGGCCACCGCGCATGAGTGGATGGCCGAGCTGCTCCGGCGCCACCCGCAGGATCCGCAGGTGCTGCTCGAGGCGGCGCGCCAGGCCGAGCGCGACCGGCAGTTCCCCGTGGCGATCGGCTATCTGCAGCAGGTCGCAAGCGCGCCGCCGGCCGGCGCGGGTGCCGGCGCCGCCGCTATTCCCCTGCTCGCGCCGCCGACGAGCGCGGCCCCGGCCCTGGTCCCCGCGGCCCCGGCCGAACCCAGCGTGCAGGAGCGCGCTCGCGAGCAACTCGCGGCGATCGAGGCGCGTCGCCAGCCGCACGTCGACGCCGCCTGGCTGCACTACTGGCGCAGCGCGACCGACGGGGTCTCGACGCTGCGCGGCACGGAGATCCCGGTGCTGGCGGTGTGGCCGGGCGGCTACGACGGGCACTGGTTCGCCCAGCTCGATACGGTGCGCCTGGACGCCGGGACGCTGCCCGCGCCCATAGCCGACTCCGCGCAGTTCGGCAAAGTCCAGGCCTTAGCCCCCGGCGGTCTTGGCCAGGCGGTGTACCAGCAGGCGCAAGGCCTATCGGCGGCGGCCGGATGGCGCGGCGAGGATCGGCGCTTTGACCTGGGCGTGGTCGGCGCCGGGTTCAAGGTGCCCAACGTGGTCGGCGGCTGGCGCGAGGGCGGCGGCTGGCGCCAGACCGACGTGAGCGCCGAGCTCTCGCGGCGCATCGTCAACGCCAGCCTGCTGTCCTACGCGGGGGCCGCCGACCCGGTCACCGGGGCGGTGTGGGGCGGCGTGACCGACACGGCGCTGAGCCTGCGGGCCGGTCGCGACTTTGCGCACCGCTGGAGCGGCTCGACCAGCCTTTCGCTCGGGGTGCTCACCGGGCGCGACGTGCAATCGAATTCGACCGTGCAGTGGCGCACGGCGCTCGATCGCGAATGGATCCACCGGCCGGACTTTCACCTGAGCGCCGGGGGCGTGCTCAGCATCTGGCATTACCAGCACAACGAGAGCTTCTACACCTTCGGTCAGGGCGGCTACTACAGCCCGCAGCGCTACGTCGCGATCGGCCTGCCCGTCGAGGTGCAAGGCCGCCGCGGCCTGCTCTCGTACGATGTGCGCGCCACGGCCTCGCGCTCCTGGACCTACGAGCAGAACGTCCCCTATTACCCGACCGATGCCGGCTTGCAGGCCCTGGCCGGCAACCCGGTGCATACGGCCGGCGCGGGCGGCGGCCCGGCCGGCAGCCTGCGCGCGGACGTTGAGTACCGCTCTGGGGCCCACTGGAGCGTCGGCGCCTGGCTCGATATCGACCGCTCGGCGTATTACCAGCCGACACGCGTGATGTTTTATCTGCGCTACTGGATCGCCCCGCAGCAGGGCGCCGTGGCCTTCCCGCCGCATCCGGTGGTTCCGGTTTCGCTGTACTGAGCGGAAAAAAGGGCGGGGCAGCGGCGCCGCGCCGGCCCTAGGAGACCCTGCGCTGGTCGAGATGGACTAGGTGCGGGATCAGAAAGTCGTAGAGGTGGCGGATCGCCAAGGCGATGCTCTGCGAATTCACATGCAGCAAGATGCAGTGCAGTTCCTCGAGAAAGCGCAGGTTGCGCGTCTTGACGTCGGCGGTCCCGTCGTAGGGCGAGGGCGCCAGCAGGCTGGCCTCGCTGGCGAAGTGGCCGCGCAGCAGTTCGACCATGGCCCGCACGTCGTATTCGAGCGTCGTCGGATCGGCGCCCGACTTCAGGTCGTGCGCCAGTGCGTTCATGCGATCGACCAGATTGCGGTGCTCGCTATCGATCTCCGGAATCCCGACGCGGTAGCGGTCGAGGAATTCGAGTGGTTTGATGGCGGTGAGTTCCGCGCTGGTGGCTTCGGCCAGTGCAAAGCCGCCGCCCTTGGAGCTCTTGGCGCTGTGGACGGCCAGCTCGGCACCGTTGAGCAAGCGTTCGGGATTGGTGCCGTCGGTCGGATAGACGGCCACACCGATATGCGCGCTGACGCGGTAGCGCGCTTCGTTGCGCTCGAACAGCGCCTCGATCGCCTGCACCACGCGCGCCGCGGTGATTCCGGCATCCTCGCGCTGGCCGATTTCGGGCAGCAAGATGGCGAATTCGCCCGGGCCCAGGCGCGCGGTCGTGTCGCAGTCGCGCACGCAGTTGCGCAGGGTCTCGGCGACGGTCGACTGCACCTCGTCGGCGCCCTCGGGCGAGAGCGACTGCAGCAGGGCCTTGAGCCGATCCATATCGATGCGCAGCAGCGCGGCACGGCGGCGGTAGCGCCGCGCCGCCGCGAGGGCAATTCGCGCCCGGTCGAGCAGCAGGGCACGCGTGGGAAAGCCGGTGGCCCGATCGAAGGCGGTGAAGGACAGGACCGCATCAGCCTCGGCGGCAGCGCCGACCCACGTGGACAGGTCGGTCACCACGATGAGGAGCTGGCGCGCGCCTTCGACCGGCACCGGCGCGGCCGAGAGCAGCACGGGCAAGGGCGCGCCGTCGGCGCGCATCAGGTGGCAGCGATGTTCGGCGCGGCCGTTGCCCTGCAGCGCGCCGTCGCAAAATGCGGCGACGCCGGCGCCGTCGACCTCGGCGACGATGGACAGCAGGGTGCGGCCGTCGACATGGTGGTAGGGCGGCGTTCCGCCCAGCATCTCGCGCAGCGCCGGCGAGGCGGCGATGATGTTTCCCGAGTCGACCAGGACGAAGGCGACCAGGTCGCTTGCCAGCAGCGCATGGGCAACGTCCTGCGGCCCGGACGGGAAGGCGCGGTGGCTCGGGGCTTCGGCGGTGCGGATCAGAGAATTCATGGGCGCCTTCTCGGGTGGTTGCCAGCGCCGGAGGCTCCGGCGCTGCATGCGCGGCAACCACAAGTTTGGTCAACCGGCGCGCCTGTCGTCCCGCGGAAAAGCGCGGTAAATACCGCCAATCTGCCGCAATGCCGCGCCAGCCACGGCGCCGGTCGCGCTAGCGCAGAAACCCCAGCGGGTCCTTGGTCAATGCCACCGAGACGATGTACCCGAAGACGCCCAGCGCCGCGAGCCAGGCCGCCAGGCGCGCGGGCAGCGGCAGGTCGGCGCGCAGCGCGACCACCCCCAGGACGATGTAGGCCAGCAGGCCAACAATCTTGGCCGCCAGCCACGGGTGGGCAAGGGGCGAGACGCCAAGGACGTAGGCCAGGGCGATGGCCGAGACCAGCAGCACCGTGTCCACGCTGTCCCGGTAGCGGCGCGCGGCGCGCGAGCTGATCCAGGCGCCGTGGGCAAACGAGCCCAGGCCGCGGGCAAAAAAGCCCGCCAGCGACAGCACCACCGCGCCCACGTGGATCTGCTTGAGGAGGGCCGACGGTGACACCACCCTGGGCGACCTTTGCCGGTGGCTTCAGAAGGTTTCCACGCGGTACCGCGCCGTGAGACGGTGGATGGCGCCGGGGGCCACGGTCAGCGCATTTTCGAGCGCGTTGCCGCTCTCCACGCAGACCATCTCCCGCCACCCGCCCTGATTCTTCGTGCCCGGGCCCAGGTCGCCCATCTTCTGCGCCTTTTCCGCCCACGGCGTCCAGATCACGGTCGAGCGGCTGTCGGTCTTGGAGAGGTGAATGCGCCGGCGCAGTAGCGAATCCTCGATCGCGCATTCGGCGGCGTTGTTGACGTATACCCGGTCCACTTCCTGGTGGAACCGCACGGCACCCTCCTGGCGAACTCTTCGCCCGCCGCCGACCTTGTCGACGAATTCGGTCCCGTCCAGGCCCAGCACGCGAATCGATTCGATGTCCCCGACCTGGAAATAGGTGTGCAGCGCCTCGCCCAGGGGGAACTCGGCGATCCCGGTGTTGGTGGTGATGAGCTCGACGTTGAGCGCTGCGCCGACGGTGAGTTGCAGTTCGAGGTGGAAATGGTGCGGCCACAGCGCGCGGGTCTGCTCGCCGTCGGAGATCTCCAGCGACAGCTGCGTGTGCCCGTCCTCGGTGCGGCGGCTGTTGCGCACCTCCCAGGGCATCGTGCGCACGAAGCCGTGGGCGGGCAGGCCGCTGTCCGAGGCATGGGGCCCGAACCAGGGCCAGCACAGCGGAATCCCGCCGCGGATGGATTTGCGCGCTGCGTACTGCGCCGCTGCCGAAATCCAGATGACGGGCGTGGCCTGCGAGCGCGGCCGCCAGGTGGTCAGGTGCGCACCCTGCAGGCATACGGTTGCGCTTGCCTGTTCGTTTTGCACCTCGGCGAAGATCAGGCCATCGGGCCCTTCGCGAAATTGCAATTCGCGCGCCAGGGAGTATCGGTCGTTGAGTCGTGCTGCGGAAGTGGGCATGGGGCTACCAGGAGGTCAAGGAGCGGGTCGATGTGTGCGGCGCCGCATGCGCGGACCGCGCCCGCGGCGATGCCGGACGCAATCTGTCACGCCAGCGGGAAAAAATCAACCGGCACGGGCGCCGCCTCAGGGGGCATTGCCAGCAAAGTCGGTCCACTGGCCGTCGGGCGCGCGCAAGTAGTTGCGTCCGGCCCGGCGGTAGACCACCGTTGCCTCGTTCTGCGCCACCCACTCGGTCGGTGGCAGCGCGCGAACCAGCGTCTGCAGCGATGCGCTCGAGGCCTGCGCCGGCCCGAGCTGGGTCAGCCCGGCCAGGAGCGCGGTCAGCGCCAGGTAACTCGCCGGCCGGTCGATGAGGAGCGGGGCCTTGCTGGGGCCCGCCAGCGACGGGAAGCCGACCAGCTTGACCGCGACCGGAACGCTGGTGATGGCCGGCGTCGGCAGCTCGCGCAGGCCCGCGACCTGCACCGCGTCGCCGCGCAGCGCCGCGCCGTGCTCGGGCATCAGCACGATGACCGTCGGCCGGCCGCTCGCCTCGATCAGGTCAAGAAAGCGCCCCAGGTCGGAAAACAGCCGCTGCAGGCGGGGGGCATAGGTTTCCAGGCTGCTGCCCTTGACGCCGGGCAGGCGGTTGCCATCGTGCAAGCTGATCGTGTTGTAGAGCAGCACGTTGTGGGCCTCATCGGCTTCGTGCCGCGCCCACCATTGCGACAGCAGGTCGAAGTCGGCGCGCAGCGGCGAGCCGTCAAAGGACGTCATGGCCACCGGCGCGCCGCGGTTGTCCTGCGGGTCAACGCCCACGCCGCCTTGCAGGCGCAACTGGTCGGCGAAGTGATCGAAGTGCCCGTCGTGGTTGAGCAGCAGCGCCGGGCGATAGCCCGAAGCGGCGAGGCTGCGGAACAGGTAGCACGCGTCGGGGGCCGTCCCGCCGTAGAGCTCGCCTTGCGGCGTCTGGCCGCAGGTGCCGTGCAGCAGGCGCAGCACCGCGGGCCCGCTGTAGGTGGCGGCGGAGTTGAATTGCCGGAACACGATGTCAAAGCGCGCGAGCAAGGGCGCGTCGCGCAGGTGCGTGTAGTCCAGATCGTCGTTGGACAGCGAGCAGACGCTGAGCAGCACCAGGTCAAAGCGCGCCGGGCCGGCGCGCGCGAAGGAGACGGTCTTGCCGCGCTCGCTGCCGTAGAAGGCGTCGAGCGCGGTATCGAGCTGCGGGGCCGACGGCTCGGGCCCGGACTCGGGTCCCGGCGCCTCGCCGGCGCGCACGTAGATGCTGCTGTCGGGCGGCGGCGGTGCGACCCCGGGTACCGGCACGACGGCGGCCAGCCCCAGGCCCAGGAAGGCGAGCGTGGCAAAACGCACGCGGTGGCGCAGCAGCGCGTAGGCGAGCACCAGGACGGCAAGGGCCAGCAGCGCGCGCAAGGGCAAGATGCGCCGCGCCAGTTCGAGCAGGTAGCCTGCACGGAAATTGCCCAGCGCCCCGGCATCGTCGATGAGCTGCGTCCAGGGCGGCAGGTACGAGTCGTAAACCAGCAGGGCCAGCGCGGCCGGGATGGCGAGCGCGCCGCGCAGCAGCCGCGCCCGTGCCGAGGCCAGCGGCCACGCGAGCGCCAGCGCCAGCAGAACATTGGCAAGCCAGTGCAGGCCCATGACGCGGTGGTAGTACAGGCCCAGCTTGGCTAGAAAATAGAGGCTCCAGGCGCCCATCGTCGATTCGTGCTGCGGCGAATTGGTTGCTGCGGTAAAGCGTTGCGGGGGCAGTCGCGGTGCAGGGGATCGGCCCGGGCGGCGATGCTACTCGGGATCGGCTTCAGGGTTCGGCCGCGGCCAGGCGGCGCCGGCCCCAGCCGGCCACCTTGCGGCGCGCTTCGAGCAGCGCCCACTGCGCCAGACCCGAGTAGCCGCGCACGCCCAGCGAGGCGATCTCCCAGAGTCCGCGCAGCGGCAGGTCCGAGGCGTACTGCTCCTGCCAGCGCGACCAGGCGTCGGCGCGTCCGAAGGTGCACTGGATCAGCTGTTCCTGCTGGCGCATCGTCATGTTGGTGAACTGCACGCCGACGTAGTTGCCCCGCTGGGCGGTCACGCGCGCCGAGAAGGCGTGCTCGACGTTGCCCGACTCGAGCGTGACCTGCAGGTTCGTTCCGGGCGCCAGCGGAACGGCCTCGGCCAGCTCCAGGCCCAGGCCGTTGAGCGAATAGTCGTCGGTGTAGCAGCGCTGCGTGTGGCCGTTGGGCAGCAGCAGGATCACCGGCAGGCGCGCAGCGACGCGGTGGAACACCCGCACCTGGCGGCGCTCGTGCGCCACGCCGATGGCCGCGCCCAGCATGAGCAGGTTGAAGGTTGTCCACAGCAAGTTGAGCACGACCGTGCCGGCCTCGAAGCGGTTCCACGAAACGAGCCGGACCAGGCCGATGGCCAGGCCCACGCCGTTGAGCAGCACCAGGCCGAAGTAGGGGCGCGAGATGCGCCAGTCAAAGTGCGTGCGCTCGACCAACCCGCCCTTGGCCGTGACGTTGAAGCGCCCCTTGTGCGGGTTGAAGAACGCGATGGTCGTGGGCAAGGTGATGTACCAGGCGAGCACGGTCTCGTAGACCTCGGCCCAGAACGAGTGGCGGTAGGCGCCCTGCATGCGGGCCGTCGTGATGTGCGGCAGCACGAGGTGGGGCAGCAGATACAGGGCAAAGATCGCGGCCGAGGAGCGGATGATGTGCAGCTCGAAATACAGGTAGGCCAGCGGCGCGGTGAGAAACACCAGGCGTGGAATGCCGTAAAAGAAGTGCAGCATGGAGTTGCTGTAGCACAGCCGCTGCATCCAACTCAGGCCGCGGCCCAGCAGCGGATTGTCGACGCGGAAGATCTGCGCCATGCCGCGCGCCCAGCGGATGCGCTGGCCGACGTGCGCCGCGAGGCTCTCCGTGGCCAGGCCGGCGGCCTGCGTCATGTTTATATAGGCGGTCGTGTAGCCGTGCCGATGCAGCTTCAGGGCGGTGTGTGCATCCTCGGTCACGGTCTCGACCGCGATGCCGCCGACCTCGAGCAGCGGAGCGCGCCGCAGTACCGCACAGGAGCCGCAAAAGAAGGTGGCGTTCCAGAAGTCGTTGCCGTCCTGGACCAGCCCATAGAACAGCGAGCCTTCGTTGGGAATGCGGCGAAACGTCTCGAGGTTGCGTTCGAAGGGGTCGGGCGAGAAGAAGTGGTGCGGCGTCTGGATCATGGCGCAGCGCGGGTCGCGCAGCATCCAGCCCATGGTCGTTTGCAGGAACGAGCGTACCGGCAGGTGGTCGCAATCGAAAATCGCGATGAACTCGCCCTGCGTCAGGGCCAGCGCATGGTTGAGGTTGCCGGCCTTGGCATACGTGTTGTTGGGGCGGGTGAGGTATTGCACCCCGGCCTCCTGGGCGAACTGACGCACCGGCTCGCGCCGGCCGTCGTCGAGCAGGTAGATGCGCAGCTTCTCCGGCGGCCAGTCGATCCCCTTGGCGGCCAGCACGGTCGGCCGCAGCACCGACAGCGGCTCGTTGTACGTGGGGATGAAGATGTCGACGAAGGGCCATTGCGCGAGGCTCTCGGGCAGCGGCGCCGGGGGCCGCTTGAGCGGCCAGGCGCACTGCAGGAAACCCAGCAGCATGATGAGCCAGGCGTAGATCTCGGCCGCGAGCAGGCAGGAGCCCAGCACCATTTCCCAGCCCGGCTCCAGGTCCATCGACTGGGTGATGCGCCACCAGCCATAGCGGCACGAGGCCACCAGCGCCAGCGTCATCAGGATGAGCGTGGGCACCGTGCCCGGCGTGTTGCGGATCTGGATCGCCAGCAGGCACAGGGCCAGGCCGAACACGAGCTGCGAGACCCAGTTAAAGGGCGTGGTCACCGCCAGCCAGAACGCCATCGCGCACACGACCATGCCAGCGACCTTCACGGGCGTGCGCGTCAGCCAGGGGGCATCGGCCGCCCCTTCGAGCCACTTTCCCAAGCGGTCGTGGTCGATCTGCGGCACGCGCGCAATCGCGAGCCTGGCGCCCAGCGTGAGCGTGCGCACGAGCCGCGGCACCCAGCGCAGCCGCGGTGGCAACGCATCGGCGGCCGCGGGCGCGAACAGTCGCGTGCCCCAGGCGCTGGGGCGCTGCGGCTGGTCCACTTCCAGGGTACGCGCCAGCCAGGCCAGGGCGGCGTCGAAGATGCGCGCCGCGCGATCGGGCGCGGCGGGGGCCGGCCGGATAAGCAGGCGCCACACCCAGGCGCGCAGGCGCCTGGGCTGCTCGACCTCCAGCGCGCGGGCGCCGGCGGCCAGCAAGTCAGACAACATTACCGGTACGCGGTTCCGTCATAAGCCGGCATTGTCGCTGAATCCAGCGCAGAAGCCCATGCAGGTCGTGGATGACCTGCGCATGGGCCGCGTGATCCTCAGGCGACATGCGCCGGGCAAAGGCTTCGGGCAGGGCCTCGTCGCGATGCACCGGGTAGGGCGAGAGGCGCTCGCCCAGTCGCTCGTAGAACACTGCCAGGACGTCGTTTTGCAGCGCGCGGCCTGGTTCGAAGGCGTTGACCACGGCCAACACCGGCTTGTCGTCGAACATTTGCAGCGCCGGTTCGAGCAGGGTCATCGAGGCGCCGTCGGCCCGCAGCACCAACAGTACCGCGTTGGCTGCCCGCACCGCCTGGCGCGTGAGCACGGACGGCGCCCGTGGCGTATCGATGAAGGTCCAGCTTTCGGCCGGACGGGCGAGCGTATCGAGCCGGGTGCCCAGCCAGTCGGGTTCGACGATCAGCCGCCGCTCCCAGTCGACCAGCGCGGGTGCATCCATCGCGCCAAACGGCAGGATCAGGGTGCCGTCGCTGGCAGCTAACGCGGCGGTGTTCCAGACTTGGCCGTGGGCCGCGCGGCTCGCCATGCCCTCGGCGGGCGCTTGCTCGGCACCAAAGTGCAGGGCGAGCAGGTTCTGCGGATCGCATTCGACGGCCAAGCCCCAGACGCCGCTGCGCGCGGTCAGCGTTGCCAGGGACGCGGTCAGCGTGCTGCGGCCGCACCCACCGCACGGCGACACGATGGCGATGCAGGGCATTTCAGTGCTCGCTCAGGTCAAGCGGCCGCACGCAGCGCAGCGCCTGGCCGGCGAGCAGGCCTTGCTGCTTGCGGGCGGCAGCGCGCCGCAACAGTGCGCCGACCGTTGCCACCGCCGCGGCCAGCAGCGCCCCGATCAGCAGGGATTGCAGGAAGAGCTGGAGCATGACTGATCCCTACGCAGCGGCGGTCCGCAGCGGCAGCACGTGGGCGTGGACGCAGCGGGCCGCCTCCACGCTGCGGGTCGGCAGGACCGCGGCCTGCACCGGGGCGGGCCGCCGGCCCGGCGAAATGCCGCGCAGGACCGCGGAGAAATCCAGCGGCGACTGGTCGGCGGCGCGCCGCAGGCGGGCCAGCGCCTGGCGCTGGGAATTGCCGTCGGGCTCGATCTGGACCAGCCGCGCCAGTTCCGAGCAGGGGATGGCGAAGATCGATTCGAGGGCGGCCATGGCGTCGTCGTGCGGGCAGCCGAACAAGAAGATGACCAGCCCGTGCGCATCGGCGGTGACGACGTCGCCGTCACGGCGGCACTGGCAGGCCAGCAGTGCATCGAGGTGCGCGACGTGCGGCATGAGCGGAACTTGCACCAGGGAGTGCTCGAGCGCGGTCTCGGCCGTGCGCTCGAGCATGCGCTCGACCGTGCTGCAAAACGCCGGCAGCGGAAGGTAGCCTTGGATCGGATCGGGCGCGAGCGCCTGCAGCGCGCGCGCCGGCTCCAGCGCGGGCACTTTCGCATACGGCTGGTCGCCCAGCTCGCCGACGAGCTGCACCAGGTGGGAGAAGCCCAGCTCGCGACCGACCACGGCATTGGCGCCGAGCCGCAGCAGGGCCAGCTCTCCGTTGCGGCGCAGTGTGGACTCGGTCTCGCGCACGATGATCTTGAGCAGGCGCGGGTGCTCGCGCCGCAGCCGGTACACGGCGTCGGCCAGGAACACGACGTCGTCCGGGTTATGGTGCGCCAGGACGATCGTTGCCGACACGGCATCGCGTGCCGCCGCGATCAATGCCTCCAGGTTGGCGTGCACGCGCCAGTGCGCCGGCGTGGCGCTGGCATCGTGCAGGGCGCCGCGCATGGCGTGCGTCGTTTGCGCGTCGGCGGCGGTGAGCAGCGGGGCCGGATCGAGGTCCGTGCTGCCGCGGCAATGCCAGCGGCCGTCGGCGCCGAGCTCGAGCAGGCACCTTGCCGCGAGCTGGCGCGGCCGCGCGCGCTGCGCCGGGCTCCAGCGCACGACCTGCAGGTGCGAGGATGCGCCGTCGAGCTGGAGTGCGCCCAGCCGGGAAAGGTTGCTGTGTGCGAGCAGCGGCAGCAGCGGCTGGCCGCGCACCTGCGCGGGCGCGAGTGCGAGCACCGGCCCGCGGTGCGCCTTGGCCAGGCGCAGCAGGGCCTGCGCGGCCTCGGCGATGCTTGCCTCCAGGGCGGCGTCCTCCGGGGTTTCCGCCAGCCAGGGATCGAGGCCATCGAGCACCAGCAGGTCGTGCGGCCCCATGCCGCTCGTTGCCAGCTCGCGCAGCAGGTGCTGGGGCCCGAGCTGGCGCAGCTGGCTGGCCGCATCGCCCGTCCAGGTCAGGGCCAGCAGCTGCTTGCGCTGCGTCGCCGAGCGCAGCTCGGGCCCGGCCTCGTACCGGGCCTGGCCCGCGGCGCAGATCCAGCTCACGCGGCGCCGCGGCACGTCGGTCGTCAGCAAGGAGCGCAGCAGCCGCTCGCGGCTGGCGTGGTCGGCGCACAGCAGCAGCGACAGCTCGCGCGGTGGCAATTCACCGATGCCTTCGGGCAAGCCGGCAATCGGTAGGCTGCCGACACGGGTCTCGCGCAGTGCGGTCCGCTCCAGCCAGCGGCTCAGCAGCGCGGACATGGACGCCAACGTTGGCCCGGCGACCGGCTCGCCCGCAAGGGCCCGGGCGTTCATCAGCCGCCGCCCTCGTCTTGCGGGCGCACCGGCCGCAGCAGCGGCCAGCGCTGGTGCGAGGCCTCGATATCGCGCAGCCGGTGCACATCGAGGTAGCGCGGCAGGGCCGCGCCGTAGCGCTCGAGCATGCGCCCGACATCGCGCGGGGGCGCCGCCAGGCAGGCACCGTCGGCGCTCTCAGTGTAAGCGTTTACTTTCTTTTTATCCTTTGTCCCCTGCCAGGATGAGCTTCGATTCCAGGCGCGCTGAGCGGGAGGCGAGAGCGGCGAATCGGGCATGGCGCAGACATCCGACGGTGGAGGGATTGGCCTCTGGGGTTCAGTACTTCAACGGCGTCAAACCCCCGAACTTGAGGATGAAACGGATCTTTTTTTGTGCCGGGAATTGGCAAGGGCAAAGCACTCGGGCAATCGGGATGCAATCCTTACCAGGGGCAAATCCGCCGATCTTGCTCGCGCGGCAGGCGCCGCCGCCGGATCCTTGTCCGGGCGCGCCGGCGTTTGCGTGCAAAATGCCTGCCGCGCGCGGCCATTCGCGTGACGGGAAACCACGCCATCATGAACATCCTGCTCACCGGGGGCACCGGCTACATCGGCAGTCTGACCTGCGTTGGGCTGATCGAGGCCGGCGAGCATCCGGTCATTCTCGACAACCTGGGCAACAGCAAGCCCGCGGTGCTCGAGCGCATCGCCGCGGTCACCGGCGTGCGCCCGGCGTTCGTCGAGGGGGACGTGCGCGACCGGGCCTGCCTCGATGAGCTGCTGGCCCGCCATCGCATCGACGCCGCGATTCACTTTGCTGGCCTCAAGGCGGTGGGCGAGTCGGTGCGCTTGCCCTTGCCCTACTACGACAACAATGTGCACGGGGCGCAGGTCCTGGCCAGCGCCCTGCACGCGGCGGGGGTGCGCACCATCGTGTTCAGTTCCTCGGCTACGGTCTACGGCGATGCCAAGACCATGCCGATCTCGGAGCAGGCTCCGACCCAGGCGACCAATCCCTACGGCCGCACCAAGCTCATGGTCGAGCAGATGCTCGAGGACTTGGCGGCCGCCGAGCCCGACTGGTCGGTGACGCTGCTGCGCTACTTCAATCCCGTCGGCGGCCATCCCAGCGGATTGCTCGGCGAGGATCCGCAGGGCATCCCGAACAACCTGATGCCCTACATTGCGCAGGTCGCCGTGGGCCGGCGCGAGCGCCTTACCATCTTCGGCGACGACTACCCCACGCCCGATGGCACCGGCGTGCGCGACTACATCCACGTCCTTGACCTCGCCGACGGGCACGTTGCGGCCTTGCGCCATCGCTGCGGCCGGGCGGGCGTGCGCGTCTTCAACCTGGGCACCGGGCGCGGCCACAGCGTCCTGGAAGTGCTGCGGGCCTTCGAGGCGGCCTCGGGCCGGCGCGTGCCCTACGTGGTGGCGCCCCGGCGCGCCGGCGACGTGGCGAGCTGCTGGGCCGATCCGGCGCGCGCCGAGCGCGAGTTGGGCTGGCGCGCGCAGCGCTCGATCGAGCAGATGTGTCGCGACACGTGGAGCTGGCAGCTGGCCAACCCGACCGGTTATCCGTCCTAGCGGCGGCTTGCCCGGCGCACGCCCAAAGGAGGGGCCCAGGCCCGCCCCCAATCGTTTACAGTCCCGCTCCTCGATCTTTCCATCCCGGCAGCGGCTTGCACGCCCTGTCACTAGCGACCCAGAGCTGCCATGACCATGCGCTTTCACTTTCCCATCGTCGTGATCGACGAGGACTTCCGCTCGGAGAATGCCAGCGGCATGGGCATCCGTGCCCTGACGCGGGCGCTCGAGGAGGAGGGGGTGGAGATCATCGGTTCGACGAGCTTTAGCGACGTGAGCGGCTTCGCGCAGCAGCACAGCCGCGCCTCGGCGTTCATCCTGTCGGTCGACGACGAGGAGCTGCCGGCGACCGAGGGCAGTCCGATCGTGGCCGATCTGCGCGCCTTTCTCCAGGAGATCCGGTTTCGCAACGCCGACATACCGATCTTCCTGTACGGCGAAACGCGCACCTCGCGCCACCTGCCCAACGACGTGCTGCGCGAGCTGCACGGCTTCATCCACATGCACGAGGACACGCCGGAGTTCGTCGCGCGCTACATCGCGCGCGAGGCGCGCTCGTACCTCGATGGCCTGGCGCCGCCGTTTTTCCGCGCGCTGGTGCAGTACGCCCAGGACAGCTCGTATTCCTGGCACTGCCCCGGCCACTCCGGCGGCGTGGCGTTTCTCAAGAGCCCGGTGGGCCGCATGTTCCACCAGTTCTTCGGCGAGAACCTGCTGCGTGCAGACGTGTGCAATGCCGTCGACGAGCTCGGACAGCTGCTCGATCACACCGGCCCGGTGGCCGCGGCCGAGCGCAACGCCGCGCGCATCTTCGGTGCCGATCACCTGTTCTTCGTCACCAACGGCACGTCCACGTCCAACAAGATCGTCTGGAACTACATCGTCGCGCCCGGCGATGTCGTGGTCGTCGACCGCAATTGCCACAAGTCGGTGCTGCACGCGATCACCATGACCGGTGCGATACCCGTGTTCCTCAGGCCCACGCGCAATCACTACGGCATCATCGGGCCCATTCCCCTGGACGAATTCCGCTGGGAGACGATCGAGGCGCGCATTCGCGAGCACCCGCTGGTGCAGGGCAACGAGGGCAAGCCGCGTATTCTGACGCTCACCCAAAGCACCTACGACGGCATCGTCTACAACGTCGAGACCATCAAGGCACAGCTCGACGGCAAGGTCGACTCGCTGCTCTTTGACGAGGCCTGGCTGCCGCACGCGGCCTTCAACGGCTTTTACCGCAACATGCACGCCATCGGCGGCGTCACCTCGCCGCGCTCGCGGGCGCGCAACACCATGGTCTTTGCCACGCAGTCGGTGCACAAGCTGCTGGCCGGGCTGTCGCAGGCGTCGCAGATCCTGATCCAGAACTCGCAGACCGAGAGCCTGGACCGCTGGATGTTCAACGAGGCCTACATGATGCATACCTCGACCTCCCCGCAGTACGCGATCATCGCCTCGTGCGACGTGGCCGCGGCGATGATGGAGCCGCCGGGCGGCCCGGCGCTGGTGGAGGAGTCGCTGATCGAGGCGCTCGATTTCCGGCGCGCGATGCGCAAGATCGACGCCGAGTACGGCGACTCGTGGTGGTTCCAGGTGTGGGGGCCCGAGGCCGCGCTGCCCGAGGGCCCGGCGCAGCGCGAGTACTGGATGCTGCGCGCCGGCGAGCGCTGGCACGGCTTTGGCGACCTGGCGCCCGATTTCAACCTGCTCGACCCGATCAAGGCGACCATCATCACGCCGGGCTTGGACGTCGACGGCTCCTTCGACGCGACCGGCATACCGGCGGCGGTCCTGACCAAGTATCTGACCGAGCATGGCATCGTGGTCGAGAAGACCGGCCTGTACTCGTTCTTCATCATGTTCACGATCGGCATCACCAAGGGCCGCTGGAACACGCTGGTCACCGAGCTGCAGCAGTTTAAGGACGACTACGACAGCAACCAGCCGCTGTGGCGGGTGATGCCCGAGTTCCTGCGCGCGCAGCCGCGCTACGAGAGCCTGGGGCTGCGCGACCTGTGCCAGGCGATCCACGCGATCTACCGCGCCAGCGACATCGCCCGGCTGACGACCGACATGTACACCTCAGAAATGGAACCGGTGATGATCCCGGCCAAGGCGTATGCGCGCATGGCCCACAACGATGTCGATCGGGTGCCGGTGGACGACATCGAGGGGCGCGTCTGCGGCGTGCTGCTGACTCCCTACCCGCCGGGGATCCCCCTGCTCATCCCGGGCGAGCGGGTAAACGCGCAGATCGTCAACTATCTGAAGTTCGTGCGCGAGTTCAACGCACTCTTCCCGGGGTTCGAGACCGACATCCACGGCCTGGTCAAGCGCGAGCGCAACGGGCAGGTGGAGTACTGCCTGGACTGCGTTCGCGAGTAGCGCCGTGGGCGCCGGCGCGTCAGTCGAAGCGCAGAATCGCGGCAAAGCCGCGGTCCCCGAGCAGCGGCGAGCGCAGCTCCAGCGAGCCCCCGGCCTGGCGGACGATGGCGTTGGTGATCGACAGCCCCAGGCCCGAGCCCTCGGCCGCCGTCATGCCCCGCTCGAAGGGCCGCACGAGTTTCTCCAGCGTCTCGGGCGGCACGCCCGGGCCGTCGTCGATCACGTAGATCGCCAGGGTCTCCACCAGGACCGTCACCCAGGCCTGCGGGCCGCCGTGCTTGAGCGCGTTGTCGATCAGGTTGCGCAGGGCGATGGCGATCGCATCGACGTCGCCGACCACTCCCGTGGGCTGCGCCGCCACCTCCAGGCGCAGGCGGTTGCTCGTCAGCGCCTGGCTGAACTCCGCGACCACCAGGCGCGCCACGACCGCCAGATCGACCGGCTCGCGGCTCAAGGTGGCGCCCGACTCGATCCGCGCCAGCTGCAGCAGGCGGGTGGCCAGCCNNCACCAGCGCGCGGGCTTGCTCGCGCGCCGCGCTGTCGCGGGTGACCTCGGCCAGGCGCTGGGCGTTGGCGCGCGCCGCGGCCAGCGGCGTGCGCAGCTCGTGCGCGGTGTGCGCGGCGAAATTGCGCTCGGCCTCCATCAGGGCGCGAATCTGGGTAATGAGCGTGTTGACGCTCGAGAGCCAGGGCTGCAGCTCGGCGGGCGCATCCGAGGCCGCCAGCGGCTGCAGGTCCGCGGCGCTGTGGATGGACAGCTCGGCGCGGATGGGCTCGAGCGCGCGAAATCCCTGGCGCAGGATCAGCGCCAGCGCGACGGACACCGCCGGCAGCACGATGATCAGCGTGCCCACGAGCCAGCCCAGGCTGCTCCAGAGGACCTCGTAGCGGTGCTCGACGGTCTCGGCGACCTCGACGCGGCGCCGTCCGTCCTGGCGCGTGAGCGTCAGGACGCGCCAGCCGTTGATGTCGCGGATGCCGTTGACGGCTTCGCCGTCCAGGGGAGTGTCCGGCGCCGAGTGCGACCGCAGTCGCATCTGTCCCTTGGCATCGAAGACCTGGTAGACGACGTGTTCCTCGTGCGGCCCGATCTCGGCGAACAGGCGCGCCCCGCGCGCATCCCCGAGCACGACCTCGGGTAGCACCAGGAAGCGCTCGGCGGTCTCGTTGAGGGTGCTGTCGAGCACCTCGCCGGTCTCGTGCCACACCCCCAGCAGCGCGATGGCCGAACCCAACAGCCACAAGGAGCCGAGCACCAGCAGCAGGCGCCGGGTGATGCGCTGTTCCAGGCTCCAGGCGATGGGCGCGCCGGCCTCAGGCATCGAGCCGGTACCCCAGCCCGCGATGGGTGCTGATGGCCAGGGGGCCGAGCTTCTTGCGCAATCGGCTGACGATGACCTCCAGCGAATTGCTGTCGGATTCGCCCAGGCCCTCGCTGCTCAGGTGGGTCTCGATCTCCGCGCGGCTGTAGATCCGCCCAGGGTGGCGTGCCAGGCAGGCCAGCACCGACCACTCCATCGCCGTGAATTCGATGCGCTCGGCGCCGCGCGTGGCCGAGCGCGACTCCAGATCGAGCGCGACCTCGCCGACCATCACCTTGGCCGGCGGCGCGCTGCGCCGGCAGACCGCGTCCATGCGCGCCAGCAGCTCGTCCAGATCAAAGGGCTTCACCAGGTAATCATCGGCCCCGGCCTGCAGTCCGCGGATGCGGTCGCTCACCTGGTCGCGTGCCGTGAGCACGATCACCGGCAGCGTGCGGCCGGCGCTCCGCCACTCGCGCAGCAGCGCCAGCGCGTCGCCGTCGGGCAGGTTCAGGTCCAGCAGCGCCAGCTCCGCCTCTTCCACGCGCCGCGCCTGCGCGATCAGCTTGCACCAGTGCACCTGGTGCCCGGCCGCCTCCAGGTGGTCGGCCACCGCCTGGCCCAGGTCGATGTCGTCTTCGAGCAGCAAAACGTTCATGCTGCCAATCGTGCCACGTCTGGCCCCCGCCTGCCGCGCGCCAGCTGAACCGCGGCTGAACCGCGCTGGCAAAACCCGCCGGCGCAGCGCGCCAGCGAACCGGCCGGCGGGCTCAGTGCGCGGTTAGCGCCTGGCGCAAGTCGCGCAGCTTGGCCTTGATCGCGCTCTCGTTGGCCAGACCGACGCGCACCAGGATCTTTTGCCCGGCGGAGAGCGCCTCCAGGTCGGGGTCGGTGTAGTGGAACATGGCGCGCGGCGCGACCACAGCGACCGGCGGCTTGGGATCGGGTGCCTCCAGCAGCTCATCGATGACCTCGACCAGGCGGTCGTTGAAGTACTCGTTGGGGTAGCCGAGCTCGCGGTAGGCCTGCTGGAAGAGCGGATAGAAGTGGCGATACAGCCCCGCGAGTTGCGCCGTGTCCAGCGCCGTCAGCGCCTGGACATAGGGTTCATAGCGTCGCGTGTTGGAGGGCGCGATCACGGCGCCGGTGGCCGGGCCGGTCACCTGAAAGATGCCCGGCACGGGCCGGGTGGGCAGCACCTGGAGCGAGAGCTTTTCGCGGGCCAATGCGTCAACGGTCGCCACGATGTGGCGGATCAGGTCCTTGGGCAGCAGCAGGCGCAGCATGCTGGCACGCCAGCCCGGCACGCCGGCGATGGCCTCGAGCAGCTTGGCGTCACTTTGCTCGAGCGTGGTGCTGTGATCGGCATCGGTCTCGTCGATAGGATGGAGGAACTGGGATTCGGGCTTGGCCGCCGGCGCGGGCGCCGCAGTTTCGGCCGGCGCGCTGGCGCTGGGCGCGGCTCGGTTGCTGTACCAGTAGTACCCGCCGACGATCGCCGCCAGGCCGACGATGACCGCCACGGTAAGGCCGATCGATTGCGAGAGGATGCTGCGCGTTTGGTCCATGCATGGCCTCCGAACGGGCCGCTGCCCGGGGCGCGCGCTGCCGCGGGCAGCGGCGCCGGCTCCGAGTGGCGCGCCTTGCGCAATCTAGCGCATTCCGCCGCGCGCGTGCAGCGGCGTTGGCGCCGGCCCGGCCGGGGACTGCGCTAGCGCGTTGGCGCGTCGTTCGCTTGGATGCGCCTCTGGAAGCGGTTGCAGACGGCATAGGCCGGCAGGTAGCGCGAATGCGCGCTGCACAGTCCGTCGTCGGCGCGTGCCGCGGCAAATCCGGAACTCAGCACCGGCAGGCCGGGCGTGCGTTGCTCCAGCAGCAGGGGGTCGTTGCAGAAGTGGCGGCAGGCGCCGCAGTGCGCCGCCGCCGGTGGCGTGCCGCGCACTGCCCGTGCCAGGGCCTCCCAGACGCTCATGGCGTGCCCAGCGCTGCCCAGTAGGCGCCGAAAACCATGGTCGAGAGCACGAATCCGAGCACGACATTGACGACCACGCCGCTGCTAAACGCCAGGAACGGCCGGGCACCTGCGCTGGCGAGCTCGCGCCAGCGGGTGGTCAGGCCGATGCTTAGGAAGCAGAAGGTGAACGCCCAGGTGCGCAGGTTCTTGATCGGATTGACCAGCTCGGGCTTGAGCAGCTTGCCGTACTCGGCGCTGCCGTAGGCGCTGGTGAGCAGTGAGATGATGGTCGAGGTGATGGCAAAGCCGATGACGAACTTGGGAAAGCGCCGCCAGATTTCGCCGGCGCCGGCCCGGGATTCGATGCCGGTCGCCTCCCAGCGCGTCACCGCAACGATCGACAGGACGAACGCCCAGATGCCGATCCACAGGTCGCGGCCGATCACCTTCATCAAGGTGAAGGCGTTCACGGCCGCATCGGCGCTGCCGCTGATGCCCGGCACCGCTCCGGCGTACGCGCCGTAGGACTGCGCGGCGGCAAATCCAGCGGCGTCGGCAAATTCCGAGGTCCCGATCCAGGCGCCGGCAACCCCGGTCGGCAACTGCAGGGCACGGGCAACCAGCGGCAGGACGAAGATCATCACGATCGCCCAGAAAATGACGATCGTGATGGCGATGGGCCCGTGTTCCTTCTTGGCGCCGACCGCGCCCGCGACCGCGATCGCCGCCGAGACTCCGCACACCGCTCCGCCGGCCCCCAGCGTGGCGGCGAGGCGCCGGTCCAGGCCGAGCCTGGTGGCGACGAAGAAGATGACCGCGTAGGTCACCAGGGACACGACCCCCGCCTGGAGTATGGCAACCGGTCCGGCCGAGACGATGAGCGTCAGCGGCAGGGTCGCGCCCAGCAGCACGATGCCGGTCTTGACGTAGTACTCGACACGAAAACCGGCGTCGAGCCAGCGTGGCAGGACGATCGAGTTCGAAATCAGCAGCCCGATCGCCAGTGCGACCAGGGGTGGCTCCAGGTTGTAGCGCTCGGCCTGGCTCCAGGCGCCCAGCGCGATGATCCCCATCGAGGCCAGGAACAGCAGCGCGAAGGCTGGCAGGAACTGCGCACTGCGGATGCCCAGAGCGCGCGTGCTCCCGCCAAACAGCGCCAGCCAGAGGGCAAAGAGCGCGAGGTAGCGCGGCGCGTTGCGCAGCAGCTGCTGCCCCAGCTCCTCGAACGAGCTCCACTTCTGCGGCGCGACCGCCAGCCACTTGATGCTCCCGCCCGCGGCCAGAGCCAGCACGGCCGCAGCCACCAGGCCAACGCCCAGGACAATGGCCCAGACATCCTCGGTGTGGTACCACGCGCGGCTCGGAGCGCCTGGCATGCCGTCCATCGGTTGCGCAACGCTCGCCATGGAATTCCCCCTGTGAGAGAAGATCTTATCGGCCTGCGGCCAGGCGACCAAGGAACCAATATTGCTCAGGAAATGACCCAATCGCATAAGGCTGCGCGGCGGCGCAGCGGTGGCCACCGGGGCGCTATGCTGCGGGCAGTCGCTGGGCAGGCGGGCCTGCGGGGCGGCGCTGGCGCGGGGAGGATCGCGTGGCGGTAAGTGTCTTTGACCTATTCAAGATCGGCATCGGGCCGTCGAGCTCGCACACGGTCGGTCCGATGCGGGCGGCACGGATGTTCGCGCTGGGGCTGCTGCAGACCGAGGCGCTGGCCTTCGTGGCGCGGGTGCAGGTCGAGCTCTACGGCTCGCTGGGCGCGACCGGCAAGGGGCATGGCAGCGACAAGGCGGTGCTGCTGGGCCTTGGCGGCCACGAGCCCGAAACCGTCGACGTGGACCGGATCGGGTCCATGCTCAACGAGATCCGCAGCACGGGCCGGGTGGTGCTGCTGGGGGAGCACGCCATCGACTTTGACGAGAAGACCGACCTGCTCTTCTACGCCCGCGAGAGCCTGCCATTTCACGTCAACGGCATGCGCTGTAGCGCCTTTGGCGCCAACGGCACCGCGCTGCAGGTGCGCACTTACTACTCGGTCGGCGGCGGATTCGTTGTCAGTGGCGAGGTGGCGAGCGACGGTGCCCGGCAAAAGGTGATCGCCCCCGACGCGTCGGTCCTGCCCTATCCCTTCCGCAGCGGCGCCGAGTTGCTGGCGCTGACCCGCCAGCATTCGTGCAGCGTCGCGCAGATCATGGCGCGCAACGAGCAGCGCTGGCGCAGCGCCGAGCAGACCCGATCGCGCCTGCTGCATATCTGGCAGGTGATGTGCGAGTCGATCGAGCGCGGCTGCCGCACGGAGGGCACGCTGCCGGGGGGCTTCCACGTCAAGCGCCGGGCGCCGGGCCTGCTGCATGCGCTTCGCGCCGCGGCTGACGACGAGGACAAGGACCCGCTGATCGTGATGGACTGGGTCAACCTGTACGCGCTGGCGGTCAACGAGGAGAACGCCGCTGGCGGTCGCGTGGTCACGGCGCCTACCAACGGAGCTGCCGGGATCGTGCCGGCGGTACTGCACTACTACACGCGGTTCGTGCCCGGGTCCAACGATGCCGGGGTGGTCGACTTTCTCCTGACGGCCGCGGCGATCGGCATCTTGTACAAGGAGAATGCCTCGATCAGCGGCGCCGAGGTCGGTTGCCAGGGGGAGGTGGGCGTTGCCTGCTCCATGGCCGCCGGTGCGCTGTGCGCCGTCCTCGGTGGAACTCCGGAGCAGGTGGAAAACGCCGCCGAGATCGGTATGGAGCATCACTTGGGGCTGACCTGCGATCCGGTGGGGGGACTGGTGCAGATCCCCTGCATCGAGCGCAACGCGATCGCGTCGGTGAAGGCGATCAACGCCGCGCGCATGGCTCTGCGCGGCGACGGCAGCCACCACGTGAGCCTGGACCAGGTGATCAAGACCATGCGCGAGACCGGCGCCGACATGATGACCAAGTACAAGGAAACGGCGCGCGGTGGGCTTGCGGTCAACATTGTCGAATGCTGAGTTTGGGGGTCACGGCGCCCCATCAGCGATGACCATCCGCATCGCCAGGGCGCTGGACGTCCAGGAAATCCAGGCCATCGACGCGCCGATCGTCGCGGCGACGGCGATCTCCTTCGAGATCGAACCGCCCACCGTGGCGCAGATGCGTGAGCGCATCGTCGAGACGCTGCGGCGTCTCTTCCCTGGCTGGTGAGCGTGTCGATGCCCAGGGCGCCGTCCAGGGGTACGCGTATGCCCGCAAGTACCGGGAGCGCGCGGCCTACCAGTGGTCGGTGGAGATCACGGCGTACGTGTGCGACGAACGGCGCCGCTGCGGAATCGGCACGCGGTTGTACCAGGCCCTGTTTGCCGAGCTCGTGACGCTGGGCTATTGCCAGGCGGTTGCCAAAATCGCGCTGCCCAACGAGGCCAGCGTCGGGCTGCACGAGCACCTGGGATGTGCCGCGGTCGGGCTGTGCCGCGACGTCGGCTTGCAGCTCGGGGCGTGGCGCGACGTGGGCTGGTGGCGAAAGGGCCCCCAGCCGCTGCGCCCGCCATCGACCCCGATCTTCTTCACCGCAAGCGCTGTCCCCGGTCGCCGGATTCAGCCCCGGCATCGCGGGCCGGCCGAGGACGGCCGGTGGCAAGTGCGCGGTCAGCGCAGTGCGATGGTGTTGCCGCTGACGCGGACCTTGGCGCCGATCGGCACATTGGGCGGCGCCGTCTCGGTGATCGTGCGCGCCGAGCCGTCGGCCATGCGGATGTCGACCAGGTACAACGTCTGCGCCTTGGCCTGTTTTTCCACCTCGTTGCCCGCAAAGGCGCCGCCGACGGCGCCCACCACCGTCATGGCTTCCTTGCCGCGGCCCGCCCCCACCTGGTGGCCGAGCACGCCGCCCAGCACGCCCCCGGCCACGGCTCCCAGGCCGCTGCCGCTGCCTTCCTGGCGGCTGGGGCGGATGTTGACGACTTCGCCGCAATCGGCGCACACGGCGATCGGCGCCGGCGCCGGTGCATGGGCGGGCACCGCCCGGGAAACCGGTGCGACCGCACCGCGGTCGGCGGCCGATCGCGCGCTCTGCGGCGCGAGAAACTGCACCGCGGCGATCACGCTGACCGCGGTGACCGCGATTGCCGCGGTGGCCACTAGGGGATGAATCCGGCGCAGCCGGTCGGCAGCGGAGAGGCCAGGCGTGTCGGCCGCCAGCGCGCTCGAAGGTTGGTTGCTGTCACTCATTGCAAAGTCCGTGAATCGATGGAAGGAGTATGTATTCAACGCGCTGCAGCATCGCGGGCGAATCCCGCATCCGGGCTAACACGTATGACCGGTCCTCGCTCGCTATTGCGCCGGGCCGGCGCGCAGCAGCGGCCTGCCGGCGGCGAGCACGGCGACGGCCGCCGTGCCCAGCAGGCCCGGTTGCGGGTGGGTGATGAGCGCCACCGGCACGCGCGCCACCGCCTGCGAAAAGCGTCCCTTGTCGTTGAAGCGAAGCCGGAAGCGGCCCTGCCGCAGCCACGGTAGCAGGGGATCGAGCATGCCGCCGGCCAGGTACACGCCATCCCAGGCACCGAAGCTGAGCGCGAAGTCGCCGGCTACCGAACCCAGCATGTCGCAGAACAGTTCGATGGCGTGAACGCAGTGCGGATCGGCGTGCTGGCGGGCGCCGGCGGTGACCTCCTCGGGCGAGAGGTTCCCTGCCTCGACCTGCGCCAGCGCGCAGATGGCGCGGTGCACATTGACCAGGCCGCTGCCGCACAGCAGCCGCTCGATCGAGACGCGGCCAAAGCGGGTCATCAGCTGGCGCAGTATGGCGATCTCCTCGTCCGAGGTCGGCGCGAAGCTCACATGCCCGCCTTCGGTTTCGAGCCCGAAGAGCTGCCCGTCGCGAATTGCCAGCGTCGATACGCCAAGGCCGGTGCCTGGCCCGAGCACGCAATAGGTTTGCGGCGCGCGGCCGCGCGCGATGGCCTCGACGCTGGGGCCCAGTGCCAGCACGTCGCCGGCAGCCAGCAGCGGCAGGCCCACGCCGATCGCCGCGAAGTCGTTTACCAGCTTCAGGGAATGTAGTCCGAGATCGTGCTGCAGCTGAGGCGCAGAGATGGACCAGGCATGGTTGGTCATTTGCACCAGCGAACCCTCGACGCGGCCGGCCAGTGCGAACACCGCATGCGCGGGTGCTTCGCCGATCACGGCCAGATACGCCTTTGCCGCATCGGCGAGCGAGGCAAACTCGGCCACCCGGTAGGCGCGGATGCTCTCGAGCAGCAGCGGTGCAGCGGCCGCGGGCTGCGCCAGGGCGAAGCGAACGTTGGTGCCGCCGACGTCGGCCAGCAGCCAGTCTGCCGGGGGCAATGATCGTTGGGCGCTCATCTGCGTCTCCTGCCAGCACACCGCGGGCCCTTATTGTAGGAGGCGGCCGCGGTACGGGACCGGGCCCGGCGCGCCGCAGCTTTAGTGCGCCGCCAGCAGTCCGAGCAGGTTGGCTGCGTTGGGCGTGCCCAGCCCGGTCGGCAGGTCGTAGCCCGCGCCGGCCGCGCAGCTCGAGCAGCTGCCATCGCGCCCGGCGGTCACGTCCAGGAACGCACCCGGGTACAGGCCCGTGACCGCGGCGATGTTCTGATACAGCGGGTTTTGCGCAAGACCCAGCGGCGCCTTGCCTTCGAGCGCGCGCTGGGCATTGGCCACAGACAGGATTCCGGCCCATTGCGGGGCGCCGATGCTGGTGCCGCCGGCGCTGTACCAGGCTGGCGACTTGGCGCCGGGGCTCGTCACGACCAGGTACTGCCCGCTGTTGGGGTCGGCGTTGAAGGCCACGTCGGCCACCGCGCGCTTAACCGTCGACTTCGCGCCCGGCCTTGCTGTGGGCTCACCGGGCACCGTGACCGACGCCTGGTAGCCCGGCTCGGGCTCGTAGGCGCTGAGGCCGCCGCCGGTCCGGGTCCACGCCGTCTCGCTGCGCGCGCCGGTACCGGTATAGGAGAGCGTCGTGCCGCCCACGGCCAGGACGTTGGCCGAGACCGATGGCCATGCGACGCCGGCGCCCGCGTCCCCGGTGCTGGCGAGGTAGGAGCTGCCGGCGGCCGAGAAGAGCCCGTCGTACGAGCCCACCCAGGAACCTTCGCCCGCACCAAAGCTCATCGATACGACGCCGGCTCCCATGCGGTTGGCCAGCGCTATGGCCGCCGTGAGCTGCGACAGCGCCGCGCCCCGCGCTTCGAGCAGCACGATGCGCGCCAGCGGCGCGGTGGCGTGAGCCCACTGCACGTCCATGGCGATCTCGATCGCCCAGCCCGCGTTGTAGGGCGGCGCGCTCGTCGTCGGCAGACCGTTGCCGCCCAGGTAGGCGACCGAGAACGTGCAGCCCGATCCGCGGGCGGCTGCGGCCAGGGGCAGCTTCGTGGCCGGCGTGATCGGCACCGTCGCGCAGCCCGGCAATCCGAACTTGGCGTTGAAGGTTGCCAGGTCGCTGGCAGCGGCCGGGTTGTCGTAGGCGTCGACGAGGTAGATCGTCTGGCCCGAACCTAGACTGGCGGCCTGCGCGGCCGTGAGCCCGCTACCGGCCGCAGGCAGCGGCGGCAGCGAATAGGCGGCGCGAATCTGCGCGGGCGTGAAGACGGTTATGAGCGGTGCGGGCGCGGCGCCGGCCGGGCTGGCGGTTTGCCCGGGGCGCGGTGCGCCGGCGAGCAGCCGCTCGGCGATCGCCTCCGGGGTCAGGCGAGCGCTGTCCAGATCGGCCAGGGCCCGGTCTATGAGCTGCGCGTGCGGCGCGATGTAGGCGGAGCTGCCCGAGCCATCGGCATCGACATCGGGCGGTTCGTCGAGCACTGCGGCAGCCAGGTGAAAGGTCGGCCGCGCGTCGGCTTCGGCCGTTGCGGGCGCGAATGCGCCTGCCGCAGCGCGGGCCGCGGTCCCGCCCCCGCAACCCGCCAGGCCCAGCACCAGGCCCAGCACCAGGCCCGCCGCAAGCGGCAGCGCGAAAAGCCGCGCGCAGTTGCCACCGGCAAATATGCGAAATAGCGCCACGGCTTGCGTCCGTTGGAGGGCACAGTCCCCCGCATCAGACGTCTTATCGGCACTGCCGCAGCGAACTTTAACCCGGCGTCGAACGCAGCCCGAACCACAGGCGGTACATCGCCACGCTGGCGACCATGCCCCAAACCATGCCGACGAACATCCCGCCCAGCACGGCCGGCGCGCTGCGCTCGCCCGCCCACGCGGCCAGGTTGCCGAAGACCAGGGTGCCGGCGCCCATGCCGGCCACCATCCACGCCGAGCACGCCAGGTTCTGCAGCAGGCGCGCGCAAAACTGTCGCCGGCAACCGCGGCGCAGGCCGCGCAGCAGCGGTACCGTCGCCAGGCCGCCCGCGATCATGCCCAGGTGCATGCCGGGCAGCAGCTGCCAATGCAGGCGCAGCGTGCTCAGAAAGCTTCCCGGGCCCGCACGGCACAGCGACACCAGCGCGGCGAAGCCGCCCGCATGCTCGTCGTGCGCCAGTCCGCCGACCATGCCGACCGCCCCCAGCAGCAGCATGATCTGGGGCGCGGTCATGCCCACCCGCGCCGAGCGCAGCCAGCCCAGGGCCGCGAAGCCGGCCAGGATCGCACCCACCGTAATCTGCCCCCAGATCATCTCGTGTTCGCCGTGCACCGCGGCCAGACGCCAGGCCCAGGCCACCAGCGCCAGCAACGTGCCTGCCGCAAGCAGGGTCGGTGCCGCGGGGGTCCGCGCGCCCAGCGAAGCGCTGCTCATGCGATCTGCCCCTGCGCTGATCCGCCGGCCGATTCGAGGCGACGCAAGATGCGCTCGTAGTCTTGCGGCGTGTCCATGTCGCTGACGAAGCGGTCATGGGCCGCCTCGTAGGCAAAGACCTCCTGCGGGTAGTCCGCGACCAGCTTGCGGCAGCCCAGGTTGCGCTGGCCCGCGAGCAGCTGCGGCAGGTGCCATTGCGCGATGACCACCGGGTTGCCGCGCTGGCCCTGAAACTGCGGCACGAGGATGGACTGGTCGCGGAGCGCGGCGAATGCGCGCACCAGCTCCCGGTAGTCGTCGCCGGTGAGCAGCACCATGTCGCCCAGGCACACCATCACGGCGTCGGTGGCCTGGGTCAGCGCGGCCACGCCCGCGGCCACCGAGCTCATCTGGCCGTCCTCGAAAGCGCGGTTGGCCTGCAGCCGCACCGGCAGTCCCGCGAGGGCATCGCGTACCGCAGCCTCCCGGTAGCCGGTCACCACGACGAGCTCCTGCGGCCCAGCATCGAGCACCGCGCGTACGGTGCGGCGGATGACCGGCTCCTCGCCCACCGGTAGCAGCAGCTTGTGCGCGCCTTGCATGCGCGAGGACGTGCCCGCGGCAAGCACGATTGCCGAAAAGCCGATGGTGTCGGTCGTCATGGCGCCGTCCCGGACTCAGGCCGCGTGCCGCGCGCTTGCCCGGCTCGCGGCGTAGCGCGCCGGCTCGCGCGCGAAGGCCGCCTGGCAGCCTGCGCAGCAAAAGTGCCAGCGCACGCCTTCGTATTCGAGGCTGTGCTGCGAGTGCGCCGGATCGACGAGCATGCCGCAGACCGGATCCACGGCCGTCGTCGCGCCGGGCGCCGCTGCGGGCGTGGCTTGCGGCCTGGCCGGCACCGCTTGCCTGCCAGCGGTGCGCCACCACGCGACCACCCCGGCGACTGCAGCCAGCGCGATCTCGGCCGGCGTGCGCGCGCCGATGTCGGGACCGGCGGGAGCTTCGAGCGCCGCCTCCTCGCTCACGCCGCGCTGGCGCAGCGTCTCTCGCAGTCGTTGCGCCTTGCGGGCGCTGGCGATCATCAGCACGCGTTGCGCCGTGCCCGCCAGCGCCGCCTCCAGTGCCGGCTCATCGCCCTCGCCCTGGGTGGCGACCAGTGCCACCTGGGGATGGATGCCTTGCGTTTGGCTGCTCACCCGCAGGCCGAGCTGCTGGGCAAACACGCGCGCGCAGGCGGCCACCGGAGTGCTGCCCAGTACCTGCAGCAGCGGCGCGTCCGGGAACGGGTGAATGAACAACTCGATGGTCCCGTTGCTGGCGCAGGGCATGGGATGGGACTCGACATCGGTGGCCAGCACTTCGGACTCGTTGCCGATGCGCACCAGCCTGGGCGCACCCACGCCGATCGCCTCGAGTGCGGCCTGGATGACCACCTGCTTGGCACAGCCCCCGCCGATCCAGCCGTGCAGTGACCCGTCGCTGCGCACCAGGGCTTGTGCGCCCGCAAAGGCCGAGCTCGGCGCCACGGCGCGCACCACGGTCACCATGGCGTAGGCTTCGCCGCGCCGGAGCAGCTCCTGCGCCAGCTGCAGCAGTTCGCCGGCCGTCGCCGGCCCCGGTCCTGGGGCGACGCCGCGCTCGTCGGTGGTGGCTTGCACTGGTGGGTCCTTGCGCTACCAGCGCGCGAGCAGGTGTTCGATCTTCATCAGGCTCTCCAGGTTATGGGCCGGGGCAAACAGATCCAGGTGCGGCAGGGCCGCCTGCATGCCGCCCGCGGTGGGCGCGTAGTCGTCGCGGCCCAGCAGCGGGTTGAGCCAGACCACCCGCCTGGCGCGCCGGCGCAGGCGACGGACCTCTTCGCCCAGCAGTGCCGGCTCGCCCGTGTCGTAGCCGTCGCTGACGATGAACACGCAGGTGCGCGAATCGACCAGGCGGCGGGCGTGCTCGCGGTTGAAGGCCTGCAGGCTCTCGCCGATGCGGGTGCCGCCGCCCCAGCCGGCGGCGATCCAGGCGAGCTTCTCCTTGAGCCGGTGCGCGTCGCGCTCGCGCAGCGTGTCGGTCACGGGGACGAGCCGCGTGTGGAAGACGAAGGCATCGGTGTCGCGGAAGGCGTCGATGATGCCGCGCGCAAAGCGCAGGAAGAAGTAGCTGTAGACGTTCATCGAGCGGCTGACGTCGGTGATCAGCACCAGGCGTGGCAGCTCGCGGCGGCGCTCGTGGAAGAGGAGCTCCAGCGGCAGGCCGCCGTGCGACAGGCTGCGGCGCACCGTGCGGCGCAGGTGGATGCGGCTCCCGGCGCTGCGGATCTGGTGCCGGCGCAGCAGGCGCTTGCGCATGCGCCGCGCCAGCTGCTCGATCCATTGCTCCAGGGCATGGGTGTCCTGGTTGAGCTGCGCTAGGCGAAAGTCGCTGCGCGTGATCGCGTCGCGGCGGCTGGCACCGACCCGCAGTGCGTCCTGCCGCGGGTCTTCACCCTCGTTGGCCTCGCTCGGAGGGGTCGGGCGATCCGGCGCCGCGCGGGCGCCGGACTCGGCGCGATCGATGCTGCCGCTGACCGTCACCTCGACCGCGGCGGCGTTCGGACGCTGCCAATAGCGGTCAAAGAGCCGATCGAAGTTCCTCCAGTCGGCCGGATCCGAACACAGCAGCGAACGCAGTCCCCAGCGCAACTGACGCTGGTCGGCCATGTTCACGCAGGCGGCGACGTTGACCGCGTCCAGGGATTCCTGAACACCGACCCGGAAATGGTTGGCGCGCACCAGCCGGACGAATTCGACGATCCGACCCGCGAGCAGCGGCGCGGGTTCGGTGCGCGCGCTCGCGCGCGGGGCAGGCAAGGGGGCGTCGGTCATGCGCGGCCTGCGCCGGTGGGCTACACGGACTGCGCCAGCAGCCGCGCGGTCACGCTCGGCGGCATGGCGGCCCGGTCTTCGCGGGTCTTGAGCAGGCACACCAGGGTCTGGGCAAGGAAATCGGGGTTCGTGTCGAGCGAGCGTATGCGCATTTTCACCAGCGCGGCGGCCCAATCGAGCGTCTCGGCCGTTCCCGGGCGCTTTTGCAGGTCCTCGCCGCGCAGCTTCTGCACGAAGGCAACGATCTGGCCGGCGAGCCGCTCCTCGATCTGCGGCACGCGCGCCAGGACGATGCGCAGCTCCTTGTCGTAGCTCGGATAGTCGAGGTAGAAGTACAGGCAGCGGCGACGCAAGGCATCGCTCAGTTCCCGCGTGCCGTTGGAGGTCAGCACGACATGGGGAATGCTGGTCGCCTTGATGGTGCCCAGCTCCGGGATGCTGATCTGATAATCGGACAGTACCTCGAGCAGATAGGCCTCGAACTCCTCGTCGGCGCGGTCGACCTCGTCGATCAGCAACACCGGCGGCTGTGGACGGCTGATCGCCTGCAGCAGGGGCCGCTGCAGCAGGTAGCCTTCGCTGAAGACGTGGCGCTCCTTCTCGGCCAGCGAGGACTTTTCGGTCTCCTGCAGCTTGATGGCCAGCAGTTGCCGCTGGTAGTTCCATTCATACACGGCGGCGTTGACGTCGAGCCCCTCGTAGCATTGCAGCCGGATCAGCTCGCACTCATACGCCGCGGCCAGCGCCTTGGCGATCTCGGTCTTGCCCACGCCCGCATCGCCCTCGACCAGCAGGGGGCGCTGCAGCTGCGACATCAGCATCAGGCTGACGGCCAGGCCCTGCTCTGTTATGTAGCCGGCATGTTCGAGCCGGTTGACGAGTTCGTCGGTATCGGCAAAAACCCTCATGCCGGACTCTTGCCAAAGAGCGAGCGCAGCCAGTTGCGCACGACGGCCCACAGCAGTGCCAGCCCGTTCAACTCGCGCGCCGGCGGCGGCAAGGTCTGTGCGCCTGCTGCCGATGTGCCCGCCGCGCCCGGCGGCGGCGCCGCGCCGCCACCCGGGGAAGCGCTCGAGCCCGGCGCGGCGGCCAGGGCCGCAACCTGGGCCGCGAAGTTGCCCGCAAACTGCTTGAGGACCTCGTCGGCCACGGCGTTCATGACCCGGCCGCCGAACGCCGCCGCCTTGCCGCTCATGGTGACCTCGCTCGTCCCCACCAGATTGCTGGCCGTGCCCGCGCTCTCCACGCGCGCGGTCAAATCCATGGATGCGCCGGAGGTCCCGGTGGTGTCGGTGCCCTTGCCCAGCAGGCGCAGCGTGCGCGTGGCGCCGTCGATGTCCTTGACCTCGACCTGGCCGCGGAACGACATGGTCGCCGGTCCCGCGCGCACGGTCACCGTGCCCTTGTAGTGCTGGTCATCGACGCGCTCGGTGATCTTGGCGCCGGGCATGCACCCGGCAACCGCCTCGATGTTCTGCAAGAACCCCCAGACGATTTCGGCGGAGGCTGGCATGGGATAGGACTGTTGCAGCTGAACCTTCATGCAGGCACTCCGTCCGCCGGTACGGCTATCGCTTGTTTAGTCCGAGCGCATGGCATTTTTGCCACACGCGGAACGACGTATGCGGCATGTCCATGTGCGTCACCCCCAGGTGCGCGAAGGCGTCGACGATCGCGTTGCTGAAGCACGGGATGCCGCCGACGTGCGGTGACTCGGCCACGCCCTTGGCGCCGATCGGGTGGTGCGGCGAGGGCGTCACCGTGAAGTCGGTCTCCCACTTGGGGGCCTCGACCGTCGTCGGCAGGAAGTAGTCCATGAGGCTGTTGCCCAGGTGGTTGCCGTTTTCGTCGAAGGGCATCGCCTGGCCCATGGCCACCGCAAAGGCCTCGGTCAGGCCGCCGTGGATCTGGCCTTCGATGATCATCGGATTGATGCGCGTGCCGCAATCGTCCAGCGCGTAGAAGCGCCGCACCTTGGTCTCGCCGGTGAACCGGTCGATGTCGACCACGCAGACGTAGGCGCCGAAGGGAAACGTCAGGTTGGGCGGATCGTAGTATTCCACCGCGTTCAGGCCCTGCTCCATGCCGGCGGGAATGTTGCTGGTGTGCGAGGCCATGCAGATCTCCTTCATGGTCTTGACCTCGCTCGGGTTGCCCTTGACCTTGAAGCGATCGACCTCCCACTCCAGGTCGCCCTCGCCCACCTCGAGCAGGTGCGCGGCGATCTTCTTGGCCTTGTCCATGATCTTGCGCGCCGCGCGGGCCGCGGCGGCTCCGGCCACGGGAGTGGAGCGCGAGCCCCAGGTACCGGCGCCGTAGGGCGCCTTGTCGGTGTCGCCTTCCTCGATCTGGATGTCCTCTGAGGGCAGGCCCAGCTCCGTGGCGATGATCTGCGCGTACGTCGTCGCGTGACCCTGGCCCTGGCTCATGGTGCCCAGGCGGGCAATGACGCTCCCCGTGGGGTGCACGCGGATCTCGCAGCTGTCGAAGAGGCCGATGCCCAGGATGTCGCAGACTTTGGTCGGTCCCGCGCCGACGATCTCGGTGAACGTCGAAATGCCGATCCCCATGAGCTCGCCCTTGGCGCGCTTTTGCGCCTGCTCCCGGCGCAGGCCCTCGTAGTCCACCGCCTGCAGCACCTTGTCCAGCGCCTGGTGGTAGTTGCCGCTATCGAGCGTCCAGCCCAAGGCCGTGGTGTAGGGGAACTGCTCGGCCTTGACGAAGTTGCGCCGCCGGATCTCGGCCTTGTCGACGCCGATCTTCTGCGCCAGCACATCGATCATGCGTTCGATCAGGTAGACGGCCTCGGTGACGCGCAGCGAGCAACGGTAGGCCACGCCGCCGGGCGCCTTGTTGGTGTAGACCGCGTCGACCCGGCAGTAGGCCTTGGGAATGTCGTAGGAGCCGGTGCAGATGCTGAACAGCCCGGCCGGCAGCTTGGTGGCCGAGACATGCGCATTGAAGGCGCCGTGATCGGCCAGCGCGGTGAAGCGCAAGGCCTTGATGCGCCCGTCCTTGTCGGCCGCCAGTTCGCCGATGCCGTGATAGTCGCGGGCAAATCCCGTGGTGGAAATGTTCTCGATGCGCGACTCGATCCACTTGATCGGCACCCCGGTGACGATGGAGGCCACGATGGACACCACGTAGCCCGGGTAGACCGGCACCTTGTTGCCGAAGCCTCCGCCGATGTCGCCGCCGACGATGCGAATCTTGCTTTCCGCGATGCCCGAGAGCATGGACACCACCGTTCGCACCAGGTGAGGTGCCTGCGAGGTCATGAATACGGTCAGCTGCCCCGTGGCCTTGCTGAAGGAGGCGACGCAGCCGCAGGTCTCGAGCGGGCAGGGGTGCACACGCGGATTGAGTATTTCCTCGCGCACGGTCACCGGGGCACTGGCAAACACCGCGTCGGTGGCAGCCTTGTCGCCGGCCTCCCAGGTGAAGATGTGGTTGGGGTGCGTGCGCGGGCCGTGGCCAACCTCGGTCTTGTCGGCGATGTCCTCGCGGATGATGGGTGCGTCCTTGGCCATGGCGCGGTGCGGGTCGACGATGGCCGGCAGCTCCTCGTACTCCACTTCCACCGCTTCGGCGCCATCGGCGGCCGCGTAGCGGTCGCTGGCGATCACGAAGGCGACTTCCTGGTACTGGAAGCAGACTTTCTTGTCGGCCAGCACGGCCTGCACGTCGCCGCCGAGCGTCGGCATCCACGCCAGGTTCACCGGTTTGAGATCATCGGCGACCAGCACCGCGACCACGCCCGGAACCGCCAGCGCCTTGGCCTTGTTGATCGACTTGATGCGGGCATGGGCGTAGGGGCTGCGCACCATTGCGCCGAACAGCATGCCGGGCAGCTTGATGTCATCGACGTACGTGCCCTGGCCACGGATGAAGCGCGCGTCCTCCTTGCGCTTGCGCGAGCAACCCATTCCCTGCAGCTTGTCTTCGCGTTCGCGCGCAACCACGTTGGTATCAGGCATGTCGCAATCTCCCGAGGTTCTCTTGTTGATCCGGCAATCGGTGCATCGATCCGGCCCGCACTGCTCAGGCCGCCTTCGCCGCCAGCTTTCCGGCCGCGTCCTGCACCGCCTTGACGATGTTCTGGTACCCCGTGCAGCGGCACAGGTTGCCCGCCATCCAGTAGCGGATCTCCTGCTCGCTCGGATGGGGGTTTTCCTGCAGCAGCCGGTAGGCGCGGGTGATCATGCCCGGCGTACAGTAGCCGCACTGCAAGGCGTGATCCTGGGTGAAGGCCTCCTGCAGCGCATGCAGCTGGCCGCCTTGCTCGAAGCCCTCGATGGTGAGCACCTTGGCGCCCTGGCACTGCACCGTGAGCATGGTGCAGGATTTGACCGACATGTTGTCGATGTCGACGGTGCAGGCGCCGCAGTGCGAGGTCTCGCAGCCGATGTGTGGGCCGGTGGTATGTAGCCTCTCGCGCAGCGTGTGGATGAGCAGCTCGCGCGGCTCGACCACCACATCGACCGGTTTGCCGTTTACAGTGAATGAGACTTCTCGCGGGATCGCCATGTCGGGCTCCTCGAAGGTTGGATTAGCGGGCGCGCGAGGCTGCCGTGCGCAGCGCCCGCTGCGTCATTTCGCCGGCCATGGCCGTCTTGTATTGCACGTCGCCGCGCAGGTCTTCCGTGGGTTCGCAGATGCTCATCGCCAGGCGCGCCGCCTCGGCGATCGAGGCATCGTTGAGCGCCTTGCCCTGCAGGTACGTCTGGGCGGCACGCGCCTTGAGCGGCGTCGGGCCCACGTTGGTCAGCGCGATCCGCGCCTCCTCCACGCTGCCCGCCTTCATCCGCAGCAGCACGGCCGCAGCGGCGGCCGCGAAGTCGCCGGTCTTGCGCTTGAGCTTGGCGTAGCACCAGCCGCAGCCGGGCGGCGGGATCGGAATGCGGATCTGCGTCAGTACTTCTCCCGGCTGCAGGAGCGTGGAGTACAGGCCCAGGAAGAAGCCGTCGGCGGCGACGACGCGTTCGCCGTTGGCGCCTTGCAGGACAAAGCTTGCTTCTAGCGCCAGCATCAGCGCCGGGTGATCGTTGCCCGGATCGGCGTGTGCAATGTCGCCACCGATCGTGCCGCGGTAGCGCACTTGCGGATCGGAGATGAGCCCGGCGCCCTCGACCAGCAACGGCAGCTTCTGGGCCAGCAGCGGGGACCAGATGAGCTCGTTCTCCGTTGTCATGGCGCCGATGCGGATCTCGCTGCCGACTTGCTCGATGCCCTTCAACTCGCCGATCTTGCCCAGATCGATCAGGTGGCCCGGCGCGGCGAACCGCAGCTTCATCATGGGCAGCAGGCTGTGCCCGCCCGCGAGTAGCTTGGCTTCCTCGCCGTAGCGGCTCATTAGCAGCAGGGCGTCGGGCAGGCTCGACGGTGCGTGGTATTCGAATGGGCGCGGAATCACGTTCCCTCCTTGTGGCTTGGTATCGATGGCAAGCGGTTAGTTCGGACCGTTGATAAGTATCTTTTGGCGCGCTCATGCTGCCGCGCACAAATTCACGAACACGCATTGCCGGTGCACGAGCGGTGGTTGGCGCGCACGAACCGAGGTGCGCGAAAGGCAATAACCATGGATTCAAGACAGGTTAGCGGTAGCGATCATGCTGTCGACGCCGTCGCAGCGCGGAGCCTGGCCAAGGGACGCCAGAGAGCGCAAAAAAGCTTAGAGTAGAGACGTGATGGAAAGCTTCTACTACAAGCTGCAGCGCTTCGATCCGGGCGTGGTCATGCTCGACGCCGACAACCGCATTGCCGGTATGAACAACGTTGCCGTTCGCGTTCTGGGGGATATCCGGGGCGACCCGATCGGCCGGGAGGTCCTGCAGTTTCACCCGGAAAAGAGCCGCGACAAGATCCAGCTCTTGCTCGATTCGGCGGACAAGGCCGCGCAGTGCCCGATGGACTCGCCGCCGCCGATGACGATGATGATCTCGATCCCCGATCGGGTGTTGCTGATCAAGGTCACCAAGCTCGTGGGGCGCGGCGCGGTCGTCGGCACGTGTCTCGTGTTCTACGACCTGACCGATATCACGACGCAGGACGAGAAGCCGCTTACGGGCGATCTGCGCGCCACGCCGGTGCGGCCGCGCCAGCTGATCAAGCTGCCGGTACTGCTGCACAACCGCGTCTTGCTACTGTCGATCGATGACGTGGTCTGGATGCAGTCCGAGGCGCACTACACGACGGTGCACACGCGGGAGCAGCAGTATTTCTGCAATCTCTCCCTGGCCGACCTCGAGGAGCGGCTGGACCAGGACAGGTTCCTGCGCACGCACCGCAGCTACTTCATCAACCTGCACCACGCCAAGACGATCGAGCGCGAAGGCGAGAATTACATTTTGGTGATGGACGGGCACAAGGCGGCACGCGTGCCGGTCAGCAGAAGCAGGATCCAGGCACTGAAGGAGGCGCTGGGCTTGAGCCGGCCGGCGATGGGTCGCATGGTCCAGAGTGATGCCCGCACGATGGTCGAGGACGAGGTCCCCGAACGATCACCGATCTAAGGCGCGCGTTCACGCAACCGGTCGCGTGTCCTCGATTACCTTGCCGTCGTTGGGTAGGGCGCCGCGGCCCAGCACCTCGATCTGGCCGCCGAGCTTGGTGATCGACCGCAGCGACTCGGCCAGGGCCGCTTCCAGCCCCGGCGCGCTCTGGGCCTCGACGCGCAGCGTGAGCACGTCAACATCGTTGGCGCGGCTCACGACCAGCCGGGCCCGCGCCACTTGCGGATGCCGGCCGAGCAACTCGGCGATCTGCTCGGGGCGAACAAACATTCCCTTGACCTTGGTGGTTTGATCGGCGCGGCCCAGCCAGCCGCGGATCCGCACGTTGGTGCGGCCGCACGGTGACGGGCCGGGCACGATCGCCGACAGGTCGCCCAGCGCCAGCCGGATCCACGGACGATCGTGATCAAACGACGTCACTACGACCTCGCCCACCTCTGCCTCGGGTACCGGCTCGCCGGTACCGGGGCGCACGATCTCCAGCAGCACGTCCTCGGCAACCACCAGGCCCGCGCGCGCCGGCGTGTCGTAGGCCACCAGCCCCAGATCCGCCGTGGCGTAGATCTGGTAGGCGTCGATCCCGCGCGCCCGGAACTCGGCCTGGAGCGAGGGCGAAAACGCCGCCCCCGAGACCACCGCCTTGCGCAAGGGATTGCCGACGCCCGCGCGCTCGGCCGCGGCGAGCAAGATCTTGAGAAAGTCCGGCGTGCCGCAATAGGCGCAAGGCTTCAGGTGGGCGAGCAGCGCGACCTGCTGCTCGGTGTTGCCCGGCCCCGCCGGAATCACTGTGCAGCCCAGCGCCCGGGCGCCGGCGTCGACGATGAAGCCGCCCGGGGTCAGGTGGTACGAGAAGGTGTTGAGCACGAGATCGCCCGCGCGCAGGCCGCCGGCAAACAACCCGCGCGCCGAGCGCCAGCAGTCATCGTGGCGCCCCTCGGCCTCGTGGATCGGTCCGGGCGAGGCGAACACGCGGCCGAAATCGGACACCGGCCCGGGAACCAGTTGCGCGAGCGGCGGCGCGGCCGCCTGCAGGCCGATCAGCGCCGACTTGCGCAGCAGCGGCAGGCGCGAGAGCGCCGCACGCGAACCAACGCTCATCGGATCTATCGATCCCAGGTGGCGGCGCCAGCCGGGCGCGCGCAGTGCCGAAGCGATCAGCAGTGGTAGCCGCAGCAGGAGCTCGCGTTCGCGCGCTTGCGGGTCGCGGGTCTCGCGCGAATCGAAGTGGTCCGACATGGGGTACGCTCCTCGAGGTGCTACGCCAGCCAGCGCTTGCGGCGACGGTAGAATTTGGCCTCGCGAAAGCTGCGCCGGCCGTCGCGCGACAGGCCCAAATAAAACTCCTTGACGTCCTCGTTGCTGGCCAGCGACGCGGCGTCGCCATCCATCACGACCCGTCCGCTCTCCAGGATGTAGCCATGGCGCGCGTAGCGCAGCGCGATGTGGGCGTTTTGCTCGGCCAGCAGGAACGACACCCCCTCGCGCGCATTGAGGTCGTGGACGATGCCGAAGATTTCCTCGACCACCTGCGGCGCCAGGCCCATGGAGGGCTCGTCGAGCAGGATCATCGTCGGGGCCGCCATCAGCGCACGGCCGATCGCGCACATCTGCTGCTCGCCTCCCGAGGTGTAGCCCGCCAGGCTCGCGCGCCGCGTCTTGAGCCGCGGAAAGTAGCGGTAGACCCGCTCCAGCGCTTCGGCGGTCGACGCGCGCCGGCGCGCCGCGCCGCCCTCCGCCGCACCATGGGCCGAACCGGTGTAGGCCCCCGTGAGCAGGTTCTCCTCGATGGTGAGGTGCGCAAAGCAGCGCCGACCCTCCATCACCTGGACCACGCCGCGACGCACGAGCTCGTAGGGGGAGAGCCGCTCGATGTGCTCGCCGTCGTACACGATGCTGCCCTTGGTTACCTCGCCGCGCTCGCCGCGTAGCAGGTTGGATACTGCCCGCAGGGTAGTGGTCTTGCCCGCGCCGTTGGCGCCCAGTAGGGCGACGATGCCGGCGCGCGGCACCGTCAGCGACACCCCCTTGAGCACAAGTATGACGCGGTTGTAGATGACCTCGATGCCGTTGACCACCAGCAACGCGTCGCGCCCCGCATCGGCGGCGGACGCTGCGTTGCTGGCAGGCGGCGGGGACGGGCGCGACTCGGTCATGGTCAGCCAGGCTTGCCAGGGCGGCCTGCGCCGCCCGCGGGCCTTAGCCCTGGCAGTCCTTGGGCGGGTTGCGCACGGGGATGTTCTTGGACGCCCCGTAGGCATCGGCCGCGCTGACCGCCATCGGCGTGATGATCTTCTGGTCGGCCTCGTAGAGCTCGCCGGGCACCCACTTGGCTCCGTCCCAGGTCTGGATGCGCGCAAACGAGGCGCCGATGTGATCGCTGCACGAGGTGACGATGGGTTTGAGCATCTCGCCAAAGCCCAGCGCATCGAGCTTCTTCTGGTCGAGCGCGAGATTCTCCAGCGCCCAGCGCACCTGCTCGCCGGTCACCGGTTTGCCCTTGCCAAAGCGCTCCTGCGCGCGGCGCACCGCCTCGACGGTGAGCATCTGGATGAGCAAACCGCGGTTGTACAGCACCGTGCCCACCTCCTCGCGCGGGCCGGTGCCCTGGCCCTTGTCGTACACGTACTTGAGGATGTCGTTTTGCACCTTGGTCAGGCCCGCGCCGTACTGGATCGTCAGCGCGCTGTAGCCCTTTGCGCCCTCGCCGATGTCCTTGACGTCGGGCTCGGCACCCGACCACCAGGCCCCCAGCATGTGGTCGCGCGGGAACGCGGTCGCCTGGGCCTCCTTCAGGGCGGTCGAATTCATCACGCCCCAGCCCCAGAGCAGCACGTAGTCGGGGCGCTGCTGGCGAACTTCGAGCCACACCGCTTTTTGCTCGACGCCGGGCGCGGTGATTGGAATCTTGACCAGCTCGAAGCCGTTCATCTTGGCGCGCTCTTCGAGCAGCGGGATCGGCTCCTTGCCATAGGGCGAATCGTGGTACAAGAGCGCGATCTTCTTGCCCCTGAGCTTGTCGAATCCACCCTCGCGCTTGGCGATGTGCTGCACCAGCACGTCGGCCGCGGTCCAGTAGGTCCCCAGCAGGGGAAAGTTCCACTTGAACACCAGGCCGTCCTGCGATTCGGAGCGGCCATAGCCCAGTGTCAGCAACGGGATCTTGTCGGCCGGGGCCCGCTCCGTGAGCGCAAACGTGATCCCGGTCGAAAACGGGTCGAACAGCGTCGCACCGGTCGGGCCCTTGCCCTTGAGGCGCTCGTAGCACTCGACCCCGCGATCGGTCTTGTACTCGTCCTCGCATTCCTCGTAGGTCAGCTTGACCCCGTTCACACCGCCGTCGCGCGAATTGATCAGCTTGAGGTAGTCCTGCTTGCCGTTGGCTAACGGGGCGCCATTGGGGGCGTACGCTCCAGTGCGGTAGACGAGCAGCGGAATGAACTGCTCTTTGGCGCCCGCCGCGTCCTCGGCCGCGGCGCTGGCCGCGAGGCCCGCGGCAACGGCTGCTGCGGCAATGCAGCCGATCCAGTGCGGGATGCTTGTCTTCATGTCGGTCTCCTTGTTTGCGTTCGCCCGGCCAGGGCGGGTTAGTGTGGAAACGGCCAGATGCGCAGTTTTTCCTTGCCGATCGCCCACAGGCGCGCCAGTCCACGGGGCTCGATCGCGAGAAACAATACGATCAGGCCGCCAAAGATCATCGCCTCTAGTTGGGATTTCATCGTGGTCGACAGGTCGATCCCCAGCATACCCGGCACGCGGTTGAGCAGCAGCGGCAGCAGGACGAAGAACGCGGCACCGAAGAAGCTGCCGATCATCGACCCCAGGCCGCCGATGATGATCATGAAAAGCAGGTTGAGCGACAAGATGACGCTGAACGCTGCCGGCTCCCACGCGCCCAGATGCACGAAGCCCCAGAGGGCCCCGGCGATGCCGGCGTAAAACGAGCTGACCGCGAAAGCGCTCAGCTTGGCCACCACCGGCCGCACGCCGATGATCTCCGCGGCCACGTCCATGTCGCGCGTGGCCATCCACGCCCGGCCGATGTGCGAGCGGGTCAGGTTCTTGGCTGCCAATGTCAGCGCGCACAGCAGGCCCAGCACCAGCAGGTACTTGTCGACCGGGCGCTCGACCGACCAGCCGAACAGCTCGATCAGGTTGGTCGATACCGAGCCCGAGGGCGAATCGACCGTGAACCAGGGGATTCGAGAAAACGCCCAGTCGAGAAAGAATTGCGCCGCCAGGGTGGCCACCGCCAGGTACAGGCCCTTGATCCGCAGGCTGGGGATGCCGAAGGCAATTCCCACCAGCGCGGCGCTGCCGCCCGAGAGCAACAGCACCACCAGGAAGTTGAGTTGCGGCACGCGCACCGTCAGGTTATAGGCGACGTAGGCGCCCACGCCCATGAAGCCAGCGCTGCCCAGCGAGATCTGGCCGCAGTAGCCCACCAGGATGTTGAGGCCGATGGCCGCGATGGTGAGGATCAGAAACGGCACAATCAGCGCACGGAAAGCGTAATCGCTGGCGACAAACGGCACCACGAGGAAGGACAGCGCGATCAAGGCAATCATTAACCAGCGGTCCTGCGTGATCGGCAGCAGCTGCTGGTCGGCGCGGTAGCTGGTCTTGAACTGGCCGTTTTCGCGGTACAGCATCGGTTCCCCGGCGCCTCAGACGCGGTCGATGTGGCGCTCGCCGAACAGGCCCTCGGGCCGCACCAGCAAGAAGGCAAGCACCAGCACGTAGGCGAACCAGTTTTCGATGCCGCCACCTTGCAGGTGGAACCAGCGGGCCAGCGCCTGGCCAAGGAAAACCTCGGCGAACTTCTCGCCCACGCCGATGATCAGGCCGCCGATGATCGCGCCGGGAACCGAGGTCAGCCCGCCGAGGATTGCCACCGGCAGCCCCTTGAGCGCCACCTCCGAGAGCGAAAACTGCACGCCGAGCTTCGAACCCCAGACCAGCCCGGCGACCAGCGCGACGAAACCGGCAACGGACCAGACGATCACCCAGATGCGGTTGAGCGGGATGCCGATCGACTGCGCCGCCAGGTGATCGTCGGCAACGGCGCGCAGCGCCCGTCCGGTCGCGGTCTTCTGGAAGAACAGCCCCAGGACGAGGACCAAGGCGCCCACTACGCTCGTTGCCACCAGGTCGTCGCGGCTGACGAGAATCCCGCCCTCGAAGAGTTGCGCGCCGAGGATCATTGGTTCCTTGGAAAGGCCCAGGTTGATGCTGTAGATGGCACTACCCCAGAGCGCCTGGCCGAATCCCTCGAGGAAAGTGCTGATGCCCAGGGTGGCCATCAGCAGCGCCACCGCGCTCTGGTTGACCAGCGGCCGCAGTACGATGCGCTCGACCAGCCAGGCGAAGGCGATCATGAGCAGCAGGGCCAGCGTTGCCGCCAGCGCCAGGGGCATGTGTTCGGCCAGCCGGGCCGCCGCCAGGGCCGCGAACAGCACCATGGCGCCCTGGGCGAAGTTGAACACCCCCGAGGCCTTGTAAATCAGCACGAAGCCCAGTGCCACCAGCGAATACAGCACCCCCGCCATCAGGCCGCCGAGCAGCACCTCGAGAAAGAATCCGCTGGTCGCCGCGCCCGAGGCCAGCGGCGCCGCCAGGCCGGCGGCGAGCAAGGTGGCCAGCAGCACTACCGGCCAGTTGTGCCGCAGTTGCGCGGTCGTGTGATACATGCTCATGCGCTTCGCCTGGCGCCGCCGCGCTCAGTGCGCGACCCCGAGGTAGGCATTGATGACCTCCGGGTTGGCGCGAACCTCCTCGGGCGTGCCGTCGCCGATCTTGCGCCCGTAGTCCAGAACGACCACCCGGTCGGAGATGTCCATCACCACGCCCATGTCGTGCTCGATCAGCACGATGGTGGTGCCGAATTCCTCGTTGACATCGAGAATGAAGCGGCACATGTCCTGCTTCTCCTCGAGATTCATTCCCGCCATCGGCTCGTCGAGCAGCAGCAGCTGGGGCTCGAGCGCTAAGGCCCGGCCCAGGTCGACGCGCTTTTGCAGCCCGTAGGAAAGGCTGCCCACGGGCTGGCGCCGATAGGCCTGGATCTCGAGAAAGTCGATGATCCGCTCGACCACCTTGCGGTGCTCGATCTCCTCGCGCGCCGCCGGGCCGATGTGCAGCGCCTGGGCGAGCAGACCCGCGTGCATCTTGAGCGTGCGCCCGGTCATGATGTTGTCGAGCACGCTCATGCCCTTGAACAGCGCCAGGCTCTGGAAGGTGCGCGCGATCCCCAGGCGTGCGGCATCGTAGGGATGCATGCGTGGGCGCACCCGGCCGCGGTAGCTGATCGTGCCGGCGACTGGCGTGTAGACCCCGTTGATCAGGTTGAGCAGCGAACTCTTGCCTGCGCCGTTGGGGCCGATGATGGCGCGAATTTCGTGCTCGCGCACGTCGAAGGAGATGTCGGCCAGCGCCTTGACGCCGCCGAACGTCAGCGAGGCATGTTCGACCTGCAGCAGCACGTCGCCGATTTGTTCCCCGCGGGTCACGGCAGGCGCACTCCCTGCGCCTTGCTGCCCCGCGTGCCGCAGAGGTGGCGGCTCATGCGGCCCGTGCGACCGGCGCAAAGGCCTTGGCCGTGCGCAGCGCGAGCGTCGCGGCGACCTTGCCGAGGCGGCCGTCCTCGAAGCGCACCTCGGTCTCGAGGTACTGCGAATCGCGTCCGCCATATAGGGCATCGACCAGCACCTGGTACTTTTGGGCGATGAAGCGCCGCCGCACCTTGCGCGTCCTGGTCAGCTCGTCGTCGTCAGGGTCGAGCTCCTTGTGCAGTACCAGGAAGCGGCGAATCTGTGAATTGGCCAGCAGCGGGTCGGCCGCCAGGTCGGCATTGACCTTGTCGACGCAGCCGGCGACCAGATCCAGCACCTCGGGCTTGGTGGCCAGGTCGACGTAGCCCGCGTAGGCCAGCCCGCGGCGCTCCGCCCAGTTGCCGACGGCCTCCAAGTCGATGTTGAGGAAGGCACACACCTGTTCGCGGCCGTCGCCGAAGGCGACCGCTTCCTTGATCTGCGGAAAGAACTTGAGCTTGTTCTCGATGTACTTGGGGGCGAAGAGCGTGCCGTCGGCCAGGTGGCCGACATCGGCGGCACGGTCGATGATGCGCAGGTGGCCATCGGCATCGAGCAGCCCGGCGTCACCGGTATGGAACCAGCCTTCGGCGTCGCGCACCTCGGCCGTGGCCTGCGGATTGCGATGGTATTCCTTGAGCAGCCCCGGGCTGCGCACCAGCACCTCGCCGTTGTCGGCGATGCGCAGCTCGACCCCTGCGACCGGCGGCCCGACCGAGTCGGCGCGCACCTGACCGTCGGGTTGCATGCAGACGAACACCGCGGTCTCGGTCGAGCCGTACAGCTGCTTGAGGTTGACCCCGAGCGAGCGGTAGAAGGAGAATAGGTCCGGCCCGATCGCCTCGCCGGCGGTATACGCCACCTTGACCCGGCTCAGGCCGAGCTGGTTGCGCAGCGGCCCGTAGACCAGCACGTCGCCCAGGGCGTACCACAGGCGCATCGCGGCGCCCACCGGCTTGCGGTCCAGAATACGGCCGCCGACGTGGCGGCCGACTTCCATGAAGTGGTGGAACAGAGCGCGCTTGATGCGTCCAGCGTCCTCCATCCGGATCATCACCTGCGTCAGCATGCCTTCGAACACCCGCGGGGGCGCGAAATAGTAGGTCGGGCCGATCTCGCGCATGTCGTTGGACACGGTCGAGGGCGACTCCGGACAGTTGACGGTGTAGCCGGTGAACAGCGCCTGCGCGTAGGAGAAGATGTTCTGCCCGATCCAGGCGAGCGGCAGGTAGGCCAGCACGTCCTCGTCGGGCCCCAGGCGGTCGAACTCGGTCGCGACTCGCGCGCGATCGATCAGCGCCGCGTGGGTCTGGACCACGCCCTTGGGCCGCCCGGTGGTTCCCGAGGTATAGAACAGCGCCGCGGTGTCGCTGCCCGCCCCGCGGGCAATCTGCTCGTCGAAGAACCCCGGGCGGGTGGCGGCGAACTCGGCGCCGCGCCGGCGCAGCTCGTCGTAGGACACCAGGCCTGGCTGGTCATAGTTGCGCAGCCCGCGCGGGTCTTCGAAGACGATGTGCGCCAGCGCCGGGTACTGCTCGCGCACCTCGAGCACCTTGTCGACCTGTTCCTGGCCCTCGACGATGGCAAACTCGATCTGGGCGTCCTCGAAGACGTACACCATCTGCGCGGCGGTCGCGTCCTGGTACATCGGTACCGGGACCGCGCCGAGCGACTGGGTCGCGAGCATCGCGGCATATAGGCGCGGCCGGTTCTCGCCGATGATCGCCACGTGGCCACCGCGCGCGAGTCCGAGCCGGTGCAGGGCCGCGGCGAGCACGCGCACCTCGGCGGCAAGTTGCGACCAGGTCCAGGTCTGCCAGACGCCAAGATCTTTTTCGCGCAAGGCCGGATGGTTGGGCCGCACGCGCGCGTGCCAGAGCAGCAGCCGTGGAAAAGTGTCGGCGGTCTGCGGCGCCCTGCCCTCCTGTGCCACCAGGTTCTCCTCGCGGCCCGGCGTGTCCTGCCGCCTGGTCCGCAGCCATCGTCCGCCGTCGCCGGCGTCCCCGTGCCCACTGGCGCGGGGCCACGTCGGGAGCGTCGCAAGCGAGGCGCCTCAACGCACGGCAATCATCCCATGGAAACCTTGCTTTCGGTGTTGCACGTGCCGCTCTCCAACGTGCGGGCAGCTCGTTGTTGCATCGCGGCAAGCGTCCAACGGCAGGTCGGAGAATCGCTGCCGGAGCCGGCCTCGGGGGCCTGTGGACCGCGGCGATGCGAGCGGCGCCTCAGGATCGCAGCATGGCGGTGGCCGCGCCGATCATGCTGTAGGTTTCCCGCTCCTCGCGGTCGTCCCAAGGCGAGCGCCAAGCGCTCCACACGACGGCCACGATGTCTTGCTTGGGGTTGATGTAGATGAACTGGCCGAAGATGCCTTCGGCGGTAAAGGCCCCGTCGTGAAAGGGCAGCGCCTCCGCCCCGGTCGGAAACGACCACCACTGATAGCCGTACCCCAGCGGATCGTCAGGGTCGTCCGGATCAACCCGTCCGTACCCGTTGACCGCGCCATGGGGCCGCGTTGCGTAGTCGCGCCATCCGGCAGGCAGCACTTCGTCGTCGCCTATCACTCCCTCGCGCAGGAAGAACAGGCCAAAGCGCGCGTAGTCCCGCAAGGTGGCGCTGAAGTTGTCACCGCCCGTTTCGAGGCCGTTGGGAGCATCGAGCAGCCAGTAGCCATCGCGCTCCATTCCCAGCCGCGCCCAGATCTTGCTTGAGAGGTAGTCGCTCAAGGTCGTGCTGGTCGCGGCGGCCACGATGGCACCCAGGACATAGGTGTCGCCGGTGCTGTAGTTGAACACGCTGCCCGGCGCCCCCGCCCTGGGCCGCGTGCGCAGCAGTTCCATCACCGCGCCGCTTCGCTGGGACGCGATAGCCCGCTCGAACCGCACGATGTCGGATTCGCGAAAGATGCTGTAGTCCTCCTCCCAGCGCACGCCGGAGGTCATGTTGAGCAAGTGCTCGATGCAACAGTCTTCGAAGGCGCTGCCCTTGAGCTGCGGCACGTACTTGACCACGCGCTCATCCAGGCTCGCGATGCTGCCATCCTTGAGGGCCGCGCCGACCAGCGTCGAGGTCACCGATTTGGCCACCGAAAACGAGGTCCAGCGGGTTTCGGCAGTGTTGCCCATGTCGTAGCGCTCGAGCGCAATGGCGCCCCCTTTTAGGACCAGCAGACCCGTGGTCCGGTTGCGACGCATGTATTCGTCGACCGTGTAGGTTTGCTGTTCGTGGGTATAGCGCAGGGACGCCAGGTTGACGCTGTGCACCGGCAGTGGCAAGGCCGAGGGGCCGCGGGCGATTGTCCGGGTGGGCGCCAGGCGATCTATGTTGCGGAACGTCGGCGCCTGGTTCCAGGGCATGGTGTTGAGCGGATTGCTTGCGATGAGCTCTTGTCCGGGCCGCGGCGCCGGACCATCGTTTAGCACCGTGCAAGCGCCCAGCAGCCCCAGGCTGCCAAGCGTGGCGCTGGCACCGACTTCTCGCAACAGCGCCCGTCGGCTATACGGTTTTCGCATCATGCGAATTGTCCACTTCTGTTACCCGCGTACCCAAGATACGGTCGCCAAATGGCCGCGCCCGCCGGCTCGGGCGTTCGTGTCCCACTGTACCTGTCTCGGGCAAAGACAAGGCCGCCGCCCTCCAAAAAGAACGAGCTCGCCCGTTGGTTTGGTAGTGACCTGCCGCACGCACGGGCAACCCGGCCGTACCCTTGCATTTTGCCTGACCCAGGGGCAGCAGCTCTGGCGGACGGGCACGGCGGACCTTGCGCAGACCGGCCGATCGGTCAGCCGTCGCCCGGGGTCGGACCGCGGCCCCGCGGATTTTCTAACCAATAGAGGTGTTTTGCCCATCCGAATTGGTGAGCAAATGCAACCAGGGAAGACGAAAGAGGCACGAGCGAGCCAACGGTTCCTCTCCCGCCCCCGGGAGAACACTGCCATCCCGGTATTGGATGATCGTGGCGCCTGGCACTACTCGCACCCGCACGGTCGAGGCGGGGCCGCCATCGGCGGGTTCGATGAGGTTACGCCAGGGCCTTGCGTGGGGCGCACCACGGACGAGAAAAATAGCGTCCGCCGGGCTCTGGAGATGCCATCTCCTGGTACGCCAAGGAGTTTTGCACCTGGCCAAAGTCCGTCGGGAATTTCCCTATTTTCCCTGTCCTGCTGTACGGGCCGACCTGTTGGCTCGAACGCAAGGCGGCGCTGCTCGTCACCGCCTGAGAGTGTTCACGGGCGAGGAAGGTTCGGCGCCGCTCGATCTGGCGCATGCCGGATCAGGACCGGCGAGCACCGCTTCGTCGGCGGCAGATCAGCTTGCGCCAAGGCGCCGAATGGAAGGCACTCCTCAGCAAGTACATCGGGACCATTCCGCTCAGAGGTCACGCATCATGCGCGGCCGAGCAGAGCATATCCGGCGGACCGCCACCAAGAACACCGGCATTTAGCGCCATGATCGCGAAGGTCGGCGCGGCGCGAGGCATAGCCAGGCGGCTGCGCCGAGGGCGGCCGCAGTGCCGCTTGCAGCGGAGCCGCCCGCCGTTTCACGCTGGGTAGCAATCATCGTCGCGGATCCACGACTGCCCTGGAACATCTTCTTCGTGCCGGCCCAGTGGGGAGAGGTCCAAATGTCCTCCGCCGCCTCCCCGTCGAGGTTTGGATCGGGCGCGTTCATCGTACTTCGCCTACGATCTTAGCGGGGCCTTCCAGGCGCGCGGGGGCTGCAATGCGCTATACGCTACCGGCGCCGTATTCGTCCCTGCGACGCAGCCAAGCCTGGGGCTACCGTAGTTGGTCTTCGGCGCGGCCGCGGGGAACGCGGTCTAGGAACTGATAGGTGGCATTGAACGCTTCGAGTCCACGTGCGTAGCACGAGTACGTGTGATAGACGACGCCATGCTCCAAGGCGAACGCGCTGAGACCCCCATGCTCCTGGGCGTTGTATCGGCGCCATGGCGTATGGAAATGGAACACCGCCGCATCCGGACCGGCATCGGCGCATAACGACACGCCGAAATCGTAGTTGAACTCGCTTCCCAGGGAGGACACCCAACGAAAGGTCCACTCTATGCGTTGCTGCTAAGCGTTGCGCTGTGCGAGCGGCCCGCGCGATGCGCACACCATGGTCACGTCGCGCTGATGGAGAGGGATGATGGCACGGTCGAAACTTTCCGCATGCAGCGTGCAGGTGGGGCATCCTGCGGTCCCCGTCGGGCCGAACAGGAAGTGGTAGTCGAGAAGCTGCGATCGACCGTCGAATAATTCCGCTGCCGTCTGCGCTCCTTGCGGGTTTCGAACACGTACTCCTTTTCCACCCGCGCCCAGGGAAGATCTTTGCGCCGCCGCGCCAATTCGTCGGCGCGGCGTGTCAGCTCCTTTTCCGCAGCCAGAAGCTCCAGGCGCTCCTGAAGCCATTCGGTACGAGTTCCGATCCTGTGGGGACTCATCGAGGCGCACCCCATAGCAGGAATTCACAAACTACCTCTTCGGCCGACCGCACCGCTCCTAGCGCAGAACGATCTGGCCGGTTTCGAGCAGCGACTTGAGATTGGAGAGGATGCGCGGCCAACCCCCGGACACGGCCTCGATTACCTTCGAGTCGCGGCGATCGATCGTGTGGCTGATGGTCAGCTTCACTGCGCCGTCTTGCGGGTCAAGCTCGATGGAGCAGCGCGCATAACCCTCAGCCGCCAGCTCCGGCCGAAGCTCGTGTCGCCACTTGAGTACGATCCGTCGCGGACGGTCGACCTCGACGATTTCGCCGCTATCGGCAATCCGGCCATCGGGGAAGATCAGCTTCCAAGGCGACCCCGCCTTCCAATCGGTTTCGAAGTTCATCCCAAACCAGTACTTCTTCATGAACTCCGAGGTGGTCAGAGCAGCCCACAACTCTTCCGGCGTTGTGCGGATATATGTCACGTAGACGAAACTACTTTTCGCATCAGCCATGATCTTTTCCTTCTAGGGTCCTTTTGAGTTCAGAAAGTGCATTCAGGCGTGGCGCCTCGAACTTGCTGATCCAACGCTCCGCGATGCTGTTGATCGGAACGGGGTTGATGAAATGCAGCTTTTCGCGCCCATGACGGCGCACCGAAATCAGGTTTGCCTCTTCCAGGATGAAAAGATGCTTCGCTACCGCTTGGCGGCTCATTTCCATGCCCTGACAGAGTTCCCCCACGTTCTGGCCATTTCTGGCGTGCAGCCGATCAAGGAGCTGCCGCCGGCTCGCGTCGGCCAGGGCGCGAAATACACGGTCGTCATCCACCGCATTAATATACAACCATTTGGTTGCATGTCAAGGGCGCCCCCGGGGGAAAGCGCTGCTGTCCCGGCTTGCGCGCCGCGTTTTCAAAGAGCCAGAGGCGTGCCGGGGCGGCTTGCCGGTGTTTCCATCCAACTAGGTACAGCCATGGACGGGCCTCGCTTACGCGAGCTCTTTTGCAAGATCGTCAACTTTGGTATCTCCACCCCCGCGACCCGTGGGCGCTAGCGCGGAATTCGACGACCGTGCGCCGCAACGCGCTGTTCTTGGCTTGCGGTGGGCATCCCTTACTGTGTGCGCCGCCTTTCGCCGGTCTTGCGG
>OKRD01000163.1 GCA_900290335.1 Burkholderiales bacterium | reverse complement strand
GCGGGCGCGTTCCTGATGACCATGTTCGTGCTGTTGGTGAGCGTGGGCGCGCGCTACTTCCTGAGCTCGCGCACAACCTGAACGGGAAAACCATGAAAGAGCAGGTAGCGGTTATGGCATCGGGCGGTCAGCAAGACATTCAGCATCCGGCCGGCGGCGTGACATTGCGCGCCGGCGTCGAAGCCAATCCGGCAAAGGTGACGATACGCAACCTGGATTTCTTTTACGGCGACAACCGCGCGCTGAAGGCCGTCAATCTCGACCTGCCGGAGTGCCAGGTGACCGGCATGATCGGCCCCTCCGGCTGCGGCAAGTCCACCCTGCTGCGCGTGCTGAACCGGATGTACGACCTGTATCCCGGCCAGCGCGCCACCGGCGAGGTGCTGATGGACGGCGAGAACATCATCGCCGACGACGTCGACCTGAACGCGCTGCGGGCGAAGATCGGCATGGTGTTCCAGAAGCCCACGCCGTTTCCCATGACGGTTTACGACAACATCGCCTTCGGCGTTAAATTGCACGAGCGGCTGACCAAGGCGCAGATGGACGAACGCGTCGAGTGGTCCTTCACCCGCGCCGCACTGTGGGACGAGGTGAGGGACCGGCTGAACAGCTCCGCCATGGGCCTCTCGGGCGGCCAGCAGCAGCGGCTCTGTATCGCGCGCACCATCGCGGTGCGCCCCGATGTGATCCTTCTGGACGAACCGACCAGCGCGCTCGACCCGATCAGCACGCTGAAGATCGAGGAGCTGATCGACGAGCTGAAGCAGGACTTCACCATCGCCATCGTCACGCACAACATGCAGCAGGCGGCGCGCTGCGCCGATCAGGTGGCGTTCTTCTATCTCGGCGAGATGGTCGAGGTGGCGCCGGCAGCGCAGATGTTCACCGCGCCCAGGGAGCGCCGGACGCAGGAATACATCACAGGCCGGTTCGGCTGAACAAGGAGAACGCGCCATGTCCGACACGCCGGAGCACATGGTCAAGAGCTACGATCAGGAACTGAAGCGGCTGCGCGACATGCTCACCGAGATGGGCGGCATGGTGGAAAGCCAGGTGGCGTTCGCCGCCGAGGCGATCCTGCATCGCGACGCAGCCGCCGCCGCCCGCACGGTGGAGGAGGATCCCAAAGTCGACGCCATGGAGCGCGAGATCGACCAGTTCGTCATCCGGCTGCTCGCGTTGCGCCAGCCGATGGCGGGCGACCTCCGTCACATCGTCGCCGCGCTGAAGACCACGGTCGACCTGGAGCGCATCGGCGACTATGCCACCAATGTCGCCAAGCGCAGCATGGTTCTCGCCGAATTCTCGACGCCCTATTCGCTCGCCGGGCTGGGACACATGTTGCGGCTGGTGCAGGAACAGCTCAAGCTGATCATCGATGCGCTCGGCGACGGCGACGCCGACAAGGCCATGCAGGTGTGGCGCTCCGACCAGGTCGTGGACGACATCTACAACACGATCTTCCGCGAACTGATCACCTACATGATGGAAGACCCGCGCAACATCACGCCGTGCACGCACCTGCTGTTCATCGCCAAGAACCTGGAGCGCATCGGCGACCACGCCACCAACGTGGCCGAGACGGTCTTTTACGCGGTGACGGGTGAATCTCTGCCGGACTCGCGTCCGAAGGGCGACACCTCGGCCTACGCCGTGGTACGCCCGCATGAGTGACGCCGGGCAAACGCCAACAAGGGAGGAGCAACATGCCTGAAGGCATATCGAGACTGGCCAAGCCGCTGGTCCTGGTGGTCGAGGACGAAGCGGCGCTCGTCACCATGCTGCGCTACAACCTGGAGAAACAGGGCTTCCGTGTCGAGGAGGCCACCGACGGCCAGGAAGCGATGACGCGCATCGCCGAGACACAGCCCGATCTTGTGCTGCTCGACTGGATGCTGCCGACGATGTCGGGGCTGGAGGTCTGCCGCCAGATCAGGCGCCGCTCCGCCACGCGCGATCTGCCGGTGATCATGGTCACCGCGCGCACCGAGGATCAGGACGCGGTGCGCGGACTGAACACCGGCGCGGATGACTACATCGCCAAGCCGTTCTCGATGGAGGCGCTGCTGGCGCGCATCCGCGCGCTGCTGCGCCGCTCCAGCGCCGTCCCGTCGAAGGGGCAACTGGCGTTTCATGACATCGCGATGGACCTTACGGCGCATCGCGTGCAGCGCAACGGCCGGCCGGTCCATCTGGGACCGACGGAATACCGGCTGCTGGAATTCTTCATGCTGCATCCGCGCCGCGTGTTCTCGCGCGAGGAGCTGTTGGACGCGGTTTGGGGGCCGGACATCCACGTGGAGCCCCGCACGGTGGACGTGCACATCCGCCGCCTGCGCAAGTCGATCAACGCGACCGGCGAACTGGATATCGTGCGCACCGTCCGCGCCGCCGGCTACGCGGTGGACACCGAACCGGTGTAGCCTCGGCGTGGCCGTTCGCTGTCATTGCGACCGCAGCGAAGCAATCTCGAACGTGCATTCGCACGAAATCCACGCGAGATTGTCATGCCGGACTGTATCAGAGGGAACACCGCATGAGCGCCGCATTGCCGCCGCCGGAAGAACTCGCCCGCCTGCTCTACACCCCCGTGCTGTCCGACGTGCTCGACGGTTTCGGCCTGATGCGCCAGGCGCTGCGGCCGTTCGTCCGCCCGCTGGACGAGTCGCTGACGTTGTTCGGCCGTGTCCGCACCGACCGATACGCCACCACAAATATCACGCCACCGCAGCATAACCCCTACGCACTCGAAATGGACCTGATAGACGACTTGCGGCCCGGCGAAGTCCCGGTGCTGGCCTGCGACGGTCCCACCGACTGGATCGCGCCGTGGGGCGAGCTGCTGTCCACCGCGGCACAGGCGCGTGGCGCCGCCGGCTGCGTTCGGTCCGCTCGACACGCGTGGCCGCGCCGAGATGGTCGAGCAGGACACCCGCATCGACATCGCCGGCGTCCGGGTCGCGCCTGGCGACTGGGTGATGGGCGACATCGACGGCGTGGTGTTCGTGCCGGCGGACCGCGCCGATGCGGTGTTCCGTGCGGCGCTCGACAAGATCGCCGCCGAGGACACCACCCGCGCGGAACTGGCAGCCGGCGAATCGCTGCACGCGGTGTATGCCCGCCATGGCGTATTGTAGCCCGGCCGGCGCGATCCGCTTGCGTCCGATCCGCCCGCGGATCGGCCGGCTTTGCGAGAATCCGTAGAAGGGCTGGCGCACTCTGCGAGAGGCGTCTAGAATCCGTTGCAACGACGCGGCGAATCGCCACGCGCCATGACCGGTCTGACGTGACGCGGCAGGCATGGTCCATTGCCCGCGTACCGCGTCAGCCGAACATTCGAGCGAGGAGACAGTATGTCCAAAGCCTTCATAGCCCAGGTGATCCAGGAATCCGCCGAGCTGACCGGCACCGCGGCGAATCGTGCCGCCGGCGATTTGATGGACGCCATCGTCAAGCAGCTGAAGAAGGGCGGAAAATTCACCCTGCCGAGCTTCGGCACCTTCACCGTGCGCAAGACCAAGGCGCGCAAGGCTCTGAACCCGCGCACCGGCGAGCCGATCAAGGTCAAGGCCGGCAAGACCGTGCGTTTCAAGGCCTCGCCGACGCTGAAGAAGGCGGTCTGATCCGTCCGCGAACGAAAGCGAGGGCCGGGCGCGCGTGATGCGCCCTGGCCCTTCGCTCGTCTCCCACCCCGGCTTCGGCGTGCTGGCGGTGGCCGTCGGCACGCTGGTGGTGCCGTTCGATTCCACCGTCAACTTCGCCTTCCCCTACATCACCCGCGCCTTCGCCCTGCCGATCCCGGCGATCCAATGGGTGGTCATCGCCTACACGCTGACCTACGCGGCGCTGATGCTGGTGTTCGGCCGCGTCGGCGACATGCTCGGCTACCGCCGCGTCTTTCTCGCCGGCAGCGCCTGGAGCGCCGTCGCCTTCGTGCTGTGCGCGCTGGCCCCCAGCTACGGCGCGCTGCTCGCCGCACGCGTGCTGCAGGGCGTCGGCGCCGCGCTGGTGTTGAGCTGCGGCCCCGCGCTGGCCACCGGCCTTTATCCGGAGACGGCGCGGATACGCCTTCTTGCCGTCTACACCATGGTCATCGGGATCGGCGGCGCGCTGGGCCCGCCGCTCGCCGGCTTGCTGGTGCCGATCTGGAATTGGCCGGCGGTGTTCTGGTTCCGCGCGCCGCTCGCATGCGCTGCATTCCTGCTGGCGTGGCTGCTGCCGCCGGATCCGCGCACGGTGGCGCATGGCGGCTTCGACGCCCCCGGCGGCCTGCTGCTGGTGCTGGCGATCAGTGCCATGCTGCTGGCGCTCAACCAGTTGCAGCATCTCGGCGACAGCATGCTCTGGTTCGCCGCGGCGGGATTGGCAGCCCTGCTCGCCGGCGGCGGTTTCATCCTGCGGGAGAAACGCACGCCGCGCCCCATCATCGACCTGCGGTTCTTCCGCGATGTCGACTTCGCGCTGTTGAATGCCGCGCACGTTGCGCTGAACCTGGCGGCATTCGCCGTGCTGCTGCTGGTGCCGTTCTATCTGAGCCGCCTCGGCGCGCTGTCGGCGCACGCCGTCGGCCTGCTGCTGGCGGCCTCCCCCGCGGGTATCGTCGTTGCCGCGCCGCTCGGCGGACGGCTGGCGGCGTGGCTGCCGCCGCGGCTGCTGGCGGTGCTCGGCGCGGCGGCCATGGCGGTCGGCCAGCTGCTGATCGCCGGCGCCGGCGCACAGCCGGATTTTCCGCAACTCGCCGCCGCCATGTTCCTGCAGGGCTTCGGCATGGGGCTGTTCCAGGTGGCGTATTTCGATATCGTTACGGCTTCAATTCCGCGCGCGGATCGCGGCGTCGCCGGCAGCCTGGTGATGATGACCCGCACCATCGGCACGGTCACCGGCGCGACGCTGCTGATGCTGATGTTTCAGACCATGCGCGGCGGCGGCAACGACACGGCGTCGTTCGTCGCCGGCTTCACCGGCACGTTCCGCCTGACCGCGACGCTGCCGGCCGCCGTGGTGCTGCTCGGCCTGGCGCGCGGCTGGGCGTGGCGCGGCCGCGGTGCCGCCTGAGGCAGAGCCCCTTTCGATCGACCCCCCTCACCCGGCCGCGGCAAACTGCCGGGCAAGCTGCGCCGACAGCCGGCCATAGACCTGCCTCGCGTTCCCCTCGTAGATATTTTCCTTGTCCGCGGGCGACAGATTCAGCTGTTCGATATAGCGCTTGGTGTCGTCGAAATGATGGCCGGTCTCCGGGTCGATGCCGCGCACCGCGCCGATCATTTCCGAGGCAAATAATATATTGCGCGCCGGAATCACCTTGGTCAGCAGCTCCTGCCCGGGCAGGTGATAGACACATGTGTCGAAGAACACGTTGTTCAGCAGCAATTCGCCGAGCGGCGGCAGCTTCATGTCCTGCGCCAGCCCGCGGAACCGCCCCCAGTGATACGGCACCGCTCCGCCGCCATGCGGGATGATGAATTTCAAGGTCGGAAACCGCTTGAACAGATCCGATGTCAGGCACTGCATGAACGCCGCGGTATCGCCGTTCAGATAGTGCGAACCGGTGGTGTGGAAGG
>OKRD01000035.1 GCA_900290335.1 Burkholderiales bacterium | reverse complement strand
GAGGGATCGTCAGGGTGTGGATGATCGTATTCGTGGCGGGTTCCCAAAGCCAGTATCCAACCTGGTCGTGGTACGTCTTGACCTGATCGGGTTTGACGATATGGGTGTGGTAGCGCAGACCGTAAAGCAGCTGCGGCCCGTTCGTCTGGGGATCGATCGGCTGGAGTTCAATCTGCTCGACGTATGCCTGCTTCTTGGGACCCTCCGCCTTGGGTTTGACGTCCAGTCCGCGGCGACCTTGCCACACGCCTGCCATACCCCGCAGGGGACCGAGATTGCCCAGCGTATTGACGTCCACATGGGACGGTTCCGTGTAAATGTCCTCGGGAAAAGGAGTCATCGATACGCTCCGCGCCTGCTGAATGCCACTTTCCCCTCCCGATCTACGCGCTACGATTGCCGCGAACAGCCGCCGGGCAAACGTCCCGGCAGGGACAACGGCGATGTTGCGGCCGAAAGCGGGGGAAGGTCAAGTAGCCAGGGCCGTTGCGGCTCAGGCCTGCGCAAGCTCGGCGGAGCGCTCGTCGCGCGTATCGGGCGCCGGGGCGCCGCCGTCAATCTTGAACCGGGACACGGCGTCGTTGAGCCCCTTGGCCTGTTCGCATAGCGCCAAGGCCGATGCCGAGCCTTGCTGCGCCAGGGCCGCATTTCGCTGAGTGATATCGTCGAGCGACTGTACGGTCTGGTTGACCTGTCCGAGCGCGTTGAATTGCTCCTTGCTGGCGCGGGAGATTTCGGCAATCAGATCGGTGACCCGCACGACCTGGTTGACCATCTCTTCGATGCGCGTCCCGGCGCGCTCCACCAGCGCCGATCCGGCGTCGACTTTCTCCACGCTCGTGGTGATGAGTGATTTGATCTCCTGGGCCGCTAGCGCACTGCGCTTGGCCAGGTTGCGTACCTCGCTGGCAACGACGGCAAAACCGCGGCCCTGTTCGCCCGCACGCGCCGCCTCGACGGCGGCGTTCAACGCCAAGATATTGGTCTGGAAGGCGATACCGTCGATGACCGCGATGATCTCGCCGATACGCCGGGACGAACCCTGGATCTCGTGCATGGTCGCGACGATCTCGCCGACGGCCTGGCCACCAAGGCCAGCGGCATCGCGCGCCCTGGTGGCCAGCTCGCTGGCCTGCCGCGATGACTCGACGCTTTGCCGCACTGTCTGGGTGAGTTCCTCCATCGACGCGGCGGTTTGCTGCAGACTTCCGGCCTGCTGCTCGGCGTGCTCATGCAGATCGCGGTTACCGTCGGAGATGCTGGAACTTCCCGTATTGATCGCATCGCTCGAGCTGCGTATGCGGTGCACGATATCGGTGAGCGTGATGACCATCTGCTCGAGTGCGCTCAGCAGGCGACCGGTTTCATCGTCGTCTTTTTGCAGCGCGACGTGCTTGAGTTCCCCCCGGGAGACGGCTTCTGCCACTGCCACCGCCTCGCTCATACGGCGCGTAACGATCCTAACGGTCCGCAGCCCGATGAACAGCGCCAGCACGATGACCGTCGCGGAGATCCCGATGATCAGGGCCAGCGAGTTGCGTACCCGTTCACCGACCAGGCGCGTGACTTCGCTCTGGCGCTCGGAGATGCTCTGCACCTGCTGGTCCCCGGCCCGCGCCTGCCGAGTGGCGGTTTCCTTTAGGCGTCCAAGCGCCTCCCGCATGCCGGCCTCGGATTTGAGCAGCCCGCGCTTGGTCTGGGAGACTTTTGCTACCGCCGCTGTCACCGTTCGCATCGCGTTGCTTGCGATGTCAACGTCGGCGATGAGGTTGGCGCGGCCCATGCGGATCAGTCCGGCACGTATCGAACCGATGTCCGCGAGGAGCTGGTCGCTTAGCTTGTCCAGGCGCGAGGTAGCTGACTGGGCCTCATCGTCGCCCGTGGCCAGCATCAGCGAGCGCAGCTCGCCCACCATGTCGCGGATCAGCAAGGCAGCCGACTGGCTGTTGGCAACCACGCCGCCGGGCTCGTTGCGCAACTTCAGCGACGCCTCGAGCACCTGGTGCTGCTTGACCAGCTGTTCCTCGAGCGTATCGATCAGGCCGAGCAGCTTGGTCGACTGCTCATCGGTCTGATCGATGATCTGCTTGCGTTGCGCGCTGTAGGTCGCTTCGGCCTCGGACGATTTGGCCAGGACGGCGGCACGTAGGGCAAAGAGCCCGGTTGCCTCGCGGGTGAACGCCTCCGTCAGGTTCCCGACCGTGCTGCGCACCTCGCGCAGCGCATCCTCTTCCCCCCGGGTCGACGCGATCCGGTCGATGCTGTCGACGGCGGCGTTGAGCCGTTCGCGCAGCGGGGAGAGGCGAAAGCGGTTGGCGGTCGCGTCGGTGTCGTTTACCAGCAAGACGATGTCCTTGAGCTTGCCGTTCACGAACATAGCGTGCTTTATGGTTTCCCCCAGGCGGATGCTCGTCTCTTGGGCCTTGTCCGCGGCGTGACCGGCCTCGGTTTCGATCCCGGCTACCGCGGTGCGAATGACACTGATCGCGGTTTCGGCGGCCTGTAAGGCGGTACGCGCGTTGGCGCTCTGCGCCTGGTACGCCGTTTGGTCCGTGAGACGCTGGTTCACCGAGCTGACGATTTGCGTCTGTGCGGCACGAAACGCCGACAGGTCGGAGGCGCGCGATGGATCCAGGTCTCGAATCTCGCGCTGCAGGCGCTCGAGCTCGCGCAGTTCGGCCTCGACGGTCGAGATCAGCTGCGTGGCCGCACCGGGCTCCTCGACCAGGCTCAGCCGCAGCATGGCGCCGAGCATGCGCTCAGTGTGCTCCTGCACTTCGTAGGTCTTGTTCTGCAGTGGCGTGGCCTGCGCCGTCAAACCGTCCAGAACCGATCGAATCGACGTTACGCCGTAGTATGCGGTTCCCGAGACAGCCGCTAGGCCGGCAGAGGAGAATGCCACGAGGGCAAACACACGCTGCGAAATTTTCACCGTCGTGCACCCGCTATGGTTGTACGGGCGGACCCAAGATGGGCGCCGCAGCGCAAAGCGACTACTGCAGTTTGGTGATCCGACCCTCGCGGATCTGTGTCAAGAACACCTGGTTGAGGGCCTGGTGCGACGCAGTGCTGAGCGTGACGCTCAGCCCGCCCAGGTCGACGCCCTGCATGCCCTCGAGCGCAGCTGCCAGACCCGCCCGGCTCAAGGCCTTGCCGGCATGCTCGAGACCGAACACGAATACCTTTGCGGTGATGCAGCCCTCGAAATTGACGAAACCCAGCTCGGTGCTGGACTGCGCGAGGAGTTCCTTGCAGGATTTGGTCACAGTCAGGTCCACGTCCCGGGGGAACGGAACGACCTGCGAAATGACGACGCCGTCGCCGTCCTTGCCGACCTGTTCGACGAGGCTGTCGGTACCGACGAAGGACACGGTTCCCAGCTGGGACTTGAGATTTGCGGCGCGCGCTTCCTTGATGAACGCCGCAACCGGCGCGTAGGGGCCAACCAAGATGATCGCGTCGGGTTTGGCTTCGAGCATGGCCGCCACGCCTGTCTTGACGGCCAGGGTGTTACGCGGAAACGTGCTCTTGACCGTCACGTTCATGCCGCGCTTTTGCAGCGCTTTTTCGGTGCCCGATAGGACCGCCAAGCCAAAGCCGTCATCTTGATAGAACACCCCAATCGACTTGGACCCGCGCGCCAGGAACTGCGCCACCAGGGCCTCGGCCTCGTCGTTGTAGCTCGCCCGTACGTTGAAGATCTGTGGCGTGATGGGCTGGCGCAGCGCCATCGAACCGGTGAATGCGCCGACCAGCGGAACATTCATTTCCTTGAGAATCGGCACCACCGCGTTAGTCGTCGGCGTGCCGACGGATCCGAACAGCGCAAAGACCTGCTGCTGCTCGATCATCTTGAGCGTTTCGTCGACGGCCCTGTCCGGCTCGTAGCCGTCATCGGCAACGACCAAGGTGATCTTGCGGCCGTTGACGCCACCTTTGGCATTGACCGCGTTAAATACCGCTTCCGCGCCGGTCCGCATGCCCTTGCCGAGCGCCGCTGCCGGGCCGGCCTGGACATTGACCATCCCGATCTTGATCTCGCTGTCGCTGACCCCTGTTTCTGCGTGTGTGGACGCAACGAGGCCCAAGGCGAGCAAGCCGCAGATTCGCAGGGCGGTTGAAATCGGTGGCATGGACAGTCTCCAAGGTCAGGCGGACGCCTCGGGGCGGCAATGGCAAGAGCGCATTTGCCCCGACACGAGGCGGTAGCATCGACCTACGGTAGCCGCCGATGCCCCTCGTTGAACCCGGGAAAAGCATCGCAATTTCAGAGCAATTGTCCATGACAGCCGGGCGGATCGCCGATCGCCTGGCCGGGTGCTTTTCGACCGACGGTCGGGCCGGTAGGATCCCTCTGTCGACTTTCTGGCGTTGCGCCGCTGCCTGGAGACTGTCCGTGCGACATTGCAACTTGCCCGGCGGCGCTGCAATGCCGGTCCTGGGTCTTGGCACCTGGCGCATGGGCGAGGACGCGGGACGCCGCAGGGCGGAGGTGGCGGCGGTGCGCGGCGCGATCGCCATGGGCTACCGTCTCATCGATACGGCGGAGATGTACGGCGAGGGAGGCGCCGAGACCGTGGTGGGCGAGGCGCTGGCCGGTGCTCTGCGCGCTGGCGAGGTGCGCCGAGAGGAGCTCTTCGTAGTCAGCAAGGTGTACCCGCACAATGCCGGCCGCAGGGGGACGCTGGCGGCCTGCGATCGCAGCCGGTCGCGTCTGGGCCTGGATCGTATCGATCTGTACCTGTTGCACTGGCGCGGACGGTTTTCACTGCGCGAGACGTGTACGGCCATGCAGGCGCTCGTCGCGGACCAGCGAATTGCCAACTGGGGCGTGAGCAACTTTGACACCGCCGACATGAACGAATTGTTGACGGTCCAGAAGCAGCTGGGGACCGCAGCCGCACCGGCGGCCGCGTGCGCCACGAACCAAGTGTATTACTGCCTCAGCGGGCGCGGCCCCGAGTTTAGCCTGCTGCCGTGGATGCGCGCACGGCACATTCCTCTGATGGCCTACAGCCCGATCGACCAGGGCGCGCTGGCTACCGATCCGGTATTGCGCACGGTCGGAATGCGGCACGGTGCCTCCGCGGCCCAAATCGCGCTCGCGTGGGTCGCGTCCCAGGACGGTGTGGTGGCGATCCCCAAGGCCGTGCGCGAAGCGCATCTGCGGGAGAACCTCGCGGCGATGCAGATCACGCTTATCGCGCAGGACATCGCGGAGCTGGAGCGCCGCTTTCCGCCTCCCAAGAGCAAGACGCCCCTGGCGGTGCTCTGAGTGCTGTGCCGACAACGTCTTCCTGCGGCCGAAGCCGGCGTCCGCTCAGCGCACCGCCACGTGGTGTTGGCCAGGGCGAATGGGCACTAACGCGGCAACCAGTTCCTGGGCAATCTTGCGCCAGGAACGCTTGAGCGCTTCCTCGCGCACCAGCGCGCGGTCGAGCTGCAGGGCGGCGAGACAGGCGCTGCGCAAGTCTTCGTGCAGCGCGCCGCTGATTCCCGGTTCGACGACCTGCAGCGGGCCGGACACGGGAAAGGCGGCTACGGGGCAGCCGCAGGCCATCGCCTCGAGCATGACCAGCCCGAAGGTATCGGTGCGGCTTGGAAACACGAATACGTCGGCGGCATCGTAGAACGCCGGCAACTGCTCGTGCGCTTGGCGCCCCAGCCAGAGCACATTCGGGTGGCCGGCCTGCAGGCGCGCTCGCTCGGGACCATCGCCGACGACGACCCGGGAGCCGGCGAAGTCCAGATCCAAAAACGCCTCGAGGTTCTTTTCCGGGGCTATGCGCCCCACATACAGCAAGATCGGGCGCGGCAGCGCCAGCCGGTCACGCGAGCCCGGACGGAACAAATTGCCGTCCACTCCGCGGCTCCAGAGCCGAGTGCGGGCGAAGCCGGCCCGGCCGAGTTCGCCGCGCAGAGCATCGGTCGGCACCAGCACCGCGCGGGAATCGCGGTGGAAGTGGCGCAGGACCGCCATGGTGATCGCGGCCGGAATGCCGAAGCGGGTCTTCAGGTAGTCCGGAAAGCGTGTGTGGTACGAGGTGGTGAACATCCAGCGTCGGCGCCGCGCCAGGGCGCGCGCCGCCCAGCCCAGGGGCCCTTCGGTGGCGATGTGCAGCCTCGCCGGAACTAGCGAACCCAGGGCGCGCGCCAGGTGCCGCGCGGGTTCGAGCGAGAGCCGGACGTCGGGTTCGCCGGGCGCCGAGATCGCGCGCGAGCCGCCGGGGTGAATGATGCGCAGGTCGTGCCCAAGCGCGGCGAGTTCGCGCTGCATGTACGCCCAGGTCTGGACGACGCCGTTTACCTGGGGATGCCAGGCATCCGTGACCAGGACAATGGGGCGCTGCGACGATGGTGACCGTGGATCGGGCATCGGTCGGGATTGTGAGCGACCGCGATGACCGGCGTGCGACGCGCCCTTCCCGGGCGAGCCAGGCACGCAGCACCGCAACGGACCGGGACGAGCGCGGCCGATCGGCACCGGGCGGGCGTTGCGCCTGCGCAGCCTTGGCGGCCGGGGCGAGGTCACAGCCTGCCCCGGACTTGGGGGCCGCGTCCGCTTATTCGGGCTCGCCGCGCACCGGGTCCGGACGCGGCTGCGGCGCAAGCGCTGCCAAGCCTGCGTCGACATTGGCATAGCGCAGGCGCACGCGCAGCTCGCGCTTCATGCGGGCATTGCGCAAGCGGCGCGATTCGCTCAGAAAGGACATGCGCTGCGCCCCGGCTGCCAGACGTAGCTGGTCCCAAGGTTCGCGCGGCGGGCGAGCAAGGCCGAGTCGATCGGCCACCCGGTCCAGGTACTCCCCCAGCAGCAGCTGCGAGTCGTCGACGATGTTGTAGACCCGTGCCGGGGCGGCGCGAAACAGCGCGGCGACGCAGGCTTGAGCAAGATCATCGGCGTGAATGTGGTTGGTGATCACGTCCTGCTCCGGCAGCGCCACCGGAATTGCCTGGCGCAAGCGTTCGACGGGGAGTCGATCGGGCGCATAGATGCCCGGCACCCGCAATACGGCTGCGTGCCAGCGACTTGCCCGCAGGCGCGATTCGGCATCCAGGCGCCGTTGCGCCCGGTCGCTTGCCGGGGCCGGCGCCGTGGTTTCATCGGTCCATGCCCCGCGTTGGTCGCCGTAGACGCCGGACGTGCTGATGTACAGCAAGCGTCCAGCGGTCACCGGGTGCAGCAGCGGCAGCAGGCGGCGTGCGCGCGCGTCGCGGCGACCGCGCGGCGAGGTAGGTACCAGCACGATGACCGTCCGCGCCAGGGCCCCCAAGCGGGCTTCGCGCTCGCCCTGGTCCAGATCCAGCAGCAGCGGCACAGCGCCGGCGCGCCGGACGGCGGCGGCGCTGGCTTCGTTCGTCACCGTGCCGAAAATGCGGAAGCGATCACGCAGCTGTGCGACAATGCGCAGTCCGATGTCCCCGCAGCCGACGATCAGCAAGCGCGGTTGCCCCAGGCGTCGGCGTGACGGCCCTTTGGTTGACCTTGCACTCATCGGTCGAGGTGCCCTAGCGAATTCCGATTCGGCGGTTTCCGGATTCATGTTTCGTTGCGCAGCCGCGCAAGCAGCGGTGCCTGCGGGGTTCGCTTCTTCTTGCTGACATTTTGTATCTTTTCACGTATGACAAGCCACAAAGTTCTGGTCCAGCCGTCCGGCCGGGAATTTAGCGTGCCTTCGAAGCAAACAGTCCTTGCCGCTGCCCTGCACGTCGGCATCACGCTGCCCCATGGCTGCCGCAATGGCGCCTGTGGTTCGTGCAAGGGTAAGGTACTTTCCGGTCATGTCCAGCACGGTCCGCACACCGAAGCGGCGCTTAGCGCCGAGGAGGAGGCCGCCGGCCTGGCGCTGTTTTGCTGCGCCCACCCGCAGACGGACCTGGTCATCGAGGCGCGGATCGCCGCGGCGGTGGACGGGGTCGTGCCGCGCAAGATGCCGGCGCGCATCGAGCATATCGAATGGGCTGCCAAGGACGTGGCGATCCTGTCGCTCAAGCTTCCGGCGTCGGAGCATCTGCTGTATCGCGCCGGGCAGTACGTCGATTTCATCCTGCCCCACGGTGTGCGACGCAGCTATTCGATCGCATCGATGCCCGGCGAAGGTGGCCCCATCGAGTTCCACATACGCCACATGGTAGGCGGCACGTTCACCGATGCGCTGTTTGACCTGGCCGCGCCGACGGTCAAGGAGCGCGGCATCCTTCGCCTCGAGGGCCCCCTGGGAACGTTTTTCCTGCGCGAGGCAGATTCCAAGCCCATCGTTTTGCTTGCCAGCGGCACGGGGTTTGCGCCGATCAAGGCGATCGCGGAAACCATCTTTGCCAAGGGCCTGCACCGCGACGACCCGGCAACGGGCCGGCGTGCGCGCCCGGTTGTGCTCTACTGGGGCGCGCGCACGCGCGCCGACCTGTATCTAGACGCGTTGCCGCGCCGCTGGGAAGACGAGCAGCCTAATTTTCGCTATGTGCCGGTGCTGTCGGACCCCGATTCGGACATCCCGGCGAGCGACGCGCAAAGCGCAGCGTCGCGTGAGCCGGTCTGGACCGGCCGCACGGGCCTGGTGCATCAAGCCGTGATGGTGGACCTGCCGGACCTCTCGGGCTTTCAGGTCTATGCCTGTGGTGTGCCGATCATGGTCCAGTCGGCGCACCGCGATTTCGTCGCGCACTGTGGCATGCGCGAAGAGGACTTCTTTTCCGACGCCTTCGTCTCCAAGGCCGACCTTCCCGCAGCCGGCGCCTGATCCGGCGCCGGGCGCGGCGCGAGCGGGCTCGCTCCCTGGCGACCGGCGCCAGCGGCTCACTCCCCGAGGTAGGCCTCGCGTACCTTGGGGTCGTGCAGCAGGTCGCGGGCGTCGCCGCTCAGGGTAATCGATCCGGAATCGAGCACGTATGCGCGGTTTGCCGCCTCCAGGGCTAACCGGGCGTTCTGTTCTACGAGCAATATCGGAATCGCCAGCGCGGAAGCAGCTCGTATCACCTCGAAGATCTTCTCGACCATGATCGGCGAAAGGCCCATGGAGGGCTCGTCGAGCAGCAGCAAACGGGGACGGCTCATCATGGCTCTTGCCATCGCCAGCATCTGCTGTTCGCCACCGGAAAGATTTCCGGCCAACTGGACGGCGCGCTCCTTGAGCCGCGGAAAAGTCTGGTATTGCCGCTCGAGGTCCGAGGCGATGCCGTCCTTGTCGTCACGCGCATAGGCACCCATCAGCAGGTTTTCTGTCACCGTCATGCGCGAGAAGATCCCGCGGCCTTCGGGCACCATAACCAGGCCCTGCCGCAGCAACTCGTGCGCCGCAACCGAGCGCGTGCTGCGCCCCAGGTATTCAATGGTCCCGTCCCAGGCGAGCAAGCCGGTCACCGCGCGCAAGGTGGTTGTCTTGCCGGCACCGTTGGCGCCAATCAGCGCCACCAGTTCGCCGGGCTGGATCTCCAGGTCCACGCCCTTGACCGCCTGAATGCCTCCGTAGGCAACATGCAGGCCGGCGATGCGCAGGACTGGCGCCGTCATCGCTGGCTCTAGGCCGGCACGTGGGCGCGACCAAGGTAGGCCTCGATCACGGCCGGATCGTGCTGCACCTGGGCCGGCGCGCCTACCTTGATGATTCGGCCTTCGTCGAGCACGGTCACCTGGTCGCACAGGCCCATCACCAGTTTGACGTCGTGTTCGATGAGCAGGATCGTGACGCCGTCGGCGCGAATGCGCTCGAGCAATCCGCGCAATTCTGTTTTCTCCGTAGCGTTCATGCCGGCCGCGGGTTCGTCGAGCGCGAGCAGCTTGGGATCGGTGGCCAGCGCCCGGGCGATCTCCAGCCGTCGCTGATCGCCGTAGGAGAGGGTGCGCGCCTGCAGGTGGCCGTAGGGGCCGATCCCCACGTAGTCGAGCAGCTGGCTCGAACGCGAACGGATCTGCGCCTCTTCCTCGCGCACGGCGCGGGTGCGCAGGATGGCGGCCAGCGCGCCGCAGCGCGTGCGCACGTGCCGTCCGACCATCACGTTCTCGAGCACGGTCATGTCGGGAAACAGCCGGATGTTTTGGAACGTGCGCGCGATTCCGGCGGCGGCAACACGATGCACGGACGTGGGTTCGTAGGCGCGCCCGTCGAGCTCGAACGTTCCGGCGTCCGGCCGTACCAGTCCGGTGATGACATTGAAGAACGTCGTCTTGCCCGCACCGTTGGGCCCGATAAGTCCATAGATCTGATGCCGCTCGATGTCGACGCCCACCGAATGCAGGGCCTGCAGGCCACCGAAGCGCTTGCTGATGCCGCCGACATGGAGCACAAGATCGCGTGCCATCGGCGCTGGGCTAGCCGCGAGGGGTCGCGCGCGGGGGCGGCGCTGGGTCGGGGCTCGCGGCCACCCCGTGCTGCGGGGCAGGCCATAGTCCCTTGGGTCGATACAGCATGATCGCGACCAGCGCCACGCCATAGAGCAGCATGCGCAGCACCTCCGTATCGATGACGATGCGGCCGAAGAGCTGCATTTGCAGCGGACCGACCGTGTGTCGCAGGACCTCGGGAAAGACCGAGAGCAACACTGCTCCAAAGATCACCCCCGGGATATGGCCCAGGCCTCCCAGCACGATCATCGACAGTACGATGACCGATTCCATCAGGGAAAACGACTCGGGCGATACGAAACCCTGGAAGGAGGCGAACATCGATCCGGCGACGCCGCCGAAGGTCGCCCCTAAGCCGAAGGCCAACAGCTTGACGTTGCGCACGTTGATGCCCATTGCCTTGGCGGCGACTTCGTCCTCCCGGATGGCCATCCAGGCGCGGCCGAGCCGCGAATCCTGCAGCCGCACGCACACCAGCACCGAGATTACCGCCAGCGCGACGAACAGATAGTAATAAAGCTGCAGCGAAGTCAGGTGCACGCCAAGAAAGGAGACCGTGCGATCAAAACGAAAATCTCCGATCCGCACCGGATCGATCAGCGTGATTCCCTGCGGCCCATTGGTCAGGTTGACGGGCTCGTTGAGATTGTTCAGGAAGATGCGGATAATTTCGCCAAATCCGAGCGTGACGATTGCCAGGTAGTCGCCGCGCAACTTCAACACCGGGGCGCCCAGCAGTACGCCGAAGGCGGCGGCGATGGTGGCTCCCAGGGGGATGGCGCCCCAGATCGGAACGTGCATACCGCCAGGGAAGGCCTGTGCAAGGCGCGGAAAGTTTTCGGTCAAGTGCGGCGAGGCCAGCAGGGCGAAGGTGTAGGCGCCGACCGCGTAGAACGCGATATAGCCAAGGTCGAGCAAGCCGGCAAAGCCGACGACGATGTTCAGTCCCAGCGCCAGCATGACGTACAGCGCGGCAAAGGCGAGGGTGCGCACCCAGGCCGGTCCGAGCCAGCCAGCGGCCAAGGGAAGCACCAGCAGCAACAGCGCGATGAGCGCCGCGGCACCGAGGGCGGCACCACGCCGGTGACGCAAGTTCAAAGGCAATGTGGTCACGGCGGCTGGAGTGGTCAGACGAGTTCGCTGGGCTGGTCAGGATTGCCGGCGGCGCGTCGTTCAGGCGCGATCCGCGACCCGCTCGCCGAGCAGGCCCGAGGGCCGCAGGATCAGTACTGCGCACAAAACGATGAACGCGAATACGTCCTGGTAGTTGCTGCCGAACACACCGTCGGTGAGCTGGTCGATGTACCCGGCCCCGAGCGCTTCGATCAGTCCCAGCAATATGCCGCCGAGCATCGCGCCGGGGATATTGCCGATGCCTCCGAGCACCGCCGCCGTGAAGGCCTTGAGCCCGGGAATGAAGCCCATGTAAAAATGGGCGACCGAGTACACGGCTGCGTACATCACGCCGGCCACGGCAGCCAAGCCGGCACCGATGGCAAAGGTCGCGGCGATGACGGCGTTGGGATTGACTCCCATGAGAGCGGCAATCCGGGAATTTTCCGCAGTGGCGCGCATCGCCCGCCCCAGCCGCGTGCGTTGCACCAGCAACAGCAAACCAAGCATGATGACGGCCGACAACACGATCACCAGCAACTTGGTGATCGTCACCGTTGCCGGGCCGATTGCGATGGGGTCAGCCGAGAGCAGTTGCGGGAATGTCAAGTGGTTGCGGCCCCAGATGATCATCGCCAGGGTCTGCAGCAGTATCGACACGCCGATCGCGGTGATCAGGGGAGCCAGGCGCGGCGCATTGCGCAGGGGCCGATACGCCACGCGCTCGATCAGCAGGCTCAACAGGATGCAAACGGGTATCGCCGCGAGCATGCCGATGACCATCAGGCCCCACCCGGGAATGGCAGGCGCCAGCGCGTGCGTCAAGGTGACGGCGCTCAAGGCGGTGAGCGCGCCGACCATGAGCACGTCCCCGTGGGCGAAGTTGATCAGGTTGACGATGCCGTAGACCATCGTGTAGCCCAGGGCAATGAGCGCATACAGGCTGCCCAGCACCAGGCCGTTGAAAACCTGCTGCAGGAAGGTGTCTAAAGATCCCATCGCTTGTCGCCGGCCGCGACCGGGCGTTCAATTGCCGCAGGGCGGCTTCGGGATTCGGTATGCAATTAGCGCGTCGTGGACAGGTAGTTGAGCTGGCCGCCCTGAACGTGGAACAACGAGATGGCGCCGTTCTTGATGTCGCCCTTGGCGTCAAAGCTGATGTGGCCGGTGAGGCCATCATAATCCGTGGTGGCAACCGCGGCCGCGACGGCCGCACGGTCCACGGAACCGGCCCGGCGGATGGCGTCGACGATCACATACACCGCGTCGTAGGAATAGGGCGCATAGATCTGCACTTCGGAGCCGAATTTGGCCTTGTACTTGGCCATGAACTGCGCCCCCTTGGGCAGCTTCTCCACGGCTTCGCCGGCGCGCGAGCAGGTCAGGATGTCGGCGCCATCTCCGGCCAGCTTGATGAATTCGGGCGAACAGGTGCCGTCGCCGGCCAGCAGTGGCGCCTTGACGCCTAGCTGGCGGATCTGCTTGGCCATCGGGCCGGCCGTGTCGTCCATGCCGCCATAGATGATCACGTCAGGGCGCTTGGCGCGGATCTTGGTCAGGATCGCGTTGAAATCGCTGGCCTTGTTGTCGGTGTACTCGCGCGCGACGACCGACACGCCGTGCTCCTTTAGCACGCGCTCCACGACGTCGACCAGGCCCTGCCCGTAGGCGGTGCGATCGTCGATGATTGCGACCGACTTGGCCTTGAAGTCGTTAATCGCGTAGTTCGCCATGGCCGTGCCCTGCTGGATGTCATTGGCGACAACTCGAAATGCAGTCTTGAATCCCTGCTCGGTGTACTTGGCGGCCGTGGTGGAAGGCGAAATCTGGGCCACCCCGGCGTCGTTGTAGATTTTCGATGCTGGGATCGAGCTGCCGGAGTTCAGATGGCCCACTACCGCTACCACACCCTCGTCGAGCAGTTTTTGCGCCGCCAGCGTGCCTTCCTTGGGATCGGCCTTGTCGTCCTCGCCGAGGATCTCGACGCGGTACGTCTTGTCGCCGAGTTTGACTCCGCCGGCCGCATTGATTTCATCGGCCGCGAGGCGGGCGCCGTTCTCATTGTCCTTGCCGAGGTGGGCGTCGCCGCCGCTCAGGGGCGCGACGTGCCCGATCCGGATCACGTTCCCCCCTGGGGCATTGATCTGGGCGCCACCCTGCGATCCCGGAGCGTTGGCCTCTTCCTTGTGGCCGCAACCGAGCAAAGCGAGCACCGCCACGATGGCCGTCGCGGCCGATTTCGTCCAAGTCGTCATCAAGTCCCTCTCCGCGGCGAGCGTTTCGGGCATCTCAACCGCGTGAAAGGGGCGGATTCTACGCCCAAGCGACCCTGGGAGAGGGGTTTTTACCAAGCGGAAAGGGCCCCGCCCGGCATGCGTCCGGAGGGGCCCGTCACTGTCTTGGGTTAGGCGCTATTTCAGCGACAAGATCCACTTCACCAGCGACTGCGCCTCGGCCTCGGTGAGCTTGGGATTGGCCGGCATGACGTTCTTGCCCCATACGCCTGTGCCGCCCTCGCGCACCTTCTTCACCAGGCGCGCCTCGGCATCGGGATCATTGGCGTATTTGGCGGCAACTTCCTTGTAGCTGGGACCAAGCACCTTCTTATCGACGCTGTGGCAGGCGAGGCAGTTCTTTTGTTTGGCCAGTTCGATCTGGGCCATGGCACTGCCACTAAAGAGTGCGCTGATTAGGGCGACGGCGAGCAGTTTTTTCATCGAGGTCTCCTGAATGAGTGATACCCGGCCCGCGCGTCGAGCCGGACTCGCCGGTAGTGTAGCTTGTGCACTGCAATGACCGGGTTGCCAGTCGCGCGAATATTTGCGCTGGATCAGCGCTTTTGGCTCGCTCGCGCGGGGCCATGACGGCGGATAATGCGACCCATGGGAACCCGGGCGGCGCGGGCGTCCCGTCCGTACCGTACCAAGTGAAGGGTTACAGCAAATCCTATGTGGCTAGTTTGGATCGGGCTGGCGCTGCTGCTGCTGCGCTACTTTGAAATCGGATCGTTCGCCACGATGTCCTGGTGGTGGGTCACCTTGCCTTTTGTCGGCGCGTTCATCTGGTTTGAATTCATCGAGCGGTCCCTCGGCCTGGAGAAGAAGAANNAAGGCCCGCATCAAGCGGGCCCTGGAACAAAAGCGGCCGGACCCCCGGCGCTAGGCACCGCCGCCGCGCCGCACAGCCAAGCCAGCGGGCGCAATTGCTCCGCTAGCCGCATGCCCCGGTAAAGCCGCACGCCGTGCAAAACTCGCAACCGTCGCGCTTGATCATGGCCGCCGCGCCGCATCCCGGGCAGACCTTACCCTTCATCGGCGCATTGCCCAGCTCCACGGTCTTGCGGGTCTCGGGCATCGCAAGGATTCCGACCGAGCGGATCGCACGGCCATCATCGTCGAGGATCCCGAGCACCTTGTAGCGGTGCAGGAGCAAGGCAGCGATGTAGGCGACGGTGCTCGGATACAGGGCCGAGCGGTCGACGCCAGGAACCGGCGCCCAGAAATCGCCGTTTTGCTCGCCAAAATTGATCAGCTTGCGCAGCTTCATGCCGATCCAGTTCGCATCGACGACGCGCATGTCGAGCGATATGAGCTTGCACAGTCCGTCGAGCACCCTGGGGTATTCCCCCGCCAGCCAGATCGAGTAGGGCCGGCGGCTGCCGTCGGGCAAGGTGAGCTCCTTGACGCCCAGGACGAAATCGTCGCCGGTATTCGGGTTGTTGACGTCCACCGTCCAGCTCATCGTTCCCGCCGGACCGGCCTTGGGCTCTTTGCGCGAGAACAAGGCATCGAGCACCGGCGTCGGGTGCGCGTCCAGATCCTTGAAGGTTCCCAGTTCATCGCAACGCCAGCGCACGATCTGCGCGAACGCGGCCACGACGCCATTGACCCAGATGGGGTGGCCATGCGGCGGGAACGGGACCATGAACCCCTGCTCGTCGCGGGCGCGGGCCAGCGCATCGAGCTTCATCCGGAACCAGGCGCGGTCCTCCGAGCGCATGTCCATCGATAGCGACTTGGCAATGGCTCCCAGACCACGCGGCTGCTCGGCGCCGTTGACCCAGACTTCAAACGGGGTGGGCGGGTTGCCGGTCTGGCCGATGAAGATGGCGAAGGACTCGTTGCGCGAGGGAATCTCCACCATATAGGTCCACGCCAGGTTGCCGGCGGAAAGGTCCGGCCGCCCCGGCCACTTGAGGCTTGCCAGCGCCGGTTGCGGCGTGAAATCGAGCCGCACCCTTCGGTTGGCATCGTCGCTCAAGTTCTGCGCGACGCTGGTCTGCGGCAAACTGTCCTTCGAGCTCACCGAGAGGACTTCCCCGATAACCTGATTGGGACGGTAGGTGGTGATGCCCTTTAGGCCAGCCTTCCACGCCTCAAAGTAAATCTTTTGAAATTCCTCGAAGGGATAGTCCTCCGGCACGTTGACGGTCTTGCTGACTGCGGCGTCAACGAACGGCTGCACCGCCGCGATCATGCGCATGTGATCGAGCGCGTGCATCTCCAAGGCGCCGACAAAGCTCTCCGGCAGCGCGTCGGCATTGCCGCCCATCAGCTTGTACAGCCGGTAGGCGTAGTCCTCGACTTGGTATTCCTGGCGCGTGCCATCGGGCATGCGCTTCTTGCGGACGTAGGTCCAGGAGAAGGTTGGCTCTATGCCGCCGGAGGCGTTGCCAGCAAAGGCCAGCGAGATCGTACCGGTGGGCGCAATCGATAGGAGATGGGAGTTGCGCAGGCCGTGGATCCGGATCTGCCGCTGGAGCTCCTCGGGAAGGCGCGACGAAAAATGCGGCGGCGCCAGGTATTGCTCGGCGTCAAAGAGCGGAAACGCGCCTTTCTCGCGCGCCAGGTCCACCGATGCCTGATAGGCGATGTCGCGCATGTGACCGGAAATGCAGGCGGCCATGGTGCGCCCGCTTTCGCCGTCGTAGCGCAGATTGAGCATTGTCAGCGCGTTACCCAGCCCGGTGAAGCCCAGGCCGACGCGACGCTTGTTGGCCGCTTCGGCGCGCTGCTCCGGCAATGGCCAGAGGGTTGCTTCGAGCACGTTGTCGAGCGCCCGGATCGCCACCTGCACGACATCGGCAAAGCCGCTGAAGTCGAACGCCGCTTCCGCCGTAAAGGGATCGCGCACAAAGCGCGTCAAATTGATCGACCCGAGGCAGCAACAACCGTAGGGTGGCAGTGGCTGCTCGCCGCAAGGATTGGTCGCGGCGATGGTCTCGCAATAGGACAGGTTGTTGTCCTGGTTAACGCGATCGATGAAGACAACACCGGGTTCGGCGTGATCGTAGGTCGAATGCATGATCTGGTCGAACAGATCGCGCGCGCGTGCCGTCCGATAGACCCAAGTGCCGTCGGGACGCTGGGTCGCTCCTTCCCGGTCGTGCGGTTCGGCGCTGTGCCATAGGTCGAGGCTGTCGTCGGCCTCGACCGCGCGCATGAACGCATCGCTCACCGCCACCGACATGTTGAAATTGGACAAGGACCCATCGCGCTTGGCATGGATGAAGTCCTCGATGTCGGGGTGATCACAGCGCAGCATCCCCATCTGCGCCCCCCGCCGGGCGCCGGCCGACTCCAGCGTTTCGCAGCTCTTGTCGAAGACGCGCATGTACGACAGCGGGCCGCTGGCGCGCGAATGCGTGCCTTGCACAAGCGCGCCGCGAGGGCGAATATTGGAAAAATCGTAGCCGACCCCGCCGCCGCGGCGCATGGTCTCGGCGGCCTGATTCAGTGCAACATAAATCGATGGCAGGCCGTCCTTGACACCGCTGATCGCATCCCCGACCGGCTGGACGAAGCAGTTGATCAGGGTCGCCGAGATTTCCGTCCCGGCCGCCGAATTAACGCGCCCGCCCGGTATAAAACCAGCGACCATGGCCTCGTAGAAACGGCGCTCCCACTCGGCGCGCAGGCCCGGCACTTCCACCGCGGCCAGGCCGCGCGCCACGCGACGACGCACGTCGTCGGCGGTCTTCTCATCTCCCTTGGCGTACTTCTCCTGCAGGACGTCCAGCGAAATCGGTTGCTCGTCCAGCAGTACGTGCGCTTGCTCTAGCTTCATGCGTTATCCCCTATCCAAGGAGCGTCATTATGAACGGCTCCGGCGCACCGATGTCCATATCGTGCAGTGCGGTTATGAAAAAATTTTTGCCTTCCACATGACCATCATGCGCTTGATCGATGCGAAACGAAAACCCATGGACCCACGATATCTTGTGGTCAAGGCACTGCCGGCACCGATCCCTAGTAGAGAAAAAATTTTTCGTGCAGAAGCGTCACAATCGGCGCGTGGGACCTTGACAGTGCTTTTATACTGAACTATTTACCCCCTCGCGGCCTGCTACTGCGCAGCGTCTGTGGCCTGCCTCCCCGGCAGCGTCTGCGTCTGCGCGCCAGCGAATAGCATTGCGAACCACGGGCGATCATGAACCTGCAACAGTTCCGCTACCTGCGTGAAGCCGTCCGCCAGAAACTGAACCTGACGACCGCGGCACGTGCGCTTCATACCTCGCAGCCCGGTGTATCGAAGGCGATCATCGAGCTCGAGCAGGAGCTGGGTGTCTCGATCTTCGCCCGGCACGGTAAGCGCATCCTTGGCCTTACTCCGCCGGGACAGCAGGTGCTCGATGCGGCTGACCGAATCATGAACGAGGTCGACGACCTCAAGAAGCTGGCGCGCGATTACGCCGGCAGCCCCGAGGGGACGCTGCGCCTTGCGACGACGCACACCCAGGCGCGCTACGTGCTGCCCGCCGTGGTGCAGCGCTTTGCGCAAAAATTCCCCGATGTGCGGTTCAAGCTGCTGCAGGGCAATCCGCCCCAGATCGCTGCCATGGTGGCGTCGGGACAGGCGGACGTCGGCATGGCAACGGAGACCCTTGCCG
>OKRD01000154.1 GCA_900290335.1 Burkholderiales bacterium | reverse complement strand
CAAGGTGGTCGTCATCTCGACCAACGAGATCGCGATCGAGGCCGAAGACCTGGACGCATTCCAGCACTCGCCGGCCGCCGGCGCCATACTGCTGCGCGACTTCATCCTCGACAAGAAGATCCTTGACATGGATGGTCGCGAGGTCGAGGTCGTGTACGACGTCAAGCTGGCATTCCAGGCCGGCAAGCTGTATGCGAGCGAAGTCGACTTCAGCCGCCACCGCCTGCTGCGGCGCTTGGGCCTGCGGCACCTAGCCAATTTCTTCGCGCAGCAGCGCGGCAGCGATTCGACGGTCTCCTGGCTCTATGTGCAACCGTTGCCCGATGACCTGGGCAGCTTTTCCGGCGACGTCAAGCTCAACGTGCTCAAGTCCAAGATTCTGGAGATGCACCCGGTCGATCTGGCCGACATCCTCGAGGAGCTCGACAGCGGTCAGCGCCAGGCGCTGTTCAATCAGCTCGATCCGGAGCATGCGTCCGAGACCCTCGAGGAGATCGAGCCGCGGGTGCAGCGCGAGCTCATGGCGACGATGCAGCACGATCGCGCGGCGCGCCTGATCGGGGAAATGAGTCCGGCACAGGCGGCCGACATCCTGGCAATTCTGCCAGCGTCCGACGCCGACGGCATCCTGGCGCTGATGGATGCCGAGGACGCCGGCAAGGTCCGGCGCATCGTCGAGCACCACGACGAAAACATCCTGCTGTTTGCCACGCAAGGCTGCATACGCTTGCCGGCGCAGGCCATTGTCCAGCAGGTGCTCGCCGACTACCGGGAACTGGCGCGGGAAAAGGACGTTCTCACATACCTGTACGTGGTCGACGGCGAGGGGAGGCTCCTGGGAGTGGTGGGCTTGCGCGAGCTGGTTGCCGCCGATGGCGACCAGACGCTCGGCGCGCTGATGACCGAGCAGCTCATCACGCTGCATCCGGACGAGACGCTGCGCGATGCGGTCCACGCGATTTCGCGCTACGGACTGCGGGCAATACCGGTCGTCGACGAGAATCGGCGCTTGCTCGGCGTGGTGTCCGACCACGACGTGCGCGGCCTCAAGCCCCGCCTCGACTAGCCGTTGGCCGGTAAGGGCCGTCGGACGCACCCCGCCGCGGGTCGCCTTGCGTGGGGCGGATCGTCGAGCTAGAATGCGCGGTTTATCGACATTCGGCAAGGCAGACAATTCCATGGTGGTGATCCGGTTGGCTCGGGGCGGTGCCAAAAAGCGCCCGTTTTTTAACATCGTCGCGACCGATTCGCGCAGCGCGCGCGATGGCCGCTTCATCGAGCGCGTCGGTTTTTACAATCCGGTTGCTGCCGAGGGCGATGTCAAATTCCGCATCGCCGCGGACCGCCTGGGGTACTGGAGCGGAGTCGGGGCCCAACTGAGTCCGACCGTTGCGCGTCTGGTCAAGCAGTTTGGCGCCCAAGACGGCGTTGCGGGCGCGGGCGCAGGCGTCGCGGCAGCGCCAGCGCCAGCGGCGGCTGAAGGGCAGGCCACGACGGCGGCCTGAATCCGTTGGTCGGCTTTGGCAGTCCCGGCCGAGCCCTTGGTGTCATGAATCAGGGCGCCGCAGACACCGGCGCCAGGGCTCCGGTTGATTTGGTGGAACTGGGTTTTTTGCGGGGCGCGTTCGGATTACACGGTTGGACCCACGTCCAGCCGCACTCGGGCGACGCGCAGGTGTTGCAACAGGCGCGGCAGTGGTGGTTGTTGCGCCCGGGCGCGGCGCAACCGGCGGGCAGTTCCCCGCTACCGCGGGAAGTGACCGCCGTACGCGCACAGGGCACCGGGCTGGTCGCCAAGTGGCGCGGTTGCGAGGACCCGGAGTCCGCGCAAGCGCTCAAAGGCTGGCGCGTCGCCGTATCGCGGGCGCAATTTCCGCGCTTGCCCGATGGACAGTTCTACTGGGTCGATCTGATCGGCATGCTCGTTGTCAACCGCAGCGGGCAGCAACTGGGAGCAGTGCGGGGGCTGCGCAACAATGGTGCGCACGATCTGCTGGAGGTGGAGCGGGCGGCAGCCGGCGAGGGTGCGGCCGGACCGGTCCTCATTCCGATGGTCGCGGCGTATATTGATGCGGTCGATATTGCCACGCAGCGGATCCTCGTCGACTGGGACTTGCAGTGGTAGGGTGGTGCATTGGGGCCCCAAGGCCTCTTCGTGGCCTGCGGCCAGCGTCGTGGCGGCAAGGACGGCGAGACGGTGCGGGGCAGGGCGGTGCAAGGGGCGAGCATGCGAGTGGACGTGGTCACCTTGTTCCCCGAGATGTTTTCGGTGCTTACGGCGTTTGGCGTCTCGCGCCGCGCCCATGAATCGGGCGCGTGGCAACTGGCATGCTGGGACCCACGCAGTTTCACGACCGACCTGCATCGCACCGTCGATGACCGGCCCTTTGGCGGTGGACCGGGGATGGTATTGATGGCCGAGCCGCTGGCGCAGTGCGTCGAGGCGGCGCGCAAGTCGCAGCGGGCGGCAGGCTGCGAGCGCACACAGGTCATCGCGCTTTCGGCCAGCGGTGTGCCGTTGCGCGATGCCAGGGTCCGTTCGCTAGCCGTCGAGGCGGCCGCGCGGGTTGGCCTGGTGCTGGTTTGCGGTCGCTATGAAGGTATCGATCAGCGCTTTGTCGATACCTTCGTGGACGAGGAGATATCGGTTGGCGACTTCATCATGTCCGGCGGCGAAATTGCGGCCATGGCGCTGATCGATGCAGTGGTGCGGCATTTGCCGGGAACGATGAAGCAGGAGTCGGTCGAGAACGAATCGTTCGTCGGCGGCCTGCTCGACGTGCCCCAGTACACTCGGCCGGAATTGTGGCGCGGCCAGCCGGTCCCGGCGGTGCTGCTATCGGGCCACCATGCGCGAATTGCGCGCTGGCGCGAAGAGCAGGCGATGGTCCGGACGCAGCGGGTGCGTCCGGACCTGTTGTCAGGTGATGTACGCAGTAAGTAACCCCATCCTCTGGGGCGGAAAACAAAACGACGGTGCCGGCGCGCAGGGTGCGCTCGGTGCCGGCAAGACCGCCGCACCATGATGGCACTTGGAGAGCGAACGTGAACGTGATCACGCAGTTGGAGAATGAGGAAATCGCGCGCCTGAGCGCCAACCGGTCGATTCCGGAATTTGCGCCGGGCGACACGGTGATCGTGAGTGTCAACGTCGTCGAGGGAACACGCAAGCGCGTGCAGGCCTATGAAGGCGTGGTCATCGCGCGCCGCAATCGCGGCCTCAACAGTTCCTTTGTGGTGCGCAAGATCTCGAGCGGCGAGGGGGTGGAGCGCACCTTCCAGACCTATTCGCCCTCGATCGCGTCGATCGAGGTCAAGCGGCGCGGCGATGTGCGCCGCGCCAAGCTCTATTACTTGCGCCAGCGTTCGGGCAAGTCGGCGCGCATCCGCGAGAAGCTCGAGTCCAAGAACGAGGGATGAGGCCTGCGCCGGCGGTCAGCGAGCGCGGCCGTCATGAGATCGCGGCATAGGGCATCGGCGAGGCGGCGCGATGCGCATCCCGATTGATCCCGACACGCTGCCGTTCGACCCGGAGTTCGAGGCCCAGCGTGGGCCGGCGATCGACGCGGCGCGCCTCACGCCGCAGGCGCTGCGCGCCCGTTTTCTCGAGCCCCGTGCCTGGCGGGTCGAGCAGGGCGGCGATGGCGACTTGTTCGCCCCCGATCAGCCGCTGCGCCCGGCGGCGGTGCTCATTGCGCTGCTGGAGCGCGGCGATGGGCTGCAGGTGCTCTTTACCGTGCGCTCCTCACGCCTGCAGGACCACGCCGGCCAGATCAGCTTTCCCGGCGGCCGTCTCGAACCCGGCGAGGTGAGCGCGGTCGATGCAGCGCTGCGCGAAGCCCACGAAGAGATACGCCTGGAACACGCGCTGGTCGAGGTGCTCGGCACCATGCCGCAGTACCTCACGATCAGCGGCTACCGCGTGGTACCGGTCGTGGGCTTGATCGGGCCCGGTGCCGAGCTGCACGCCGATCCGCTGGAGGTCGAGGAATACTTCGAGGTTCCCCTGTCGTTCCTGATGAACGGCGCCAATCATCAGCGTCGCGTAGTCCTGCAGGACGGCCGGCGCCGCTGCGTGTATTCCATGGAGTATTTCGGCCGCCGCCGGTACCTGATCTGGGGCGCCACCGCGGCCATGCTGCGCAACCTGTACCGCTTCCTGCTGGCTTGAGAGCGGACACCATACAATCTGCCTCCATGAGCTGGCTTGCCTTGATTCTTACCCTGCTGCTCGAACAGGTGCGGGCGATGCCGTCGTCCAATCCCGTCTACGCCGGGGCCACCGCGTGGGCGGACAAGGTGTCGCACAATCTCAACGCCGGCAAGCCGCGCCACGGCGCCTACGGGTGGCTCCTGGTCGTCGGTGCCGGCGTTGCCGTAACGGTGCTGGTATTCGAATTGGCACGGTCCTGGAACTGGTTTGCCGCTCTCGCGATCGACGTGCTCGTTTTGTTCTTCGCCCTTGGCTTTCGCCAGTTCAGTCACCCGATCACCGTCATCCAGACCGCCCTGGAGCGCGGCGACGCCGACGAGGCACGGCGCGTCTTTGCCCAGTGGCGCCGCCGCACCGACCCGGAATTTGATCCGACGGAGCTCAACGAGGGCGAGATCGCGCGCCAGTCGATCGAGTTCGGACTGCTGGCGGCCCACCGGCACGTGTTCGGCGTGCTGTTCTGGTTTCTGGTTCTGCCGGGCCCCAGTGGCGCCGTGCTCTATCGCCTCAGCGAATACCTGTCGCGGCACTGGAATCGGCCGGCCTCGGCGGGCGAGGCGGCGATGGTGCCGGATCAGTTCGGTCAGTTTGCCCAGAAGGCCTATGCCTTGATCGACTGGCTGCCCGCGCGCTTGACCGCGCTCGGATTCGCTATCGTCGGGGATTTCGAGGGTGCTGCCTACTGCTGGCGCCACATGACGGTTGACTCCAAGCCCAGCACGGTCAGCGCGCGCGGGTTGATTCTGGCCGCCGCAGGCGGCGCGATGGGTGTTCGCGTGCTGAGCACCGTCGATTCGGCCAAGTATCTCGATGCTTCGGCGCAGGAGGGGGCCGGGCTGGCGGAGCCCGGTCCCGACGCGCTGCGCTCGGCCGTCGGACTGGCGTGGCGCGCGATGGTCCTGTGGCTGGTCTTGCTGCTGCTGCTTACGCTCGCCGCTGCGCTCGCCTGATCGGTCGGTGCGAAGCGGGCGCGCGCCGACGTGTCACTTCCTGGAATGCGCGGCCATGGTGCCCGAATCTTGCGCGAGCAGCTTGCGATAGAACTCGTAACGCGCGCGGCTGATCTGGCCATCCTCGACCGCTGCCCGAACCTGACAATCGGGTTCCTCCGCATGGTGGCAATCGGCAAAGCGGCAGGGCTGCGTGACTGCGGCGAAGTCTGGCATCGACCGCGCCAGTTCGGCGGCCGACAGATGGCCGAGGCCAAACTCGTGAAATCCGGGCGAATCGATCACGGCCCCGCGCGTGCCGTAGGCCAACCAGCGGGTCGCGGTCGTCGTCTGGCGGCCGTGCGTGCCGCGCCGCGAGAGGACCCCGGTACGTAGTTCCGAACCGATCAGCAGGTTGAGCAGGGTCGATTTGCCCACGCCCGATTGGCCCACGAACAAGGTTATCCGGTCCCGGCATACCTGCTCGAGCTGCTGGGCTGCACCCCGAGGGTTGCCGCGCGCGGAGACCCGAACGACCCGCGCACCGAGTCGGGCTACTTCGTCCAGCGCCGCCAGCGCGGCAGCGCTTTCCAGGTCGATCTTGTTGAGGATGGCGACCGGTTCGACTCCCGCTGCAGCGGCCGCCAGCAGGGCACGCCAGACGAACTCGGGCTGCGGCGGCGGCTGTGCGGCAAAGACGATCGCAATCTGATCGACGTTGGCGGCCAGCGGCTTGGTGCGGTTGGCGTCGGCCCGAAACAATAGATTACGTCGCGGCTCGACCGCTTCGATCACCAGCAAGCCCTGCTCCCGGGAGCAATGCACGCGGTCGCCAACGACGATGTCCTGCCGTCGGCCGCGGCCGATCGCGTCCAACTCTTGTCCCGCGGCCGTGTCGCCCGCGGCACGATCGACGGCAACGATGTAGCGCGAACCAAAGCGCGCGACGACGCGGCCCGCGCAGCGCTCGTCCAAGCAATCGCCCGAGCGCTGCGGTGCCGCGCCCCTCGCCTGCGGCGCGCGGGCGGCAGAGCTGTCAGGGGGTTGCGGCCGCCGGGGCACTGGCGAGCAACCGGTTGATCCGGGTCGATGCCGGCGGGTGCGAATCGTAGAAGACCGAGTGAACAGGATCGGGCGTGAGGGTGGCCGCGTTGTCTTGGTAGAGCTTGACCAGGGCGCGGACCAGCGATCGGGCCGAGGCGTGGCGCGCCGCGAAAGCGTCGGCCTCGAACTCGTGACGGCGCGAAACCGCGCTTTGCAGCGGGGCAAAGGCGAACGAAAAAAGCGGCATCACGAGACCGAAAAGAACCAGCACCAGGCCGTTGCTGGGAAGATCGACGCGCATCACAACGCCCAGGCTGGCAGGAAACCAAGGCTGGGACTGCAACCAACCGAGCAGCGCCAGCCAGAGCAGCGCGATGGCAAGGCTGCTGGCGATGCCCTTGGCTACGTGATGGAGCCGGAAATGGCCAAGTTCGTGCGCCAGCACGGCTTCGATCTCGTCCGGATGCAGGCGCTCGATCAAGGTGTCGTAGAAGACGATGCGCTTGGCCGCCCCCAGGCCGGTGAAGTAGGCATTGCCGTGCGTTGAGCGGCGCGACCCGTCCATGGTGTAGACGCCGTTGCTGCGAAAGCCGGTGCGCTCGAGCAGCTGGCGAATGCGTTGCCGCAAGGCCTCGTCGCCCAGCGGCGTGAAGCGATTGAACAACGGTGCGATCAACCACGGATACGCCACGCTCAGCAAGAGCGAAAACGTCGACCACAGCAGCCAGGCCGCCAGCCACCACGAGGGCCCGCCGGCGCGCATGAGCTGCAGCACGGCGGCGAGCAGCGGCAGGCCAAGCGCCGCGCCGACCAGCACGGACTTGAGCGCATCGGCAAAGAACATCGCCTGGGTCATCCGGTTAAACCCGAATTGCTGCTCGATCCGGAATTGCCGCCACCAGGCGAACGGCAAGTCAACCAGCCCGAGCAAGGCGAGCACGCAGGCAACCAGTGCCAGATCAAAACCCAGGCCAGCCGCAAGCACCGAACCCAGGCCGTCGTAGAGCCCTTGCAGGCCCCCACCCCAGGTCAGCGCCAGGAACAGCACGGTGCCGGCCAGCGTCTCGAGCATGGCAAGGCGCTGCTTGGTGATCGTGTAACGCGCGGCGCGGCGGTGATCCTCCAGGCCGATAGTGTCGGCAAACTGCTCGGGCACCTGCTGGGCGCGCAGGGCGACATAGCGGACCTGGCGCCCGCTCAGCCAGAGCTTGAGAACGAAATGGATGCCCAGGACAAAGGCAAAGAGCAGGCTCATGGTCGTTGGGGTTCACCGGCGGCGCCGGTCGCTCCGCGGTCTGCGCGCGTGCGCGCGCCGGGGCGTGCGACAATTCCGGCCGCTTGGCCAAAGGCTCGATTGCTCAACAGGTCGCCACAAGGCACGCGCGCTGACGAAACGAAAATTATGGCACACGACTCCGCCCCCGAGATCGCGAGCGCCGCGCCCGAGACCGCCGGCGCGAAAGAGCTCGCGATTGACGACAATAACCTTGTCTGGATCGACATGGAGATGAGCGGATTGCACCCCGACTCGGATCGGATCCTGGAGGTGGCCGTGGTCATCACCAATGCCAACCTGGAGACCGTTGCCGAAGGTCCGGTCGTCGTGGTCCACCAGCCCGAGTCCGTGCTGTCCGGCATGGACGCCTGGAATCGTGCGACCCACGGTCGTTCGGGACTCATCGAGCGGGTTCGCCAGTCCCCCATGGACGAGGCGCTGGCCGAGCAGACGGTGCTCGGATTCCTGGGGCGGTATGTGCGGGCGGGCAAGTCGCCCATGTGTGGCAACTCGATCTGCCAGGACCGGCGGTTCCTGGCGCGCTGGATGCCGCGCCTGGAGGCGTTCTTTCACTACCGCAACCTGGACGTGAGCACGCTCAAGGAACTGGCCAAGCGCTGGAACCCGGAGGTGCATCGAAGTTTCGAGAAGAAAAGCCGGCACGAGGCGCTGGCCGATGTCTACGAGTCGATCGCCGAGCTGCAGCACTACCGCGTGAACTGGATTACCGTGCGCTGATTGCGCCCGTGGTCCCCCCGCCAGGAGTCGAACCTGGATCTCACGCTTAGGAGGCGCGTGCACTATCCATTGTGCTACGGGGAGAGGCGCGCGAAGTATACGGGCGCGACGGTGGCAATATGCCTCAGGAATGCGCAGTCCAGGGTACTGCGCGTGCCTGCGTGCTTTGCGCTGCATGGCGGGGTTCTTATCCACACCGTCTGTGGATAAAATCGCTGGATTCGCCATGAGCCGGCCAGGCGCGTGGGCGTGCGTGACGAAAGCGGGTTTTGTGTTGCCGATCTTCAGAGGCGTGGGAGGAGCGTTGGAGGACTGTCTCGCCGGTGCGGTGCGCCCGAGGCTGCCTTGGGGACGGCCGAGCCGATGAGCGCGACGCGTTCGCGAGGCGGCCCGGCCCAATACGGGGAAGCGTCGATTCGGGTCCTGAAGGGACTCGAGCCGGTGCGCCAGCGTCCGGGAATGTACACGCGCACCGAGAGCCCGCTGCACATCATCCAGGAAGTGATTGACAACTCCGCCGATGAGATCCTTGCCGGTTTCGGCTCGCACATCGATGTACGCGTCGGGGCCGACGGCGCGGTGAGCGTGGAGGATGACGGGCGCGGCATCCCGGTCGGCCTCCACCCCGAGGAGAAGGTCCCGGTCGTCGAAATCGTCTTCACGCGCTTGCACGCGGGTGGCAAGTTCGACAAGCGCGCTGGCGGCGCGTATTCGTTCTCCGGCGGCCTGCACGGCGTAGGCGTGTCGGTCACCAACGCGCTGTCCAAGCGCCTGGAGGTGGTCGTCTGGCGCGATCGGCGCGAACATCGAATCGCCTTCGCGGGCGGCGAGGTTGTCGAACCCTTGCGCTCGCGAGCGCTCGCTGCGACCGACAAGCAAAGCGGCACGCGCGTCACGGTCTGGCCCGACGGCAAGTACTTCGACAGCGCGCGGGTCTCCGTCGAGGAGTTGGAGCGCGTGCTGCGCAGCAAGGCGATGCTCATGCCGGGCACGCAGGTCAGCTTGCGCGTCGCCAGCAGCGGCCTGGAGCGGAGCTGGCGCTTCGATGGCGGGTTGGGCGAGTATCTGCGCGGGGCGCTCGGCGGCGAACTGGTCGCGCCGATCCTCGAGGCCGAGGGCTACGCGCCCGCCGACGATGCGAGCTTTGCTGAAGGCGAGGGCGCGCGCTGGGTGCTGGCGTGGACCGACGAAGGGCCGGTAGCGCGCGAGTCCTTTGTCAATCTGATTCCGACCACGGCCGGGGGCACGCATGAATCGGGCTTGCGCGAAGGCGTGTTTACCGCGGTGCGGGCCTTTGCCGAAGCGCACGGCGCGCTTCCCAAGGGTGTGCGGCTGCTGCCCGAGGATGTGTTCGCGCGCGTGAGCTTTGTGCTTTCGGCCAAGGTGCTCGATCCGCAGTTCCAGGGGCAGGTCAAGGAGCGCCTCAACAGCCGGGACGCAGTGCGCCTGATCGTCTCGTTCGTGCGTCCGCAGCTCGAGTTTTGGCTCAACCAGCATCCCGAGCACGGGCGCCGCATTGCCGAGCTTGCCGTGCAGCAGGCGCAGGCGCGCACGCGCGCGCTGCAAAAGATTGAAAAGAGGAAGGGTTCGGCGGTCGCCGTATTGCCCGGCAAACTTACGGACTGCGAGAGTACCGATATCGCGCGCAACGAGCTGTTCCTGGTCGAGGGGGATTCGGCCGGCGGCTCGGCCAAGCTTGGTCGGGACAAGGAGTACCAGGCGATCCTGCCCTTGCGTGGCAAGGTGCTCAATACCTGGGAGGTGGAGCGGGACCGGCTGTTTGGCAATGCCGAGGTGCACGATATCGCGGTGGCCATTGGCGTCGATCCGCACGGCACCGACGGCGAAGTCGATCTTGGCGGTCTGCGTTACGGCAAGATCTGCATCCTGGCCGACGCCGACGTCGACGGCGCGCATATCCAGGTGCTGCTGCTGACCTTGTTTTTCCGGCACTTCCCCCGCTTGATCGAAACCGGCCACGTGTATGTCGCGCGGCCGCCGCTGTTTCGCCTCGACGTGGGCCCGCAGGGCCGGCGCCCTGCGCGCCGCCTGTACTGCCTGGACGAGGAGGAGCGCGTAGCGACCATGGCCAAGCTCCAGGACGAGGGGGTGCGGCCGGAGGCCGTGGAGATCGGGCGCTTCAAGGGATTGGGCGAAATGACGGCGCAGCAGCTGTGGGAGACGACGATGAATCCGGATACGCGTCGGCTGCTGCCGGTGTCCCTGGGGACGCTCGATCAACGCGCGACCGTCGACACCATGACGATGCTCATGGGACGCGGCGAGGCGCATTCGCGCAAGGCGTGGCTGGAGATGCACGGCAATGATGTCGAAGCCGATGTCTGAAGCGGACGCTTGGCCGGCAGGGGCGCGCGCCGGCGAGGCCAGCCTGCGCGCGCTGGCCCTGCGCAGCGGCGACTGGTACTGGGAGACCGATGCTGTCCTGCGCTTGACGATCCTGCACGGCGGCCCTAGTGCAGCCGAGGCGGCGTTTTCGCAGTGGATCGGCAGGCGTGATTGGGAGATCCCGGGGGAACTCCTGCGGCCGTCGACCTGGCAAGAGCACAAGCAGCGCCTCGAGGCCCGCCTACCCTTCTCCGACCTCGTGGTTCGGCGCCCGCTCGTTGGCGAGGGGGCGGCGGTGCAGCAGCTGTGCGGCGTGCCGATTTTCGACCCGGCAGGCCAATTCACCGGCTACGCCGGCATCGGACGCGATATTACCGAGCAAACCCGCACGCAGGACGCGCTGCGGGACCTTGCCAGCATCGACCCGCTGACCCTGCTGCTCAATCGCAAGGCCTTCGATGAGAGCGCCCAGCAGGTGCTGTCCGATGCCTACGCGCGAGGGCACCAGTGCGCCCTGCTGTGCATCGGCCTGGACCGGTTCCGGGTGCTCAACAGCGTCTACGGCCATCGCGTCGGCGACCGGGTGCTCGCGGCGGTGGCCGCGCGCCTGCGCGAAGTCGTGCGCCCGCCGAACCTGCTGGGCCGCCGCGGCGGCGACGAGATCGTCGCCCTGCTGGTGGATGTCGTCAATTCCGATCTCGTCGATGCGGTCGCCCGCGACGTCACCGAGGCGATCGCCCGCTCCGAGCGCCTTGGCAACATCGAGGTTTCGGTTCGTGCCTCGGTTGGTGTGGGATTTTTTCCCAAGGACGGCGGCGACCTGGACGCACTGTTCAATGCTGGCGATGCCGCCTTGTTGCGTGCCAAGGAGGCTGGCGGCGGCACGCAAGCGCTGTTCACGCCGGAGCTGGCGCGGCGCACGGAGCTGCGCGTACTGCTGGAGCAACGGTTTCGCAAGGCCTACGAGTCGCGTGACTTCCGCCTGTTCTACCAGCCGCTGGTATCGCTGCCCGAAGGCCGCCTGGTCGGGGCCGAAGCCCTGCTGCGCTGGAAGGACGCCGAGCTCGGCGATATTTCCCCGGGCGAGTTCATCCCCATTGCCGAGGAGAGTGGCCTGATCGAGGGTGTCGGGGAGTGGGTGCTGCGCGAGGCCTGTCGCCAGCGTCAGCTGTGGCGCCAGATCGGCCTGGACCTGCCGCCGATCGCGATCAATGTCTCCGGTGTGCAGATGCGCAATCCCGGCTTCGTCGAGTTCGTCCTCTTGACCCTGGACGAATTCGCGGTTGCGGCGGAGGAACTCGAAATCGAAATCACCGAAACGGGCCTCATCGATGCTTCGGCGGTTTCCCAGGAAAACCTGCGGCGCTTGCGCGACGCCGGCATCAAGGCGGCGCTCGACGATTTCGGCGTCGGCTATTCCAGCCTGGCCCACCTGCGCGACCTGCCCATGCACCGGCTCAAGATCGATCGCAGCTTCACGATCGAGTGCATGCAGAACGGGCGCACGAACAGCATCGTCCAGGCGGTGATCGAGATGGCGCACAAGCTCGACATGACGGTTACCGCGGAGGGCGTCGAAACGGCCAAGCAGAAGGACTGGATGCACACCCTCGGTTGCGATTCGGCCCAGGGTTTTTTGTTCGCACGGCCGATGCCGGCCGAGGAATTTCTCGGGAGTTTCCTGGAAGACCGCGCCCGGCAGGTGCAGCGTGCGTGAGCCCGCAGCCCCGACCAGCCGGGCGGCGCGCGGGGCCGTACGCAGGAGCGGGCGCCCGGATCTGAACCCAGCCAGCAGCCGAACATGACGCAACAAACCGACCTGTTTGCTTCGACCGCCGGCGAGCCGGGCGAGACCCTGACGCTGGCGCAATTTGCGCAGCGCGCGTATCTCGACTACGCCGTATCCGTCGTCAAGGGACGCGCGCTACCGGAGGTGACCGACGGACAAAAGCCCGTCCAGCGACGCATCCTGTACGCCATGCACGCCATGGGCCTGGGGCCCGGCTCCAAGCACGTGAAGTCGGCGCGGGTGGTGGGCGATGTGATCGGCAAGTTTCACCCCCACGGCGACCAGGCGGCGTACGACGCGATGGTGCGCATGGCGCAGGAGTTCTCGCTGCGCTACCCGCTGATCGATGGCCAGGGGAACTTTGGTAGCCGGGACGACGACCCGGCTGCGGCCATGCGCTATACCGAGGCGCGCCTGACCGCCATCGCACGCCTGCTGCTCGATGAACTCGATCAGGGAACCGTCGATTTCGCCGCCAACTACGACGGCAGCCAGCAGGAGCCGCGCCTGCTGCCGGCGCGCCTGCCGCTGGTGCTGCTCAACGGCGCGTCGGGCATCGCGGTCGGCATGGCCACGGAGATACCGTCGCACAACTTGCGCGAAGTGGTGCGCGCGACGCAGGTCCTGCTGCGCCAGCCCGGCGCCACCTTGGCGCAAGTGCTCGAGCATCTGCGCGGGCCCGACTTCCCCGGCGGCGGTCAGGTGATCTCCAGTGACGAGGAGATTCGCGCTACCTACGAGAGCGGGCGCGGTAGCCTGAAGGTCCGCGCCCGCTGGCGCTTCGAGGATCTGGCACGGGGCCAATGGCAGCTGGTCGTCACCGAATTGCCGCCGGGAACGTCGGCGCGGCGCGTCCAGGAGGAGGTCGAGGAACTCATCAATCCCAAGGTGCGCGCAGGCCGCAAGTCCTTGAGCCCCGAGCAGCAGCAGACCAAGCAGGTCGTGCTGGCGGTGCTCGACCGCATGCGCGACGAGTCCAGCCGCGATGCGGCGGTGCGGCTGGTGTTCGAGCCGCGCACCTCGAAGATCGAGCGCCAGGAGCTGGTCCAAACGCTGCTGGCCCACACCAGCCTGGAAGGCAACGTGGCGATCAACCTGGTGATGATCGGCCGCGATGGCCGGCCTTGCCAAAAGACCCTGGTCGAGATCTTGCGCGAGTGGGTGGAGTTTCGCGTCGAGACCGTGCGCCGGCGCAGCCGCCACCGGCTCGATCGCGTGCTCGACCGCGTCCATGTTCTCGAGGGCCGGCAGCTGGTGCTGCTTAACATCGACCGGGTCATCAAGCTGATCCGCAATTCGGACCAACCCAAGCCTGAACTGATGCGCGTGTTCCGGCTCACCGAGCGCCAGGCCGAGGACATCCTGGAACTGCGGCTGCGTCAGCTGGCCCGGCTCGAAGCGATCCGTCTGGAGCAGGAACTGGCGGAATTGCACAAGGAGCAAGCGGTGCTGCGCAAGTTGCTCGATTCGGAGCCGGCGCTGCGTCGCCAGGTCGGCAAGGAGCTCGATGAGGATGCGCAAAAGCACGGCGACGCGCGCCGCACCTTGATCGAATCGGCCGAACGCACCGTGCTCGAAGCCCGGGTCCTCGATGAGCCGGTTACCGTAATTGTGTCCGCGCAGGGTTTTGTCCGGGCGCGCAACGGCCACGGCCACGACGCTGCCCAATTCGCCTTCAAGGCCGGCGACAGCCTGCACGGCGCCTACGAATGCCGGACCGTCGATCACCTTGTTGCCATCGGTTCGAACGGGCGCTGCTACTCCGTCGCCGTGGCCAACCTGCCCTCGGCCCGTGGCGACGGACTGCCCGTGACCTCGATGATCGAACTCGAACCGGGCACGCGCCTGGTCGCCTACGTGGCTGGTGCGGCCAACGCGCCACTGCTGCTCTCGAGCAGCGGCGGAACGGGATTTGCGTGCCAGCTGGGCGACCTGCTTACGCGCCAGCGGGCGGGAAAGCAGTTCTTCAGCCTGGACGAGGGCTCCGAACCGCTGCGTCCGGCCGTCGTGGATTCGCAGACGGACGACCGCATCGCCTGCGTCTCCGCAGGCGGCCGGATGCTGGTGTTCGCCGCCGGCGAGATCAAGGCACAGGCCGCTGGCGGGCGTGGCGTCATCTTCCTGGGCCTGGACAAGGACGAGAAGATGGTCGGCGCCTTGAGTTGCGGCGATTCCGGGGTGGTCGTGACCGGCACCGCGCCGCGCAGCGGAAAGAGCGTGCGCATCGCCGTGAGCGGCCGCGAGCTTGCCGCCTTTATGGGCAAGCGCGCGCGCAAGGGAACCTTGCTGAGCCCGCGGATCCGCGCGCTGACCCTGGCCAAGCCCGAGCCGGCCGCGCCCTAGGTCCGGAGGCCGGCACTCTGGAGGCTTGAAGAAACGAGTTGCCGACCCAATATGGGCGCTTGGTAGCGCGCCACCGCCCCCGCGGTGGCGCGGCCCGATTTGTCGTACGTGGAAACCAATCATGACAACAGACAACGCGATACACGATTCCCGGCAAACCCTTGGATTCCAGGCCGAGGTCAAGCAGCTGCTGCACCTGATGATCCATTCGCTCTACAGCAACCGCGAGATCTTCCTGCGCGAGCTGGTGAGCAACGCCTCCGATGCGTGCGACCGCCTGCGCTTTGCGGCTATCGCCGAGCCGTCCCTGCTGCCGGCCGGCGAGGAGCTGGCCATCGAGGTCTCGTACGACAAGGACGCGCGCACCATCACGGTCTCGGACAACGGCATCGGCATGACGCGCGAGGAGCTCATCGAACACCTGGGCACCATCGCCAAGAGCGGGACGCGCGAGTTCTTCGCCCAACTCACGGGGGATCAGCGCACGGACTCGCAACTGATCGGCCAGTTCGGCGTGGGTTTTTACTCCTCGTTCATCGTCGCCGATCGGGTCACCGTGGTATCGCGGCGGGCGGGCGCGCCGGCGGAGGCAGCCACCAGCTGGGAGTCCGACGGCGGCGGGGAATTTACGGTGGAACCGGCCGCGCGCTCGGAACGCGGCACCGACGTGGTCCTGCATCTGAAGGACGGCAACGACGAGCTGCTCTCCGGCTGGAAACTCAAATCCATTCTGACGCACTACTCCGATCACATCGCCACGCCCATTCGCATGCACAAGGAGGAGTGGGACAAGGACAGCAATCAGCTGCGCCGGACGCAGGAGCTCGAGACGGTGAACCGGGCCTCGGCGCTTTGGACCCGGCCCAAGTCCGAGATCAGCGATGAGCAGTACAAGGAGTTCTACAAGCACGTCTCCCACGACTTCGGCGATCCGCTGGCCTGGACGCACAATCGCGTCGAGGGGCGCAACGAGTACGCTCAGCTGCTCTACATCCCCAAGCGCGCGCCCTTCGACCTCTGGGATCGCAAGCGCACGCATGGCCTCAAGCTCTATGTTCGACGCGTCTTCATCATGGACGACGCCGAGCAGCTGCTGCCCTCGTACTTGCGTTTTACCCGCGGGATCGTCGACTCCAGCGATCTGCCGCTAAACGTCTCGCGCGAGATCCTGCAGGAGAGCCGAGACGTGAAGGCGATCCGCGAGGGCTGTGCCAAACGTGTCCTGTCGCTGCTGGAGGAGCTGGCGCAAAATCGGGCCGAAGACTATGCGGGATTTTGGAGCGAGTTCGGCGCCGTGCTCAAGGAAGGCATCGGCGAGGACCCTGCCAATGCCGAGCGCATCGGCCGCTTGCTGCGCTTTGCGTCGACCGCCGCCGATGGCGGCAAGCTCACCTCGCTGGCAGAGTATGTGGGCCGGATGAAGGCCGGCCAGTCGGCCATCTACTACGTGACGGCCGAGTCGATCGAGGCCGCGCGCAGCAGCCCGCACCTGGAAATATTTCGCAAGAAAGGCGTCGAGGTCCTGTTGCTCACGGACCGGGTCGACGAGTGGATGCTCTCTTTTCTGACCGAGTTCGAGGGCAAACCCCTGAACTCTGTGGCAAAGGGCGACCTGGCGCTTGACGCCCTGGACGACGAGCAGGACCAGGAAGACAAGCGCAAGGCGCAGGACGAGTACCAGGACCTGGTGGCGCGGATCAAGGAAGCGCTGGGGGACCGGGTCGCCGATGTTCGCATTACCCTGCGCCTGACCGAGTCGCCGGCCTGCGTGGTGGTCGACAAGGATGCGATGAGCGCCCACCTGCAACGGATGCTCAAGGCGAGCGGTCACGATGCCGCGCCGAGCAAGCCGATTCTGGAACTCAATCCGCACCATCCCCTGGTGCAGCGCCTGCAGGCTGACCCGGCGGACCTGGGCGAGTGGGCCCACTTGCTCCTCGAGCAGGCCATCCTGGCCGAGGGCGGCCAGCTCGATGACCCGGCGAGTTTCGTCAAGCGGGTGAATGCCCTGCTGCTCGCGGGCGGCGTCAAAGGCGCCGGCTGACGGCTCGCCGGGACCGTCCCCGGCGCCCTCCCGTCGGCTGAAGTAACATCGGATTTGTTGCGCTAATCGATGCCGATGCGGAGACCAGTCAGGTGACCCAGGAAGCGCCGAACCCGGCTGCGGCGGCTGGTTCGGCCCCGGCTGCCCGCGATCCGGAGCGCGATCGTCAGACCGAGAGCCTGCTCGAACAGTGCTGGGAGCTCGTCTCCGACACCCTGCTGTCGCGGGCAAGCGATGTCTTCAACGAAGCGGTGTCGGCTGGGGCGCGCTCGGGCGACGAGACCCAGGTGCGCTGCGCCCGTACCGTTGCGCTGCAAGTCAAGACGCTGGCGCATACCTACCGCGGCATCCTGCGTAGCAAATTCGAGGACGGCCGGGCGTCGATGTTGGGGAAGCGGGCTGCGCCGGCGCTGCGCCAACCGGCGCTGTCGTTGATCGAGATCGACGCGTCGGACCTCAGCAACCAGGTCGACCAGTTGAGCGCGCGGCTGCGCAACCTGGTCCAGGTTCCCTTTGCGGCGTTGCTGCAGCGGCTGCAGACTCTGGTCGGCGATCGGGAACTGCACGAAACCGACGCCGTGCTGCGTCCAGGCGTGTTTCTCGAGGCGATGTCTGAGACGCTCTCGCCGGTGATCTCGGCCCACGGCGACTTGGCAGCGCTGCTGCGCCACTTTCCCGGCGCGCTCCAACCGCCGCTGACGGCCACCTACGAGGCCATCAACCGTTTCCTCGACAGCAAGGGCATCGGTGTTCCGGCGCCGGTCGTACGCGTGAGCCCGGCGCAGCGCAATATCGGTCCGCCAACCCTTCGTGCCGATCTGCCGGCCGCCCTGGGAAATTCTTCCGTTGGCCCGGAACTGGGACCGGGACCCATCGACGCGGGCAGTCTGGGTCGATCGACCGGCAAGGCGCCCGGGCCGGGCAGGGTGGGTTTGGCAAGGGGCCAGGGCACGGCCGCCGGTCGCAACCATGATGCGGGCGCCGAGGCGGGGGAAGCGTTGATGGTCGAATACGGGCGCCTGCAGGCGCTCGTCGGCGTCAACGCCAGCTCGCTCGTCGAGGCCGCCGTCAGCGCCGCGCGCAGTGCGGCGCTGGGGCGCGAAGTGGCGCCTGTGCCGCCGTCGACCAAACTGGCCAACGCCATGATCGCCGCGCAAAAGCAGGATGCGGAGTTCTTGGCGGCCCGGCAGCGCAAACAGGAGGCCGACAAGGAACCGGCCAGCACGCGCGAGCTCAGCCAGCGGCTGATCGCGCTGGCGACCCAGCCCGTCCACAAGCTCACGATCCAGCTGGTCGCGCGACTATTCACCCGGATCGAGCGTGACCAGCTCGTCCCCGCACCGCTACGCGCGCTGCTGCTGTTCCTGCGTTTTCCGGCCCTGGAAGTGGCGCTTGCCGACCCCACGTTTTTCGTCCGTCTGGACCACCCGGCGCGCCGCCTGATCGACGCGATCGGCAGCGCGTCGGTCGGCTGGACCGCCGATGCCAGCGGCAGTCGCCGCCACCTGCAGCAGGTGCGGGCGGCGGTGCAATACGTGCTGCACTCCCCCGGCGAGGCACCCTCGGCGTTTGTGCAGGCGGCGACGCAATTCTCGACATCGCTCGGTGCCGACACCGGCCAGGAAGCCGATCCGCTTGCCAGCGCATGGGAGGCGCTGCGCGAGGCCGAGGAGCGCGAGATCCGTGCGGGTGAAGTCTCCGCATTCCTGCGCGAAATCCTCGAGGGTGCGCACATGGAGGGCTACCTGCGGGTGTTCCTGCTGCGGGTGTGGGCGCGGGTGCTGGTGGAGGCCGCGGCGCGCGAAAGCCGGGAGCCCGGCCTGCTGCGCCGCCTCCTGAGCGCGGTGCCCGACCTGGTGTGGAGCGTGCAGCCGCTGGCCCATGCGGCGGACCGCAAGCGGCTGGTCGACACCATACCCGCGGTGCTGGGGAGCCTGCGCGACGGTCTGCGCTTGATCAGCTGGCCCGAGAAAAAACTACTCGAACTGCTCAACCAGCTCATGAGTGCGCATTCGCTCGCGCTCAAGGCCAGCGAATCGCCGGCCCCCGCCGCCGGTGCGTTCTCGGTGAGCACCGTGCGCATCCGCTTGGACGGGTTTCGCATCGGGAGCTCCCCGCAGTCCGCACCCGAGGGGCCCATCGACGTGCTCGATGAAGCCGTTCACCAGGTCCTGCAGGCCAGCGGATCGGGTGTCTCCCACCAGTGGATCCGGGAAGACCATGTTCCGTCGTTTGGCCCGCTCGACGCCGTCCAGGCCGAGCAGCAGATCGCCGCCTGGCACGAAAAGACGTGGTTTGACCTGCACGTGGGCCGCGCCTCGACCCGCGTTCGCCTCGAAGGGTTTACCCCGGGCGGGTCGCTGGCCCTGTTTTCAGCGCCGCAGGGCAATGCCCTCTACTCGCTCTCGCGCGAGGGCCTGATCACCTATCTGCGCTGCGCCTGGATTGCACCCGCCGAGTCGATGCCCCTGGTGGCGCGCGCCTTTCACACGGTCCTGGCCGACCTGGAGCGCTCGTCCCGGGCGGCGGCCGATGGCGCCAATGGGGAAGCGTGAATCGGCCCCCGGGGCGCGCCGCAGCGGCCGGGGCGGTCACGCTGTCGGAGGCCGACGGGGTTCGCTACCTGCACTTTGGCACCGAGTGGGTGCAGGGCGCCATGCGCCTGGCGCAGCCGTTTTTCCTGGAGCTCGAGTACCAGCAGCAGATGATGGCTCCGCTGCTGTTCGCGCCCAAGCCCGACCAGGTGGTGCAGCTGGGCCTCGGGGCCGCTGCGCTGACCAAATTCTGCCATCGGCACCTGCGAGCCAGCCGCGTATTGGCGGTCGACATCGATCCGGCCGTGATCCGCGTCGCCCGGCAGTGGTTCGCCCTGCCGCGCGACGATGCGCGCTTGCGCGTGGTGCAGGCGGACGCCGCAACGTTCATCCGGCGCATTCCCGCCGGCGCCGACTGGCTGCAGGTGGACCTGTACGACGCGCAGGCGCGCGGACCGGTGCTCGACGACGTCGACTTCTATCGAGCCTGTCGCGCCGCCCTGCGCGAGGGCGGAATCGGCGTGTTCAATCTCTTTGGCCGGTCGCTGCGGTCGAGCCTGGCAGCCATCGGCGCGGCGTTCGGCGCGCGCTGGCTGCGCTTGCCTCGCACCGCGGCGGGCAACAGCGTGGTGCTCGCCTTTACCGGTGCTCCCCGCCCCTGGGATGCCGATGTCCTTTGCCTGCGCGCGCAGGCGCTCGAGCGCCGCTTCGGGCTGCCGGCCCTGGCGTGGCTCGGCGGATTGCGAACCGCTGCCGCTCGGCGCCTGGTGCTCGGGGCCGGCTCGCGGTTCCGCCTGTGACCTATTCACGCGACACCGAACGTGCGGTCCTGCGTCGCCCTCGTCGCCTTGGTCGGAAACTTAATGCCGCGTTCGGGCCGGCGAAGCGGCTTGACAGATCGAATTCGCAGGCTACATTCGGGTTCAGATCCGGGTCCGTCTCCGGGTTTGTCACCGCTGCACATTGATGAACGGCCACAATCCTCCCGCCGCTAGCGCCGCATCGGGCCCCCTGCCGTACCTGTCGGCCAGCCAGTCGTCGGCGCTGATGCGCTCGGCGGCCGCGATCTCGTGCGAGCTCATGGCCGGCTCGTTCCCGCAAATCGTCGAGCTCGTGCGTGACAGCCTGGCCACGCGCTGGGATTTCGACATCGGTTCGCCGCTGGTGCAGCGACTGCTGGCCACCAAGTCCGACGCCCTGCGCGATGCCTTGTTGCGGCGTCTGCCACAGCAGCAGGACTATGCGTTCGAGCGCCTGATGGCGCCGCGCAATGTCCCGGCCGGCGCCAGCGAGCTCGATGCGGCAAAGCTCGAACTGGTGCGAGAGACCGATGATGGCGGAGAAGCGATCGCCGCGCGCGCGGCACGACGCATGCGCGGGCTCGTCGAGGAGCCGCTGCGCGACCTGCAGCTGATCGTCGCTTATCTCTGCAATCGCGAGCAGGTGCCCTTTGCGGACAACCCGTTTGGCCCCGACGTCATCGTTCCGGCGCTGCTGCAGGCGGCAATCGATGTGCACCTGCATCCCGAGGCCTGGGTGTTCTTCCTGACCTCGTTCGAGCCCGATGTCGCGGGCGAGATCGGCCGGATTTCGCAGTCCTTGCTCGATCACTTCCGCGCGCACGGCATCGAGGCGCGTGCGATCCGCCGTGCGCGCAGCGCGCGCCGGGCAAGCGCCGCAACGGTGCCGCCGCCGGCTGGCGCGCTGGCGCCGCACGGCGCAACCGAACCCAACGCCGGCGCAGAGGCTCGTCCCGGGACCGGTGTCGAGGCCGCGGTGCGTCGCGGCGAACCCGTGGTTCACGGTGCGAGGTCCAGCATTACGGGCGGCGATGGTCAGGCAGACGCGCGCGCCATTCTCAAGGAGCTGCTCGGGCGCCTGCAGGCAAACGTATCCGGCGATGTCCTGCCGCCGTTGACGGCAGGACAGGGGCCGGTCGCGCCGATGCTGCTCGATGCCCTGGCGGAGCTGCAGAACCTCGGCCTGGAGGGCATCCATGGGGCGCTGTTCGCCGGCACCCCCGCCGGCTCGATAAACGCCTGGCGCGAACACCTGATTTCGCAGTCGACGCGCACCGTGGACAAGCTGACGATCGAGATCGTCGGCATGATGTTCGACCACGTAATGCGCGACGCGCAGGTGCCGCTGGAGATCAAGGCGCTGCTGTCGCGCTTGCAGTTTCCGGTGCTCAAGGCGGCCCTGCTGGATGCGGCGTTCTTTGCGTCGAGTTCCCACCCGGCCCGCCGCCTGATCGATCGGATTGCCGCCGCGGCGGTGGGCTGGGAGCCGTACGGCGACGAGAATGAGCGCTTCCGCGCCGAAGTCGACCGCCTGGTGCGGCAGGTCATGCTCAAGTTCGACCGCGACGTCGGACTGTTTGAGACCGCGCTCAATGAATTCGAGACCTTTCTCGGGGATATCGAGCCGCGCGAAAGCGACCCGATCGCCCGTGCCAAGCGCGCGCTCGAGGAGGCCGAGAAGCGGGAAGTCCTCAGCATCAATACGACCATACAGGTGCGGCGGGCGTTCGAGCGGGTGGAACTCGAGCCCTACCTGCGCGACTTTCTCATCGGCCCCTGGGTGCAGGTGCTGGTGCAGGCGAGCCTGCGCGACGACCACACCAAGGGTTATTCGAAGAGTTTCCGCGAAGCGATCCACGAGATTGTCTGGAGCGTGCAGCCCAAGGCGACGGCCGAAGAGCGCCGGCGCCTGGTAGAACTCATTCCGGTGCTCACGCGCATCGTTCGCGACGGCCTTGCCCTGATACGCTACCCGCAGCGCGATCAGGAAGACTTTCTCCAGAGTCTGATGGCCGCGCATGCCTTTGCCGTCAAGCCGACCGACCAGGCGACGTACATCAAGAACTCCTTGCAGTCCTCGGAGATTCGCGCCAAGATGGACGGACTGCAGCTCACGGCGACCTTCCCGCTGACCGCCATTCCGGGCGGCGTCAAGGTGCCTACGCGAGCGGTGCTCCGCGCCGCTGCCGAACATCAGGTCGAATTGTCGGTGCCGGCAGCATTGACCGACGTGGGCGTGATCGACAAGACGGAAGAGGCGCGCATGGATCACGATCTGTCGCACTGGACGCGCGGCAGCTGGTTTGAGCTTTGGGATGGCGAAGCCTTCCTCCGGGCGCGACTGCGCTGGATCAGCCCCTTGCGCACGATGTTCATGTTCAGCAGCGGCCCGGAGAATCGCGCGCACGTGATGTCCCCCGACCTGATCCACTCTTACCTGCGCCGCGGTTTCATCCGGCCGCTGGAGAGCGCACCGCTTACCGAGCGCGCCGCGCACGCCGTTGTGGCCGACTTTGCCAATGTCCCGAACCGGGCTGCGGAGCTGGCGAGCCGGCTGGCGGTGGCGTAGTCATGTGGCTTGGGGTACGGGACCTGCCGTTGCGGACGCCGGCCCCGATGGTTTGCGCCATGCCCAGGGCGGCGCGGCACCCCCGGCCGTGAGCGCGGTCAAGCGAGCCGCAGCCGAAGCACCGGAACCGGCGCCCGCCGCCGCGCCGCAACGGGCGGCAACCACCACCCGCGTGACCCTGAGTTTCGTCGTCCAGCGTCTGGTCGACGATGGCCTGCTCTCGCGTGACGACGCGGAGCGGATCTTCGCGATCTCGGACCGCGACCGCAACGGCCATCCGCTCGTCCTGGTGGCCGAGATGAATTTCCGCAGTGCCGATAGCGAGCGCCGGCTGCTGGACCTCGAATCGCTTACCGAGTGGCTGGCGGAGCTCGCCGGCCTGCCCTACCAGCACATCGACCCGCTGAAGGTGGATTTCACGCGGGTGGTCGAGGTCATGTCGAGCGCCTACGCCACCGGCAATTCCATCTTGCCGATCGCCGTTTCCCCGGTCGAGGTGGTAATCGCCACGTGCGAGCCGTTCCTGGACGGCTGGGTGCGCGAAATCGAGCAGGTGACCAAGAAGTCCGTGCGACGGGTGGTGGCCAACCCGGTGGACGTGGCACGCTTTACCACCGAGTTCTACAAGCTGGCCCAGTCGGTCAAGGGCGCGAGCAAGTCCGGAACGTCCAGCCTGGTGAGCAACTTCGAACAACTGGTCGAGCTCGGAGGCAAGGTCGAGGCCAACGATGCGCACGTCATTCACATCGTCGACTGGATCCTGCAGTACGCGTTTGATCAGCGCGCCAGCGATATTCATCTCGAGCCCAAGCGCGAACAGGGAGTCGTGCGCTTTCGCATCGACGGCGTGCTGCACCAGGTCTACCAGGTGCCGCCCGGCGTGATGCAGGCCATGACCAGCCGCATCAAGCTGCTGGGGCGCATGGACGTGGTCGAGCGGCGCCGGCCCCAAGACGGCCGCATCAAGACGCGCATCGGCGGCGATGGCGGGCGCGAAGTCGAGATCCGCCTCTCGAGTCTGCCCACGGCCTTCGGGGAAAAGCTGGTCATGCGGATCTTTGACCCGGAAGTCGTGGTGCGCAGCTATGCCGAACTGGGTTTCTCCGACGGCGATGCCAAGATATGGGCCGAGTTGATCACGCGCCCCTCGGGCATCATCCTGGTCACCGGGCCGACCGGCTCGGGCAAGACGACGACCCTGTATTCGACGCTCAAGCAGCTCGCCACCGACGAAGTCAATGTGAGCACCGTCGAAGACCCGATCGAGATGATCGATCCGAGCCTCAACCAGATGCAGGTCCAGCATGGGATCGAGCTGGGCTTTGCCGATGGGCTGCGCGCGCTGATGCGGCAGGACCCGGACGTGATCATGGTTGGCGAGGTGCGCGACAAGGAAACGGCGGACATGGCGGTGCAGGCCGCGCTCACCGGGCATCTGGTCTTCTCGACCCTGCATACCAATGACGCCTCGGCCTCGATTGCCCGGCTGGTCGAGCTCGGTGTTCCCCGCTACCTGATCAACGCCACCGTCATCGGCATCCTGGCGCAACGCCTGGTGCGCACCCTGTGCCCGCACTGCAAGGCGCGCGACCTCAACATCGACGAGGCGCTCTGGCGGGACCTGGTCGCCCCCTGGCGCTCGGCCCCGCCGCAAAAGGTCGGGCGGCCGGTCGGTTGCCTGGAGTGCCGTCGCACGGGCTACCTCGGGCGCACCGGCCTGGTCGAGCTGCTCGTGGTCAGCGATGCCATCCGTTCCCTGGTTGCCGAGGGCGCGGATATCCAGCAAATCCGCAATCAGGCCGCGCGGGAGGGTCTGCGTTCCCTGCGCGTCTCCGGCGCCGAAAAGATCGCCCACGGCACGACGACCGTGGAAGAGGTGCTGCGCGCCGCACCGCCGTTTGGCGACTGAGGCAAGCCCCGGTTACCTTGCCAGCACGCGCATGGCGCGCGTCAATCCTTCCAGTGTCAGCGGGTACATCCTGCCGGCCAGGAGCTGGCGAATGATCGAGATCGATTGGCGATAGGGCCAGAGTGCCTCGGGCTCCGGGTTGATCCAGGCGAACTGCGGAAACTGCGCGGCGAGGCGCTGCAGCCAGGCCGCGCCCGGCTCGACATTGTCGTACTCGACGGAGCCGTGCGCCTGCAGAACTTCGTACGGGCTCATGGTCGCGTCGCCGACGAACACCAGCTTGTAGTCCCGGTTGTACTTGCGCAGTATGTCGCGGGTTTCGAAGCGCTCGCTGTGGCGGCGCCGGTTGCTGCGCCACAGCTGGTCGTAAACGCAGTTGTGGAAGTAATAAAAATGCAGGTGCTGGAACTGGGTACGCGCGGCGGAAAAAAGCTCCTCGACCGCGGCGACGTGCTCGTCCATCGTGCCGCCGACGTCGAGCAGCATGAGCACCTTGACCCGATTACGGCGCTCCGGCACGAGCTTAAGGTCCAGATGGCCGGCGTTGCGCGCCGTGGAGCGGATCGTGTCGGGCAGATCGAGTTCGAGCTCGCCGCCTTCGCGCGCAAAGCGGCGCAGGCGTCGCAGCGCCAGCTGGATGTTGCGGGTTCCAAGCTCCACCTGGTCGTCATAGTCGCGGTAGGCGCGTGCTTCCCAGACCTTAACGGCGCCGCGATTGCCGCGGGACGGGCCACCGATGCGGATCCCCTCGGGGTGGGCGCCGCCGTGACCGAAGGGCGAGGTTCCGCCGCTGCCGATCCACTTGCTGCCGCCGTGGTGCGCGCCGTCCTGCTCGAGCAGTCGCTTGCGCAGCTCCTCCATCAGCCGCTCCCAACCCAGCTTCTCGAGGCGCGCCAGTTCCTCGGCCGACAGGCGGCGCTGCAGTTGCTGGCGGAACCACTCGGCGGGGATATCGCGCAGCTCGGGCGTGCCGGCGGCGAGCCCGCGAACGTACTCGCCAAAGGCCTGGTCGTAACGATCGAAGCGGGTCTCGTCCTTGATGAGGCAGGTGCGCGCCAGAAAATAGAAGTCCTCCAGCGAAGGCTGGATCACCTCGCTTTGCAGCGCCTCGAGCAGTGTCAGCAGCTCGTTGATCGACACCGGCAGGCGCGCGGCGCGCAGGTGCAAGAAGAAGTCTATGAGCATCAGCGCCCCTGGCGGTTCATCTCGACCAGACGCTCGAACAGGTGCAGGTCCTGCTCATTTTTGAGCAGCGCGCCGTGCAGCGGCGGCACGAAGATCGCCGAATCCTTGGCGTGCAGGGCCTCGGGGGGGATCTGTTCGGCGACCAGCAGTCGCAGCCAATCGAGCAATTCCGAGGTCGAGGGCTTTTTCTTCAAGCCCGGCAGGTCGCGGATGGCGAAGAAGGACTCGAGCGCATTGCGCAGCAACTCGGCGCGCAGCTTGGGGAAGTGCACGTCGACGATCTCCTGCATGGTCCTTCGATCCGGGAATCGTATGTAGTGGAAGAAGCAGCGCCGCAGGAAGGCGTCGGGCAGGTCCTTCTCGTTGTTCGACGTGATGACCACCAGCGGCCGATGCACCGCGCGGATCGTCTGGCGCGTTTCGTAGACGGCGAACTCCATGCGATCGAGCTCGCGCAGCAGGTCATTGGGAAATTCGATGTCGGCCTTGTCGATTTCGTCGATCAACAGGACGGCGGGCTCCGGACTTTCGAAGGCCTGCCAGAGCACGCCGCGCACGATGTAATTGCCGATTTCGGCAACGCGCGCGTCTCCGAGCTGCGAATCGCGCAGCCGCGATACCGCGTCATATTCGTATAGTCCCTGCTGGGCCTTGGTCGTTGACTTGATGTGCCAGGCAAACAGCGGCATGTCCAGTGCCCGGGCAACTTCCTCGGCCAGCATGGTCTTGCCGGTTCCCGGTTCTCCCTTGATGAGCAAGGGACGCTGCAGGGTCAGCGCGGCGTTGACCGCAAGCCGCAGATCGTCGCTCGCGACGTACGTCTCGGTGCCGTTGAAGCGGCCGGTTGCTGTCTTGTTCATTAGGGTTCCTGTCCAAGCCGCTGTCGCAGGCATTCGATGTACGCGTGATTGATGGCGCTCATGTCGGGCGGCAGCGAGCCGCGTTGCGCGCGCCACACGATTTCGCCCAGGCATTCCATTGCCTCGTGCGCGGCCGCGTGGCGATCGCCAAGGCGCCGCTGCAGGGCCTCGAGCAGGGTCCGCACCCCGGGAGGCTGATCGATCGACGCCTGTTCCTCGAGCGACAAGTGCATCGACAGATGCAGAAAGGGATTCTCGCGCCCGGCCTCGACAGGGAAGTCTCGGTCCAGCACGCGGTCCACGTCGGCCAGCAGTTGCTGGTATTCGGGGTGCTCGAGGATGCAGCCGACGGCAATGCGCTCCAGCGGGGACGCCGGCTGACTGGCGCAATGCTTGCGCCACGCGTCACAGAAGAATCGTCGAACTTCCTCGCGGGTCGGTTGCAGCATGCCGTGCTTCCCGGGACAAAATACGCCGCATCGTCGGCAAGTTCACCGCGCTGGTGGCGCCGGAGTCTTGCTTGGGTACTCACACTGCCGCGAAATGATGCAGTGCCAACACTCGGGCTTGCGCGCCTTGCAAACATAGCGTCCGTGCAGTATGAGCCAATGGTGCGCATGATGCCGAAACGGGGCGGGAACGGCGCTGAGCAGCCGCTGTTCGACCTCGCGCACGTTCTTGCCCGGTGCCAGGCCCGTGCGATTGGCGACCCGGAAGCAATGCGTATCGACGGCAATGCAGGGTTCGCCAAAGGCGATATTGAGCACGACACTGGCAGTCTTGCGGCCGACCCCCGGCAGGGCTTCGAGTTCCTCGCGCGTGCGCGGCACCTGGCCAGCGTGGCGTTCGCGTAGCTGGCGGCACAGGGCAATGATGTTGGCCGCCTTGGAGCGGTACAGACCGATGGTGCGGATGTACGGGATCAGGCCCGATTCGCCAAGCGCCTCGATCGCCGCCGGCGTGTTGGCCTTGGCGAACAGCGCCTCGGTGGCGGCATTGACACTGCGGTCGGTGGCCTGCGCCGATAGCACCACGGCGACCAGTAGCTCGAAGGCCGACGAATGCTTCAGTTCCCCCTTCGGGTGGGGACTGGCCTGCGCGAAGGCCTCGAACAGCGCTTGGCGCTTGCGCGGAGTCACGTGCGTCCCGCGCCAGCGCGCTCGGAATGCTCGGCGGCGGCCTCGCCGGCGCGCCGGCTTCGCACGCGCGCCAGCGCGCTTTCAATAATGGATCTGCGCCGCGCGACCTCCTCCTGGGCCAGGTCGCTGCGAGCATCGAGCTCCACCAGCTTGTGCTGGACCTTGGCGGCCAGGCGCGCGTCATGGTCCGACTGCTCGCGCAGCAAACGCGCGCTGCGCTCGTGCATGCGTCGGCGGGCGCGATCGGCATCTTGCCGCGTCCAGGGGCGAGCCGGACGCACGGGAACCAAGTCGATACAGTCCATCGGGCAGGGCGGCAGGCAAAGATCGCAACCGGTGCAATCGGCCGCCACCACGGTATGCATCTGCTTGACGGCGCCGACGATGGCGTCGACCGGGCAGGCCTGGATGCAAAGCGTGCAGCCGATGCAGCGGCTCTCGTCGATGCGCGCCACGTGGAGTTCGCGGTGTGTGCCGCAGGCCAGATCCAGGGGCAGGACACTGCGCTCGAGCAGCTGCGCCAGCGCCACGATGCCATCGTCGCCGCCGGGGGGGCAGCGGTTGATCTGCGCCTGGCCTGCGGCCAGCGCTCGCGCGTAGGGCAGACACCCCTCGTAGCCGCACTGACCGCACTGGGTCTGGGGCAGCAGCGCGTCAACGGCCAGCACCAGTGGGCTCTGCGGGTCCGAGGCGGCGCCCTGCGCCGCTCGTGTCGACTCATGCTCCGATGGCTGCGCGTGCGGTTGCATGCGTTCATTATCCCAGAGCGAGCAGGCGCCTGGCGGCGGCCGATCGATGCCCTCGGTGGAAGCCTCTTGCCCTCAGGGGGACTGTGGGGCGCGCTCGATCTCGGCGGCGGTCTGTTCGTACAGATTGCGGTGCGCTCCGCCCAGGGCAAGCGCGCGCTCGATGGCAGCGCGCGCCGCCGTAATCGACCCCTGCGCCAGCAGGGCCGTGGCTAGGTTGTTCCAGGAATCGGCTCGTTGCGGCTGCAGCTCGCTGGCCCTGGCAAATGCCGTCACCGCGGTGGCCGGATCGCCGAGGGTATAGGCACTGTTGCCCAGTCCCATCCAGGCGCCAAAGCTCCCCGGCGCTCGCTGCGCCAAGGCGCCGTAGGCCAGGCGCGCCGAACGCACGTCGACCCTCTCGAGCGCCGCGGCTGCCTCGACCAGGGCATCGATCGTCGGCGAGAGCGGGGGAGATTGCGGCGCCACCGCGACCATCGCCCAATTCCCGCCGCGCGCCCAGGTGCGCTCGAAGAGCTCCAGGCTCAGCTGCAGTCGCGGCTCGGGTCCCGAATGCAGCACGATCCGGTCCTGCCCGATGTCGTAGCCGATCACCAACGCGTAGTGCCACACCGGAAAGATGGGCAGGCCGAGGTTCTGCAACACAATCACCGGGTTGCCGGCGTCGACTTCCCGCAGCACGGCCTCGATCGTCGGTGCCAGTTGCACCGCCAGGCGCCCCTGGCGCCGCGCCGCCGCGAGCATCTCCGGCGCCAAGGAGCCGCCCCGGCCGGGAACAAATACCGTCGCGCGGAGCGAGTCGGGATCAACCTGCGGGCCCGATGCGCTCAGCGCCATCGCCAGCGTTGCCGGCCCGCACTGGTCGCGCTCCTGGGCATAGAACGGCACCTGCTCGAGTTCGTGCGCGCCGCGAATGTCGAGCTCGGCCCCCGGTGGCAGGGCGCTGCGCAGGGCGTCCGACTGCGGCGTGGCGCAAGCGCTCAGCCCGGCCAAAAGCAAAGCCCCCGCCAAAGCGGGGGCTTTGCGAACGAAGCGCTGGGCTAGCGAACCGGGCGCGTGAATGGAAACACCTTCGTCAGGCCCAGGATGTCGGTGATCAGCAGGATCACGAACACGGCAAGCAGGATACCGAGGAAGTCGCCGCCGGCGGGCAGACGGTCGATGCGGTTGGCAAGGTCGCCCGCCTCCTCATCCGTGAGCGCATCGACGCGCGCCTGCACCTGGTTCGCGTCGACCCCGTTGCCCAGCAGCGCTTGACGCACGTCATCGCGCGCCAACCATGCGTTGATGTGCGCGCGCGCTGCACTGTCGGCGTGCAGGACCTGCTGGGTTCCCACCAGCGCCGCGTGCGCGGGCATCGGGAGCCACGCAGCCAGCATGCACGAGGAAGCGATTACAGCGACGACTTTTTTTGCACGGTGCATCAATGATCCTCCGGGAAGTTCAAGCAAACGAAGCCTACTGCAGGGGCCAGGGGATTACGAATCATGCGCATGGATGAAATCCGTGATGCGCGGGGCGATGTTCTCACGCCAGCGGCGGCCGGAGAAGATCCCGTAGTGACCGACCCCCATGGCCGTCAGATGTTGCTTTCGATCCGCCGGGATGCCGCGGCACAGATCGTGCGCCGCCTGCGTCTGGCCGCTGCCGGAGATATCGTCGAGTTCTCCCTCGATCGTGAAAAGCGCCACGTCGCGGATGTCTTCGGGCGCGACGCGCTGGCCGCGCACGTGCCAGGTTCCGCAGGGTAACTGGTGGTCTTGGAAGACGACACGAATCGTGTCGAGGTAGTACTCCGCCGGCAGGTCGATCACCGCGTTGTACTCGTCATAGAAACGTCGATGTGCCTCGATGTCCTCCAGGTCGCCCTTGACCAGGTCCAGGTAATAGTCCCAGTGCGACTCGACGTGCCGATCGGGGTTCATTGCCACGAATCCGGCGTGCTGCAGGAACCCCGGGTAGACCTCGCGCAGGTAGCCTGGGTAGCTGGAGGGCACCTTGAAGATGACGTGGCTGCGGAACCAGTCGTACGATTTGCGCTGCGCCAGCGCGTTGACCTGGGTCGGGTTGCGCCGGGTATCGATCGGTCCCCCCATCATCGTCATCGACCGCGGCAAGGCAGGGTCCGCGCCGCTGGCCAGCAGGGAAACGGCGGCCAGCACCGGCACCGTCGGCTGGCACACGGAGATCAGATGCACGCGCGGCCCGAGCCGGCGAATGAACTCCAAGCAGTATTCGACGTAGTCGTCTAGGTGGAAGGGACCCTGCGACAGCGGCACCAGGCGCGCGTCGATCCAGTCGGTCAGGTAGATGTTGCAGTGGGGCAGCAGGGTGCGGACCGTGTCGCGCAGCAGCGTCGGGTGGTGGCCCGAGAGCGGCGCGAACATCAGCACGGTCGGGTCCTGCTCGCGGTGCGCGAGCCCCGCCGGCAGCACACGCTCAAAGTGCAGCAGTTGGCAAAACGGCTTGTGCAGCAGTTGGCAAAACGGCTTGGCCAATTCCACCTTCTCGACGACCTCGACCTCGACGCCGTCGATCAGTGTCGTGGCCAATCCGAACGCGGGTTTCTCGTAGTGCTTGCCCAGTCGATGCAGCAGGTCGTAGCCCGCCGCCAGGCGCCGCGAAAACGGCGTGTACGCCAGGGGACTGTAGGGATTGGACAGGATGCGGGATGTCGCATCGGCCCAAGCCGAAAGCGGGTTAAGAAGCTTGCGCTGCCACTCGTGCATCTGGTAGAGCACATCGACCTCCGTTCCCTCGCTCGCTCTGCCGGCCAATCGTCAACAGGCCGGCCGAATCAGCGCTTGAGGTACTGCAACTTTACCTTGACGTCTTTCCATTCATCCGCGTCCGTAGGATGCGGTTTCATACGCGTGATCGACGGCCATTGCTTGGCCAGCTCCGCGTTCAGCGCGATGAAATGCTGCTGATCCGCCGGCACGTCCTCCTCCGGGTAGATCGCGTTGACCGGACACTCGGGAATGCAGACCGCGCAGTCGATGCACTCGTCCGGATCGATGGTCAGGAAGTTCGGCCCCTCGCGAAAGCAATCAACCGGGCAGACATCGACGCAATCGGTGTACTTGCAGCGAATGCAAGATTCCGTAACGACGTGGGTCATCAGCAAGGATCCAGCGCAAAAACGTTGACACCACTGATAGTACCGCAGTGCGTCAAACCCTTGCTGGGGAACGCGGCCGGGCGTTGGGGCAGCGGCCGCCGCCAGGGGCACCTTCTCGCCGGGGACCGATCCACCGTACCATTTGTCCGCGCCCGATGGGGGCGCGGCGTGACGGAGGCAGCGATGGCGGTAACGGGCGCGGACACCGGTAACCGGCCGCGAGTGGTCGTAACACGGCGAATCTTCCCGGACCTGGCGCAGCAATTGCGCCGGGACTATGAGGTGCTGGACAACCAGGACGATGCGAACTGGACGACCGAGGAGCTGCTGGCGCGCCTGTCGGCTGCCGACGCGCTGCTCACCGACCCCGTGCGGCAGATCGATGCCCAGGTGCTGGCACGATGTCCGCGCCTGTGCGTCATCAGCAATATCGCGGTGGGCTTTAACAACATCGATGTGGCGGCGTGCACGCGCGCCGGCATTGTCGCGACCAACACGCCCGACGTGCTCACGGAAGCGACCGCGGACCACGCCTGGGCGCTGCTGTTGGCGGCGGCCCGCCGGGTGGTGGAAGCCGATCGCTGGACGCGGGCCGGGCGCTGGGAGCGGTTCGCCTACGACGCGTTTCTGGGCGCCGACGTCTGCGGGGCCACGCTGGGGATCCTTGGCATGGGTCGCATCGGCCAGGCAATCGCCCGCCGTGCCCAAGGGTTTTCCATGCGCGTGATCTATCACAATCGCCATGCCTTGCCCGCGCAAGCCGTGCCGGGTGCGGCGCCGGAACAGGCCCGGTGGGTCGAGCGCCCGCAGCTGCTGCGCGATGCCGACTTCCTGGTGCTGCTCGTACCCTATAGTGCGGCGACGCATCACCTGATCGGCACCGCCGAGCTCGCCCAGATGAAGCCCGGCTCGGTGCTGATAAATATCGCCCGCGGCGGCATCGTCGACGACGCCGCCCTGGCGCAGGCGCTGCGTGCCGGCTGCCCGGCTGCGGCCGGCCTGGACGTGATGGAAAACGAGCCGCACATCCACCCGGCACTGCTGGCACTGGACAATGTGGTGCTCACGCCGCACATCGGCTCGGCCACCGCCACGGCGCGCCGTGCCATGGTGCGCCTGGCCATCGAGAACCTCGCCGACGTGCTGCAGGGCCGGCGCCCGCGCGCCCTGGTAAACGGCGAGGTATGGGCGTCGCGCCGCTGCGCCGCTCCGGCGGCCGGGTGATTGACCCGCCAATGGCGCACAATTTAGCTCGCGCCGGCACTCGCCGGCGAAGTAAAATCGGCGCCGATGGCGGGTCTGCGCCGCCAGCGCCGTACGACTTTGGTCTTTTCAACGGAATTGCGATCGTCCATGGCCGACATTCGAATTGCGCGTGCGCATGGCCTGCCGGTGAGTCGGGCCAAGGCCGCGGCGCAGGCCGCCGCCGAGGATCTGGCGCGCGAGTACGCGCTAACGAGTCACTGGAAGGGCAACACCTTGCACTTTCAGCGCGGTGGCGTGCGAGGCTGGATCGAGGTGAGCCCGAGCCAGATCGCCTTGGAGATACACCTGGGATTCCTGCTCAAGGCATTCAAGAACTCCATCGAGCAGAGCATCGGCCGGCGCCTCGAAGAGGTGCTGGCGCAGAACAAGTAAGGCGATCGCCCTAGTCTTCGAGCTCCGCTACCAAGGCGACGTAGCGCCGCATCGCCTGGGTGGCGCTGACCCCGAGCAGCTCCTCGCGGGCCTTCCATTTGGCTAGCCCGACGAAGTCGATCGCCCCGGGCCGGGCGCCGGCGACGTCGCCTTCCGTGGCCTGCTTGTAGAGCGCATAGAGCTTGAGCAAGCTGGCATTGTCCGGGCGTTGCTTCAGGGTCTTGGACCGGGCCACGGCCTGGTCAAATTCGGACTGCAGTGTCGCATCGTTGGTAGGCATTGGACGCACCGTGAAAGCGCAGGGTTGGGGGGCGGTCGCCTCAATGACCGGCGCCGGCGCCGCTGCCGGCGGCCACCGGCGCTGGGTTGGCGCCGTCCGGGTTGGAGTCGACCTTGGCCGCCCCGGGATGGGCCGCGGCGGCCTTGGGCGCTGCGGCCGGACGCCTGGGCGGGGGATCGGGCTTTTTCTTGGACAGTTCCGCGAGCTCGCGTTTTTTCTCCTCCGGCAGGTCCTGGAACTGCTGCGTAAGGGTGCGCCTCTGCTCCGGCGGCAGGGCGTAGGCCTTCTTGAAGTTCTCGCGTGCCCGCGTCCGCTGCTCGGGGGTCAGTTTGGCCAGATCCGGCATGCGTTCGTGCATCCGCTGTTGGCCGTCGGGCGAGAGATTCTTGTAGTGCACGGCGATGTCGAGCCACTTCTTCTTGCGCGTGTCGTCGAACTTGTCCCAGTCACCGGCAAGCGGCGACAGCGCCTCGCGCTGTTCGGCATTGAGTTGCGCCCACGTCGGGCTGGTGTGCTTGCCGGCGGTATGGGAGGCCGCGGCCTTGCTCGCTTCGGTGGGCTGCATGCCGACCGAGCCCGCCACGGCGGCAAAGCCCAGCAAACCGCCGGCGACGAGCATTCGCAGCATGGGGCCTATCGCGGTCACGAGCGATCACATACCGTTTTCTTCACGCAGGTATACGCCAAATCCCTGGTGTGCATAGGTGTCGATCGGTGTGTCGTCGAGCAGGACCGCGAAATCGATGTCGGCGACCTCGGCAACCATCTGGTCGCTCTGCCACTCTTTGATGCCGACGATCCCCAGGGCCAGTGCCACGAGAGGAGCCGCCAGGCCAATGCGCAGCAGCCATGCCGAACCGCGCGAGCCTCCCCCCAGCGCCGCAGCGCTGTCGGCCGGCGATAGCTGCAAGGCGGGAACCCAGACCGGCGCAGACGCTCGCGCCACGTTGCGTTCCAGGGCCAGCTGGCGCGCCTTCTGCAGACGCAAGCTGACCGTGTAATCGAGGCGGTCGGTGCTTTCGTCGAGAGCTTGGCGGATGCGATAGGCGAATTCGGCTTCGTTCATAGTTCGATACCCCGGGCGCGCAAAGCCTTGGCAAGCGCCTGCGTCGCCCGCGAGCAGTGGGTCTTTACACTGCCTTCCGAGCACTTCATCGACGCCGCCGTTTCGGCAACGTCGAGATCTTCCCAATAACGCAGCAGGAAGGCTTCCCGTTGACGTGCCGGCAGCCGTGAAACCTCCTGTTCGATGATCCGCACGACCTGGTCCCGCTCCACCAGGTCGGCGGCGCTTTCCGCCGCCGGGGACCCGGGCCTGGCCTCCAGCGATTCCAGCGGATCGCTGTCGTCGGAATCGGACGAGGAAAGCGCGGAAAACAGCGTAATCCACGTCGACCGCACCTTTTGGCGGCGAAAAAAGTCGTGAATGGTATTTTGCACGATCCGGGTGAACAGCAGCGGCAATTCGTGCGCCGGGCGCTGACCGTAGTTTTCGGACAACTTGCACATGGAATCCTGGACGATGTCCAGGGCATTGTCCTGGTCACGAACCGCGAACAGCGCCTGTTTGTAGGCACGCCGTTCCGCTCCAGCTAGGAATTCCGATAGTTCTGCGCGGGTCGCCATGGATCAGGTTGTGCTCGCCGAAGCAGCCAGGCGGGCGCTGCTTGGGCAGCGCCCCGCGAATCGGCGGGCAATCGTATCAGAACGTAACAGGCGGCCGGCACCGTGCCGGCGCCCGGGGCGACAACGATAAATTTGCGAAAATTGATGCGCTGCGCTATCTTTGCCCACTCAGCCGCGATTTCGCCGCACCGCTCGCCATAAGCGGGTATGGAACGGCGTCCGATCAATCTCCAGAAGGACCTTGAGAGGATTTGATGAGATCTCTTGCCCACGACGAGGCAACCGTTCCCCAGTCGACGGAAGCATCCCCGCGGTCGCTGCGCGCCGAGTCTTCGCGCCAGGCCGACCCCCTGGCGGGCGCCGCCAACCGCACCGCCAACAGTCCCGAATCGACGTCGTCCTCGGCCCGTTCCGGTGAACCGATTACTGGTGCCGAGATCGTGGTCCGCTGCCTGCAGGAAGAGGACGTGCGCCACGTCTTCGGCTACCCGGGCGGCGCGGTCCTGTACATCTACGACGAGATATTCAAGCAGGACTACTTCCAGCACATCCTGGTGCGGCACGAGCAGGCGGCGGTGCACGCGGCCGACGCCTATTCGCGGTCGAGCCACAAGGTCGGTGTGGCGCTGGTGACGAGCGGTCCGGGGGTCACCAATGCGGTCACTGGCATTGCCACCGCCTACATGGATTCGATCCCGCTGGTGATCATTTCCGGCCAGGTTCCGACGCACGCGATCGGGCAGGACGCCTTCCAGGAATGCGACACGGTCGGCATTACGCGTCCCTGCGTGAAGCACAATTTCCTGGTCAAGAACGTGGCCGACCTCGCGTTGACCATACGCAAGGCGTTTCACATTGCCGCCAGCGGTCGGCCCGGCCCGGTACTAGTGGACATCCCCAAGGACGTCACGATCGCGCGGCACGCTTTTGCCTACCCGCGCGAGCTGCAGATGCGCTCCTACAACCCGATCGTCAAGGGCCATACCGGCCAGATCAAGAAGGCCGTGCAGCTGCTCCTGGCGGCGCAGCGGCCGATGATCTACACCGGCGGCGGCGTGATCCTGGCCAACGCCTCAGGACAGCTCAACCGCCTAGTCGACCTGCTCGGCTTTCCGTGCACCAGCACGCTCATGGGACTCGGGGGATATCGGGCCTCGGACGAGAAGTTTCTTGGCATGCTGGGCATGCACGGCACCATCGAGGCCAACCTGGCGATGCAAAACTGCGACGTCCTGCTCGCGGTGGGCGCCCGCTTCGATGACCGGGTGATCGGCAATCCAAAGCACTTTGCCCAGAACCCGCGCAAGATCATCCACGTCGACGTGGATCCTTCGTCGATCTCCAAGCGCGTCAAGGTCGACGTCCCCATCGTCGGGGACGTGCGCGAGGTTCTCAACGAAATCCTGGCGCAGGTCGAGGCCCTCGGCGCCCGCCCCGATCCCAAGGTGCTGGCGCCATGGTGGCAGCAGATCAAGCAGTGGCGCGCGCGCGACTGTCTGAAGTACGACCGCGATGCCAAGGTGCTCAAGCCGCAGTACGTCGTCGAGCAGCTCTGGCAGATCACGCAGGGCGAGGCCTTCGTGACCTCCGACGTCGGCCAGCACCAGATGTGGGCGGCGCAGTTCTACCGCTTTGACAAGCCGCGCCGCTGGATCAATTCCGGGGGGCTTGGAACGATGGGCGTTGGCCTGCCCTACGCCATGGGCGTGCAGATGGCCAACCCCGGGGCGCAGGTCGCGGTGATCACCGGCGAGGGCTCGATCCAGATGAACATCCAGGAGCTGTCGACCTGCAAGCAGTACCGCTTCACGCCCAAGATCATCAACCTCAACAATCGCTACCTGGGCATGGTGCGGCAGTGGCAGGAGCTCGAGTACGGCGGCCGCTACTCGGAGTCCTATATTGATGCGCTCCCGGACTTCGTGCGCCTGGCCGAGAGCTACGGCCACGTGGGCATGCGGATCGAGAAACCGGCCGATGTGGAGCCGGCGCTGCGCGAGGCCTTCACCACGCTGCGCGATCGGCTGGTGTTTCTGGATTTCATTACCGATCCGACCGAGAACGTCTGGCCCATGGTGCGCGCCGGCCAGGGCTTGACCGAGATGATTCTCGGTGCCGAGGATCTTTGATAGGTAGCCGCCCGATGCGCCATATCATTTCTGTGCTGCTGGAGAACGAGCCCGGAGCGCTCTCGCGCGTGGTCGGTCTTTTTTCCGCCCGCGGGTACAACATCGAGACCTTGACCGTCGCGCCCACCGAGGACGTCTCGCTCTCGCGCATGACGATTGTCACGGCGGGATCCGACGACGTGGTCGAACAGATCACCAAACACCTGAACCGCTTGATCGAGGTGGTCAAGGTGGTCGACCTGACGGAGGCCGACTTTACCGAGCGCGAGCTCATGCTCATCAAGGTACGCGCGGTGGGCAAGGAGCGTGACGAAATGAAGCGCATGGCCGACATCTTCCGAGGCCGCATCGTCGACGTCACCGAGAAGACCTATACGATCGAGCTCACGGGCAACACCGGCAAGATCGACGCCTTCCTGCGGGCGCTGGACCGTTCGGCGATCCTGGAAACCGTGCGCACCGGCAGCTCCGGCATCGGGCGCGGGGAACGCGTGCTGCGGGTCTGAAGCGGCTTGCACCGGNNGCCCGCGTCGAGGCCGCGGATTGCGGCAAGTTTGGAAAACGTTGCCACTGGAAACGACAGGAGAAATCATGAAGGTCTACTACGACAAGGATGCCGACATTGCACTGATACGAGGCAAGCGCGTCGCGATCGTCGGCTACGGGTCGCAGGGCCATGCCCATGCGCTCAATCTCAAGGACTCGGGCGTGAAGGTGACCGTGGCGCTGCGCAAGGGCGGCGCGTCGTGGGGCAAGGCGACCCAGGCCGGACTCGATGTCCGGGAGGTTGCCGACGCGGTGCGCGGCGCCGACCTGGTGATGATCCTGCTGCCCGATGAGAATCACCCCGAGGTCTATCGCGAGGCGATCGAACCCAACCTCAAGCAGGGTGCCGCGCTCGCATTCGCCCACGGCTTCAACATTCATTATGGCCAGATACAGCCGCGCGCCGACCTGGACGTGCTGATGGTCGCGCCCAAGGCGCCAGGACACACCGTTCGCGCGACCTATGCCCAGGGCGGCGGCGTCCCCTCCCTGATTGCGGTGCACGCCGATCGCTCGGGCAGTGCGCGCGAGCTGGCCCTGTCGTATGCCTGCGCCATCGGCAGCGGCAAGGCCGGCGTGATCGAGACGAGCTTCCGGGAAGAGACGGAGACCGATCTGTTTGGCGAGCAGGCGGTGCTGTGCGGGGGAACGGTCGAACTCATCAAGGCCGGATTCGAGACCCTGGTGGCGGCGGGGTACGCGCCCGAGATGGCGTATTTCGAGTGCCTGCACGAGCTCAAGCTGATCGTTGACCTCATCTACGAGGGCGGCATCGCCACCATGAACTACTCGATCTCGAACAATGCCGAATACGGCGAATACGTCACCGGGCCGCAGGTGATCAACGAGCAGTCGCGCGCCGCGATGAAGCACGCCCTGGAGCGCATCCAGACCGGCGAGTATGCCAAGAGCTTCATTCTGGAGAACCGCGCCGGCGCGCCGACGCTGCTGGCGCGGCGGCGCCTGACCGCCCAGCACCCGGTCGAGCAGGTGGGAGCAAAGCTGCGCGCGATGATGCCGTGGATCCGGGCCAATCGCCTCGTTGACCAGAGCAAGAATTGAGCGTCTATCCCCATCCGCTGATCGCGCGGGAAGGCTGGCCCTACCTTGCCGCGACCGTCCTGGTGGCATTGATCGTCGCGCTGGCGCTGGGCACACCCTGGTCGCTGCCGTTCTGGTTGCTGGCCCTGTTCGTGCTGCAGTTCTTTCGCGACCCGCCGCGCGCGGTCCCCACGCAGGCCGGCATCGTGTTGTCGCCGGCCGACGGGCGCATCGTCAAGGTGCAGGCGACCCGCGATCCGTATACGGATCGCGATGCGGTGCTGATCAGCGTGTTCATGAACGTCTTTAACGTCCACAGCAACCGCGCACCGGTCGACGGCTTCGTGGAGAGCGTTGCCTACCAGCCCGGTACGTTCGTCAACGCCGACCTCGACAAGGCCTCGACCGACAATGAGCGCAACGCGATGGTGCTGCGGATGGCCGACGGCGAGCGTCTGACGGTGGTTCAGGTTGCCGGCCTGATCGCCCGCCGCATCCTGTGCTACGTCAAGCCCGGAGATGGTCTGCAGCGGGGCCAGCGCTACGGGTTCATCCGATTCGGCTCGCGAGTCGACATCTACCTGCCGCGCAACACCCGTCCGCGGGTCGCGGTGGGCGATGTCGTGTACGCGACTACCACGATCCTGGCCGAGTTAGGGTCGATGAGTACGGGCTGAGCCCCACCGGGGCCGAGCCAAGCGGAGACAAGATGGCGATGCGGTTACGGCGGCGCAAGCTGCGGGGTCTGGGGTCCTCGGGCGCAAAGGAAGAGTTCACGGCTGCGGCCGGCGCACGCTTCTCGGTGCGTCGCCGCGGGATCTACCTGCTGCCGAACCTTTTCACGACCGCGGCCTTGTTTGCCGGCTTCTTCGCCATCGTGCAGGCGATGAATCAGGATTTTGAGCGGGCCGCGATCGCGATATTTCTGGCGATGGTGCTCGACGGCATGGACGGGCGCGTCGCGCGCTTGACCAACACGCAAAGTGCCTTCGGCGAGCAATACGACTCGCTGTCGGACATGACGTCCTTTGGCGTGGCGCCGGCCCTCGTGGCCTACGAGTGGGTGCTGCATGACCTGGGGCGCTGGGGCTGGGCCGGCGCCTTCGTCTATTGCGCCGGCGCCGCCCTGCGCCTGGCGCGCTTTAACGCCAACATCGGCGTGGTGGACAAGCGATTCTTCCAGGGCCTGCCGAGCCCGGCCGCCGCCGCCCTGGTGGCGGGCTTCGTCTGGTTGGCGGTCGACAACCGCTTCCCGATACGCGAGGCCTGGCTGCCTTGGGCCGCCTTCGCCTTGACCGTCTATGCCGGACTCACCATGGTATCGAGCGCACCGTTTTACAGCGGTAAGAGCTTTCACCTGGCACGCAGCGTCCCCTTCTGGGTCATGATCGTCATCGTGATCGCCATCTTCTTCGTCTCGTCCGATCCGCCCATCGTGCTGTTTAGCCTGTTTTGCTGCTATGCCGTTTCCGGCTATGCCTTTTGGCTCTGGCGCCTGTGGCGCGGCGAGTCCAACCCGGCTCGGCCGAGCGGCGGCAGCGGCGCTGGTGCCTCCGAATCGGGCTGAGGCCCGGCAGCGCGCGCGCCGCTGGCAGCGCGCACTGCGGCGCGGGCGTACGGGCAAGGGCCCGCGGCTGCGCCTTGCCCTGCGCTGCAATCACCGATATAGTGCAAGCTATGGTCTGGCAAAGCATCTTCTCGTCGATCGACCGCAGTTCGGGCGCCGCACGGCTGCTCGCACTAGCGCTGCTGCGCCCCGCGCGCAGCTGACACCTACCCCCCCAATTCGAGTTTGTTTCGTGTCCGCCGAGTCACCGGCGGGCCGGCATATGCCTTTCGGGAGAACCCCATGGACCGCTTGATCATTTTCGATACGACGCTGCGCGATGGCGAGCAAAGCCCCGGAGCGTCGATGACGCGCGAGGAGAAGCTGCGCATCGCCAAGCAGCTCGAGCGGCTGCGGGTCGACGTCATCGAAGCCGGCTTTGCCGCCGCCAGCAACGGCGACTTCGAGGCGGTTCGTGCCATTGCGACGGTGGTCAAGGACTCGACCATCTGTTCGCTTTCCCGAGCAAATGACAAGGATATTGCCCGCGCCGCCGAGGCGCTGGCGCCAGCCCGGTCGCGGCGCATCCACACGTTCATTGCCACGTCTGCGCTGCATATGGAAAAGAAGCTGCGCATGGCCCCCGAGCAGGTCCTCGAACAGGCCCGGCTGGCGGTTCGCTTTGCCCGGCAGTTCACCGACGACGTCGAATTTTCAACCGAGGACGGCAGCCGCTCGGACCCCGACTTCCTGTGCCGCGTGCTCGAGGCCGTCATCGCCGAAGGGGCGACGACGGTGAATATCCCGGACACGGTCGGCTACGCGGTGCCGGCGCAGTACGGTCAGTTGCTGCTTTCGCTGCGCGAGCGCGTTGCCAACTCGCATCGCGCCGTTTGGTCGGTGCACTGCCACAACGACCTGGGAATGGCGGTCGCCAATTCGCTTTCGGGAGTGCTCAACGGCGTGCGCCAGATCGAGTGCACGATTAACGGGCTCGGCGAGCGCGCCGGCAATACCGCGCTCGAGGAGGTCGTGATGGCACTGCGCACGCGCCGCGACGTCTTCGGCGTGGATACGCGCATCGATACCACGCAAATCGTTGCCACCTCGCGCCTGGTTTCCACCATCACGGGTTTTCCGGTCCAGCCCAACAAGGCCGTGGTGGGGGCCAACGCCTTCGCCCACGCTTCGGGAATCCACCAAGATGGCGTGCTCAAGGCGCGCCAGACCTACGAAATCATGCGCGCCGAGGACGTAGGCTGGAGCGCCAATCGCATCGTGCTGGGCAAGCTCTCGGGCCGCAATGCCTTCAAGCAGCGCGTGCAGGAGCTTGGGATTCCGGTGGAAAGCGAGACCGAACTGCAGTCCGCGTTTTCCCGTTTCAAGGATCTGGCCGACCGCAAGGCCGAGATCTTTGATGAGGACATCCAGGCTCTGTTTTCCGATGAGGAGATTGGCCATCACAACGAGCACTTCCGCCTGCTGTCGATGTCACAGCGCTCGCAGACCGGCGGGCAGCCAAGCGCGGAGGTCCTGTTCCAGGTAGGGGCGACGCAGGAGCGGGCCACCGCGGAAGGCAACGGGCCCGTCGATGCGGTTTTCAAGGCGATCGAGAGTCGCGTCGCCAGCGGCTCGGAGCTGCTGCTCTACTCGGTCAACGCGATCACCACCGGCACCGAGTCGCAGGGGGAGGTCACCGTGCGCCTGTCCCGGGGGGGACGCATCGTCAACGGCGTGGGCGCCGATCCGGATATCGTTGCTGCCTCGGCCAAGGCCTACATCAGCGCGCTCAACAAGCTGTATACGACCTCGGAGCGGCTCAACCCGCAAACCTCCATGGCGCCCTGACGCGCAAGCGCCCGGGCGGCCCCCCAGCCTCGGCCCACGCCGCGGGGCTGGGATATACTGCCGGGTTCACGGCACGGCATTCCTTCCGTGTCCGCCTGTCGAACGATTAAAGGGAAAACCATGGCAGTGTCCGACATTAAGAAGGGCGACATCGTCGCCAAGTATCAGCGCAGCGGCAACGACACCGGCTCGCCCGAAGTCCAAGTTGCCCTGTTGACGGCCCGGATTAACGAGCTGACCGAACATTTCAAGACCCACGTGAAGGATCACCACTCGCGTCGCGGCCTGTTGAAGATGGTCAGCCGCCGCCGCAAGCTGCTCGACTATCTCAAGGGCAGGAACCCGGAGTCCTACAAGGGGCTCATCGATCGTCTGGGTCTGCGCAAGTAAGCGCATGTGCGCGCTCCGATTCGCGGCCAATGGTGTGCACCGCCCGCAGCCTTGCGGCGGGCCGGCGAGCGCTTGCTGCCCGTGCATCGCTCGATGAGATCGCACCGGGACGAGCGCGCGGAACGCCCCATGCAGCCCCTGCCAACCCGTACCGCCGATGCCGGTGGCGGCCTCGCCCCGGCGGGAACCCACGCCAGCTCGGCCGCTGGCGCGACGGCGGCCGGAAATGAATTCGCGAAAGGAACAACACGTGTTTGACAAAGTTACGAAGACGTTTCAATACGGTGTGCATACGGTGCGACTCGAGACCGGCGAAATTGCACGGCAGGCCTCGGGCGCGGTCCTTGTTTCGGTCGATGACACGGTAGTCCTCGCCACGGTGGTGGCCTCGCCCAAGGCCAAGCCCGGGCAGGACTTTTTCCCGCTGACGGTCGATTACGTGGAGAAAACCTATGCGGCGGGCAAGATTCCGGGCGGCTTTTTCAAGCGGGAAGGGCGGCCCTCGGAAAAGGAAACGCTCACCTCGCGCCTGATCGATCGGCCGATTCGGCCGCTGTTTCCCGAGGGATTCTTCAACGAAGTGCAGGTCGTGCTCCATGTGCTGTCGGTGAATCCGGAAATCGATCCCGACATCCCGGCCATGATCGGCGCCTCCGCTGCGCTGGCCGTCTCGGGTATCCCGTTCAACGGCCCGATCGGCGCCGCGCGGGTCGGTTACCTCGACGGCAAGTACGTCCTGAACCCGTCGGCCAGTGCGCTCAACGATTCGGGGCTGAACCTGGTTGTTGCTGGGACCGAGCGGGCCGTGCTCATGGTCGAGTCCGAAGCCGACCAGCTGTCCGAGGAGATCATGCTCGGTGCCGTGGTTTTCGGCCACGAGCAGATGCAGGCGGTCATCGACGCTATCCACGAGTTGGTGCGCGATGCCGGCAAGCCCTCCTGGGAGTGGAAGGCGCCACCCAAGAACGAGGCCCTGCTAGTACGAGTGGTTGCCATTGCCGGCCCCGGATTCGAGGACGCGTACCAGATCCGCAGCAAGCAGGCGCGCACGCAAAAACTCAAGCAAGTCGAAGCGCGGGTCTGGGAGCAACTGGCTGGCGAGACCGCCGCCGGGGCGCCGGAATACGATCCGCGCGAGGTCGAAGCGATCTTGTTCGACCTGCAGGCCAAGCTGGTTCGCAATCAGATTCTCTCCGGCGAACCGCGGATCGACGGTCGCGATACGCGCACCGTCCGCCCGATCGCCGTTCGCCTCGGCGTGCTGCCACGCACCCACGGATCGGCCCTGTTCACCCGCGGGGAGACCCAGGCCCTGGTGACCGCCACGCTCGGGACCAAGCAAGACGAGCAGATCATCGATGCGCTGATGGGCGAGTACCGCGATCGCTTTATGCTTCACTACAACATGCCGCCGTTTGCCACCGGCGAGACCGGACGGGTCGGCGCACCCAAGCGGCGCGAAATCGGCCACGGCCGCCTGGCCAAGCGCGCGCTGGTCGCGGTTTTGCCCTCGGCGGACGAATTCCAGTACTCGATCCGCATCGTCTCGGAAATCACCGAATCCAACGGCTCGTCCTCAATGGCGTCGGTCTGTGGCGGCTGCCTGGCGCTCATGGACGCGGGTGTCCCGATCAAGGCGCACGTCGCCGGCGTGGCGATGGGACTGATAAAGGAAGGCGGACGCTTTGCGGTATTGACCGACATTCTCGGCGACGAGGATCACCTCGGCGACATGGACTTCAAGGTCGCGGGTACGGTCACCGGCATCACCGCGCTGCAGATGGACATCAAGATCGAGGGCATCACCAAGGAGATCATGCAGGTCGCATTGGCGCAGGCGCGCGAAGGCCGCACGCATATCCTGCAGAAGATGCAGGAGGCGATCACGGCTGCGCGCGGCGAACTCTCCGCCTTCGCGCCGCGCATGATCCGCATCAAGATCAATCCCGAGAAGATCCGCGACGTGATTGGCAAGGGCGGAGCGGTCATACGTGCGCTCACGGAGGAGACCGGAACGCAGATCGATATCGAGGACGACGGCACCGTGACGATCGCCAGTGTCGACCAGGAACGCGGCCGGGAAGCCGAGCGGCGCATCCTGGAGCTGACTGCGGAAGTCGAAGTGGGCAAGATCTACGACGGCACCGTCCTGCGTCTGCTCGACTTCGGTGCGATCGTCCAGTTGCTCCCCGGCCGCGATGGACTGTTGCATATCTCGCAAATTGCCAATGAGCGTGTCAACCAGGTCTCCGATTACCTCAAGGAAGGCCAGGCGGTGAAGGTCAAGGTCATAGAGGCGGATGAAAAGGGTCGCGTGCGGCTGTCGATGAAGGCCGTGGGTGCCGACGCTCCACCGCCGGCGGCCTGAGGCCGCCGGCGCGTTCCACGGGAGAAGGCGATGGCTGGGCGAAATAAGCTGGTGGCTGCCAACTGGAAGATGAACGGCAGCCGTGCCGACAACGAACGCTGGCTGCAGGCCTTTCGCGCGGCACCAGCACACTGCGAAACGATCGTCTGCCCGCCCTATGTCTATCTGCAGCAGATCGTGCAGGGCCTTGCCGGCACGGCCGCCGGCATCGGGGCGCAGAACGTGTCCGAGCGGACCGCCGGGGCCTGGACCGGCCAGGTGGCGGCCGAGATGCTGCTCGATTCGGGTGCAAGCTGGGTCATCGTAGGTCACTCGGAGCGCCGTGCCGCGTGCGGCGAGAGCGATGATGTGGTCGCGGCCAAGTTCGAGCGGGCCGTGGCGGCCGGGCTGCGGCCGATTCTGTGCGTGGGCGAAACGCTGGCGCAGCGGGAGCAGGGCCGCACGCAGCAAGTGGTCGCAATGCAGCTCGATGCGGTGTTGCGGCGCTGCCCCGCAGCGCAACTTGCCGCGGGAGCCGTCGCCTACGAGCCGGTCTGGGCCATCGGTACCGGCCGCACGGCCACGCCGCAGCAGGCGCAGGAAGTGCACGCGGCGATCCGCTCCCGCCTGGCGTCGCAAGATCCGGCGGCCGCGGCGGTAACACGCGTGCTCTACGGCGGCAGCGTCAAGCCGGCCAACGCGCAAGAGCTGTTCTCTCAGCCGGACATCGACGGCGGCCTGATCGGCGGAGCTTCCTTGGTGGCCGCCGATTTCCTGGCGATTTGCGCAGCCGCTGCGCGCTGACCGGATTATTGGGGAAGAAAATGGGTTGGATCGTCACATTGCTGATCGTGGTGCAGGTGATGTGCGCCGGGGCGATCATCATCTTGGTGCTGCTACAGCACGGCAAGGGAGCCGACATGGGCGCGGCCTTTGGCAGCGGAGCCTCGGGCAGCCTCTTCGGGGCGAGCGGATCGGCGAATTTTCTCTCCCGCACGACCGCCGTCGTGGCGGCCG
>OKRD01000034.1 GCA_900290335.1 Burkholderiales bacterium | reverse complement strand
CGAGGAGCGGTACCCGCCTGCCGATGGGGTTTCCAGCGGCCCTTTGAGCGCCAGGCGGGTGCGGTGGATGCTGGCGATCGTGGCCGGGGGCAGCGGGTCCTCGGACGCTTCGACCCCGGCCAGGCCCGCGATCTGCCAGTCCCAGTCGAAGGGTGCCTGCAGTGCATCCAGGATGGCGAGCGTCGCATCGACGATCTCCGGGCCGATGCCGTCGCCGGGGATCAGGGTTGCCGCAATGCGCGTACTCATCGGTAACGTCTCATGGTGATTTTTCAACCCGCCCGTACTTGTCGTCGAAGCGCACGATGTCGTCCTCGCCCACGTACTGGCCGCTTTGCACCTCGATGATCACCAGAGGCAGCGAGCCGGGATTTTCCAGGCGGTGGCGAACGCCCGCCTTGATGTAGGTCGACTCGTTGGTCGCGAGCAGAAACTCCTTTTCGTCGGCGGTCACGCGCGCCGTGCCGCTCACCACGATCCAGTGTTCGTTGCGGTAGTGGTGCATCTGCAGCGACAGCGAGCGCATCGGCTTGACCTCGATGCGCTTGAGCTTGAACTGGGGACCCTCCTGCAGCACCGTGTACGTTCCCCAGGGACGCGCCACGGTGCGGTGGAAGATGTGTTTGTCATCGCCGCTGGCGCGTACCGCCTGGACCACCTTCTTGACGTCCTGCGCGCGGTCCTTGGGCATGACGAGCAAGGCGTCGGGCGTATCGACGATGACGATATCCTTGAGCCCCAGCGCGGCCACCACGCGCCCGTCCGAATGTACGAAGCAGTTCGAACTGTCAACGAAGAGCGCGGGGCCGGCCGCGCGGTTTTGCTGCGCATCGGCGGGAAACTGCCCCGCGATCTCCGGCCAGGCGCCCACGTCGCTCCAGCCGAAGTCGCCCGGCACTACCGCGACGCTCTTGGCCTTCTCGAACACGGCGTAGTCGATGGAAATGCTCTCGAGCGCTGTAAAAGAGTCCCGGTCGAGCTCGATCGCGTCCTTGCCGACCGCGTGCTCATGCGACGCGGCCCAGCTCGCCCGCGCTCCGCCCGCCAAGGCCGGCGCCGTTACATCGAGCGCAGCGAGCATGTCCCGGGCTCGAAAGCAGAACATGCCCGAATTCCACGAGTAGTTGCCCGCCGCGAGAAACTCGCGCGCGCGCTCGATATCAGGTTTTTCCACGAAGCGGCGTACGGCAAAGCCGCCGTACGTCAGTGCCGCACCGGACTCGATGTAACCGTAGGCGGTCTCGGGTGCCTTGGCGGCGATGCCGAAGGTCACTAGGTACTCCTCACTGGCAAGGGCCTTGGCGCGCTCGACACAGGCGGCAAACCCGGCCTCGTCGTCGATCAGGTGGTCGGCGGGCAGCACCAGCAGCAAGGCGTCGTCGCCGTGGGCCTGCGCCACGGCCAAGGTCGCCAGGGCGATGGCCGGGGCCGTGTTGCGCGCGGCCGGTTCGAGCAGATAGCGCACCTTGCCGTCCTTTGCGAACGCGCAATCCTCCAGTTCGTCGCGCGACAGGAAGTAGTAATCGCGATTGGTGACAATCCAGACGCTGTCGGCGGACAGGCGCTGCGCACGCGCGAGCGTATGGTGCAACAGGCTGCGCCCGTCGCCCAGTTTCATGAAGGGCTTGGGCAGGGCCTCGCGCGAAACGGGCCAAAGGCGGGTGCCGGCGCCACCGGACAAAATGACGGGTACAAGCGGCAGGCTCATCGCGGTTCCAATCAGAATTCGGGTAGAAAGCGCCGACCGCGGCGGCGGCGGCGTGCCGCATCGTGCAGGGTAAACCAGTCCCCCAGGCCCAATGATAGCGGCACGGTGAGCACTCCCCGAGCCGGCGGAGTTGGGTGTGACCGGCCCGCGATCATTCTCAAATCGCAAACCACTACAATCGGTCGACGCACGTAGATGCTTTGAGGGGCCGGGGAGCGGGGAAATGGAAAAAGCGTCTGTCTTGTTGCAAAAGAACCTTGCTGCCTCGATCAGCGCCAAACAGCAGTTACTGCAGGACGCGGCGCAGCTGGCCGAGTTCGAGCGCGCCGCGCAGGACGTGGTGCGCCGCTACCGTCTGGGCGGGCGCCTGTATATCGCCGGCAACGGCGGCTCGGCGGCCGATGCCCAGCATTTGGCGGCCGAATTCGTCTGCCGGCTGGGCGCCGAACGCCCTTCCCTGCCGGCCGAAGCCCTGACGGTGGACAGCTCTGCGCTCACGGCAATTGGCAACGACTACGGCTTCGAACACCTGTTTTCCCGGCAACTGGCCGGCAAGGCCAGCGCCAAGGACGTCTTTCTGGGCATCACCACGTCGGGTAAATCGCCCAACATCCTCAAGGCGCTCGAGCAATGCCGTTCCATGGGGGTGACGAGCATCGCCTTTTGCGGCAAGGACGGAGGAGCCGCACGAGCGCTGGCCGATTACTGCATCATTGCCCCGGGCGACAGCACCGCGACCATCCAGGAGGTGCATATCGTCCTGGCGCACACGCTGTGCGAATGCGTCGAGCGGGCGCTGTTCTTCGATTGATTTCGTGAAAAGTCTCTGGAGCGAGGAGGAAGCGCGCGCCTTCCCGGGCGAACTGGGCCAGCGCGTCTATTCCTCGCGCCTACTCGGGCGCGACAAGTCCCTGGTGCTGCACGGCGGCGGCAACACCTCGGTGAAGCTGCGCGAGCGCGACATCCTGGGCCGCGACATCGAGGTTTTGTACGTAAAGGGCAGCGGCTGGGACCTGGAGAACATTGAGGCGGCCGGTTTTGCGCCCGTGCGGCTCGAGCACCTGCGCCAGCTCGCGCAGCTGCCTACCCTGTCCGACCCGCAGATGGTCAACGAGCTCGTGACGCACCTCACGCGGGCCGCAGCGCCGGTGCCCTCAGTCGAGGCGATACTCCACGCGATCCTGCCCTACCGGTACGTTGACCACACGCACGCCGATGCCGTGGTCACGATCACCAACACCGCGCAGGGCGCGGCCCGCATCCGGGAGATCTATGGCGAGAGCGTCGTCGTGGTCCCCTACGTGATGCCGGGGTTTGAACTCGCACGCGCCTGCGCGCAGCGCTTTGCTGCCGAAGCCGGCCCCGGCACCATCGGCATGGTGCTGCTGCATCATGGGATCTTCTCCTTTGGCGACACGGCCAGGCAGTCCTACGAGCGCATGATCGCGCTCGTGGGCAGGGCCGAGCAATATCTGCAGCAGCACAAAGCCTGGGACATCTGCTGGCCGCAAGCACCGCAGCCGGCAGCCGACGTCGCGCTCGACCTCGCACGGCTGCGCCGGGAAATCTCGCTGGTGGCCGGCTCTGCCCTCGTGATGCGTCGCCAAGCCGATGCCAGGAGCCGGGCCTTTGCGGCGCGCAGCGACATCGCAACAATTTCCCAGCAGGGGCCGGCCACGCCCGACCACGTGATCCGCACCAAGCCCCTGCCCATGCTGGGTCGCGACGTGCAGGCCTACGCGAAGACGTACGGCGAATATTTTGCAAACCAGGAAGGAACGGCCGCCGAGCGCAAGACCATGCTCGATGCCGCTCCGCGACTCGTGCTCGATCCCGAGCTGGGCCTGTGCACGCTTGGCAAGAGCGCCCGGGACTCCTGCATCGTGGCCGAGATCTATTCGCACACGATCGACATCATCTTGCGCGCGGCCGCCCTGGGCGGGTACTCGGCGCTGTCCGCCAAGGATCTGTTCGACGTCGAATACTGGGACCTGGAGCAGGCCAAGCTGCGCCGCTCGGGCAAGGCGCCGGCCTTCGCGGGCGAGGTGGCCCTGGTCACCGGCGCGGCATCGGGAATCGGCAAAGCCTGCGTCGAGGCCCTGCTGGGCCGCGGGGCGGCCGTGGTCGGCCTCGACATCCAGCCCGGCATCGCCGTGCTCCACCAGCGCGCGGATTTTCTGGGCATCGTCTGCGACCTCACGTCCGAAGCGGCATTGCGCCAGGCGCTTTCCCAGGCGGTCGATGCCTACGGCGGACTGGACATGCTGATCCTCAATGCCGGCATCTTCCCGGGCGGCTGCCGCATCGAGGCCCTGGCATCCGAGGAATGGCGCCGCGTCATGCGCGTCAATTTGGACGCCAACGTGGCGCTCATGCGCGACGCCTACCCGCTGCTCAAGCTTGCGCCGCGCGGCGCCCGGGTAGTGGTGATCGGCTCCAAGAACGTACCTGCGCCCGGCCCCGGCGCCGCAGCCTATTCGGCCGCCAAGGCTGCGTTGAACCAGCTCGCACGGGTTGCCGCGCTCGAATGGGGCGCCGACGGCATCCGCATAAACACCCTGCACCCCAATGCGGTGTTCGATACCGCCATCTGGACACCGGAGGTTCTGGCCTCGCGCGCCCGCCACTACGGCTTGACGGTAGAGGCGTACAAGAAGAACAACGTATTAGGCGTCGAGGTCCGGAGCGCCGACGTGGCCGAGCTGGCCGCGGAATTGTGCGGCCAGGCTTTTGCCAAGACCACGGGCGCCCAGATCCCGGTCGATGGCGGCAACGAGCGGGTGATCTGACTGTCCAGGAGGAGCCAGAACGTGCCAGCACCGCAGCCAGGTACGCGCGTCCAAACCCTACGTTGGCGCGACGGCCGCCTGGAAATGATCGATCAGCGTTTGCTGCCGACACGCTTGGAGTACCGCAAAGCCGAATCCGCAGCGGACGTGGCGCAGGCCATCCGCACGATGGTCATCCGTGGAGCACCCGCCATCGGCTGCGCCGCCGCCTTCGGCGTGGCTCTGGCCGCTCGCGAACTGCGCGGCGGACCAAGCGAGGAATTCGACTCTGGCATGGAGAGCGCTTTTTCGCTGCTTGCCGCCAGCCGGCCAACGGCGGTGAACCTCTTCTGGGCCCTGCGGCGCATGCGGGCGCTCTGGGAGCACGCGCGCGAGCAACCTGCGGGCGACATCGCCGAGATGCTGCTCGACGAAGCCCACGCCGTGCTAGCCGAGGACATCGGGATCAACCGGGCGCTGGGCAATCACGGTGCGCAATTGCTGGCCAGTGGGTGCCGCGTGCTCACCCATTGCAATGCCGGCGCGCTGGCAACGGCCGGCCACGGCACGGCACTGGGCGTGATCCGCTCCGCGGTGCAAGAGGGCAAGCAAGTGTCGGTGATCGCCAACGAGACGCGGCCCATCCTGCAGGGAGCACGCCTGACCGCCTGGGAGATGGTGCAGGAGGGCATCGCCGTGACGCTCATCACCGACGCCATGTCGGGGCACCTGATGAGCCAAGGCGAGATCGACGCGGTCATCGTCGGAGCCGACCGCGTAGCCGCCAATGGCGACGTGGCCAACAAGATCGGCACCTACATGCTGGCCGTGCTGGCACAGCGCCACGGCATACCCTTTTACGTCGCCTGTCCGTTGTCGAGCATCGACCGGCAGGCCGCGGACGGGTCCGAGATTCCCATCGAGGAGCGCCCCGCCGAGGAAGTGCTCGGATTTGGCGACACTCGCTGGGCGCCGACCGGCGTGCGTGTGCGCAACCCGGCCTTTGACGTGACGCCGGCCAAGCTCGTCACCGCCCTGATCACCGAGCGGGGCGTGGTGCACAATCCCGACTCGCGGAAGATTGCCGAGCTCTTCTCCTAGGAGACCTTTGCCGCATCGACGATCCATTCGGCGAAGGCAAAGCTGCTGGTGAAGGCTGGCGAAATCGCGTTGAGCACGTGCACCGAGTCCTCTGTACGCTCCAGCAGATAGTCCATCTCCAGCTGACGCGTGCGGGTGTTGACGAGCTGCGGGCGGATACCCGCCTTGGCCGTCGGCACCAGATCCTGGCCCCGCAGTGCCGGCACGAGCCGGCGCGCCGCCGCCAGAAAATTGCGCTTGCGGTACTTGCCCAGCTCCGCTTGCACCAGCTGGCGAAAATGGTTCTCGTTGCGCAGATACATGCCGGCCAGCTGCAGACCGATGCCCAGGGACTCGGCCAGGTTCAGGCCCTGCACGATGCCGTAGTTCTCCCGTCCCAGCGCGGGAATCGCGGTTGGACCGACATAGACCTCGCCGCTGATGACGCGGGTGCAGTGCACGCCCAGAAACGGCAAGGAGGCATCGGGAACGGGGTAGATGTTGGCACGGACCAGGTGGCGGGCCGAGTCGGCTAGCTTCCAGTAGATGCCCTTGAAGGGCACGAGCGTGTAGTCGCGCGCCAGCCCGTAGGCCTTGGCCAGGCGATCGGCGTGGGCCCCAGCGCAGTTGAACAGCAGCCCGTAGCGCATCGTTCCGCACGAGGTCTGCAGCGCTCCGCGCTCCGCCGGCGCCCCTGCCTGGCACCGGAAAACAAATTCCACGCCCCGAGCGGCGAGCTGCTCGCGCAGCCGCGCGACGACGGCCGCGCTGTCGATGACGGCCGTTGTCGGGCACCAGATCGCCGCCGGTCCCGGCGCCGCGTGGGGCTCGAGCTCCCGCAGCCTCGACTCGTCAATGCTATGCGCCGCAATGCCGTTGACCCTGGCATTGTTGAGCAGCCGGGCCACCGTCGGCAACTGGTCTTGTGACGTGGCCAGGATGACCTTGCCGTGCTGGGCGTGCGCAATGCCTTGGTCCTTGGCAAATTCGAGCATGCGCCGTGCGCCGCTGGCGCAGACCTTGGCCTTGACGGTGTCGCTGCCGTAGTAGATCCCGCAATGCAGGACACCGCTGTTGCGGCCGCTGGCATGCTGCGCCGGCGCAGCTTCCTTCTCGAGCACGGCTAGCCGGGCCCGTGGCTGGCGCCGCAGTATCTCGCCCGCTACCGTGAGGCCGACGATCCCGGCGCCGACAATCACGAAATCGAAAGGCGCGCCGGAAGGCATCAAACCTCGATGACCCCTCGGAAATAGCCGATTGTCTCGCGCAACCCGTCCTCGAGGCCGACCTTGGGCTCCCAGCCCAGTTGCTCGCGCGCCAACGCAATGTCGGGCTGTCGCTGGCGCGGATCGTCCGATGGCAGGGGTTCGAAGACCAGCTTGCTTTTCGAGCCGGTCAGCCGCAGAATCTTCTCCGCCAGCTCCAGCATCGTGAACTCTCCCGGGTTGCCGATATTGACCGGGCCAGTGAAGTCGTCGATCGTGTCCATGATGCGCACCAGTGCCTCGAGCAGGTCATCGACGTAGCAAAAACTTCTGGTCTGCTCGCCCGTGCCGTAGATCGTGATGTCCTGGCCGCGCAGCGCCTGGACGATGAAGTTCGATACCACGCGCCCGTCGTTGGGATGCATGCGCGGGCCGTAGGTGTTGAAGATGCGCGCAACCTTGATGCGCAGCCGGTGCTGGCGCCAATAATCGAAGAACAGCGTTTCGGCGCAGCGCTTGCCCTCGTCGTAACAGCTGCGTACTCCAATGGGGTTGACCCGCCCCCAGTAGCTCTCGGGCTGCGGATGGACCTCCGGGTCGCCATAGACCTCGGAGGTCGACGCTTGCAGGATCTTGGCCTTGACCCGCTTGGCCAGGCCCAGCATGTTGATCGCGCCGTGCACGCTGGTCTTGGTGGTCTGCACCGGGTCGAACTGGTAGTGGATCGGCGAGGCCGGGCAGGCAAGGTTGTAGATCTGGTCGACCTCCACGTACAGCGGGAAGCAGACGTCGTGGCGCATCAGCTCGAAGGACTTCGAGCCCAGCAGCGCATCAACATTGCGCCGGCTGCCGGTGTAGAAGTTGTCCACGCACAGTACCTCGGCGCCGTCCTTGACAAGGCGGTCGCAAAGATGCGATCCGAGGAAACCCGCACCCCCGGTGACCAGGACACGCTGATAGTTGTTCACCCGTCGCCACCCCTTGTCAGAAAGGCCAACGACGGGAGTTTATTCGTTCAGGCTGCGCCACAATTGTTCCCACCGCTCCTGCTCCTGGGCCGGCAGGGGCCGCGCACGGTGGCGCAGCAACCGGCGACCCAGTCCGCTGGCGATGGCCGCGGTTTCCAACGCGGCCTTGGCCAGTTGCACCGTCGGCACCGTAATCATCGCACCCCAGTTTCGTCGCAAGCGCGCTTCGCGCAGCGCGGCTCGTACCCACTGCACGCGACCGCGTGCGAACTTCCTCCACGACAACTCGTGCTGCCGGTAGCCGATGAGGGTCTGGGGCAAATTGGCGAAGGTGCTGACGCGGAAGGAGCGCAGCAGCAGATCCTGGTCCTGGGCGGCGCGGTCCTGCTCCGGGCGATAGCGAAAACGCCGGAACCACTCGATGCGCCCCATCCAGGTCGGATGCGGCAGATAAAATCCCGACCAGGGGCGCCGGCAGATCTCCCCGTGGGTCACCGGCGCGGGAAAGCGGCCATACGCCTGACCATCGTCGCCAAACACGACGGCGCTTGCGCCCACGAGGTCGACCTCGGGGTGCGCCTGCAGAAACTGCACCTGTTGCGCCAGGCGCTCCGGGAAGGCGACATCGTCGGCATCGAGCCGGGCCAGCAAGGTGCCGCGCGCCGCGTCGATACCCTGGTTCAGGCGCGCGGCCAGACCGAGCCAGGCGCCATCGCCCAGCACCCGGACGCGCGGATCGGCCAAGCCGTGGACGATGGCAACCGTGGCATCGCTCGAACCGTCGTCGAGCACCAGCAGTTCCCAGTGCGCATAGGTCTGCACGATGATCGAGCGCAATGCCAGCGCAATCGTGCGCTGCGCGTTGCGCGCGGGCACAAGCACCGTCACCAGCGGCTGGTCGGCTTCGCCGGTCAAGGTCGCTTCAACTTTGCGCGTAGAAAAGCCGACCGGGAAGGCCCGCGGCGCCATACGTGCGCTCGCCGGCAAACCGCCAGCTCAGCTCGAATAGCATTCGGCGCGCCGCACGGGCGCCGCGCGCCGGGCCCCAGACCGCCTGCATGGGCAGCATCAGCAGGCGCCGTGCCAAGCGAAGTCCCGGGCCGATCGCATGCAAAGCAGCCACCTGCTCAAAGTCCTTCCAGGCGGCCTGCCACTGGTTTGCCGGGATTGCCGCGCCGCGCCAGGTGCGCTGCTCGAGCGCCGCGTTGAGCAAGGGCAAGAATCGGCGCTCGTAGGTGTGCTCCTCGCGCGTGCGCACGAAGCCGCGCCGCGCGATCGCGTCGCGCAACTCGGTATCTCGCAGGTAGCGACGGATCTTGCCGGCCAGGTCATCGAGGTCATCGAAGACGGCGATCTCTTCGCCGATCCGGTAGTAGCGATCCAGACCCTCGGCAGCCTCGGTGAGCAGGAATCCGCCCGCACCCGGCACCTCGAATACGCGGGCCTTGATCTGCCGGCGGCGCAGCGGGCCGGTGCCAGCGCCCAGCAGCGGTGGCGAGTCGCCGAAGTTCAGGCTGATGCGCGATGCCCGATGAATGCCCGCGATGTCCTCGGCCGCGACCGGACCGCGCGGCCAGCCATGGCCAAAGCATTCGACGGCAATGCCGCGCGAGCGCAGACTCTGGATCCACCGCGGCCGGCTGCCGTAGGCCGATCCGACGAAGGACACGTCGTAGCGGCACTGCGCCGCGGGCACCGGTTCGCCCAGCGCCTGTCCGTTGGCGGCCCACTGCGACAGCACGACATTCTCCAACCCGTCGCGGCGCGCCTTGGCGAGCGCCGCCTGCGCAGTGGTCACGTACAGGTCGAAGTGCGGCGCCACAAGGCGCGAGAACTGCTCGTACTTCCAGGAGTCGTCGGTCGACCAGTTGACCAGCGCGGGGCCACCCGGCGTGCGTAGCAGATCCAGGGTTTGTGTCCAAACCTCGTAGCCCAGCAGCACAAAGAGCATGACGTCGGGCTGTTCGCGCTGTGCCGCTGCGAGCAGTGCACGGTTGAGTGCCGCAAAGTCGCTCCACGCGGAGCGGTCGAATGACTCGAAGAACACGACCTCGTGACCCAGTCGCTCCAGCGCCGGAAGAAAATTCGCGTACTCGTACCCGATCCCGCGGCTGGGAACGCCGTAGTTGTGTCGGCCGAAGACGCAAAGCACCTTCATCGTCGCGCCCCGGGCGGAGGAAGCGAAATGGCGGCCGCTGCCGCAATCGCGGACGCACGCTTCGGCGAATCGAAAAGCCCCGGCGCCTTGCCCCTATTTTTTTCTGGCAACAACGTGATAGCCCATGCAAAGGGTATCGGTCGAAACGCTCGTCTTCTTCTTGTTAAAGAAGTAGAGGAAAGCGGGAGCGAGCATCAGCTTTGCAACGATAGAGTTTGCCGCAGCCGTTCGCGCCGTTTCCACGGCAAGCCAACGGTAGTAATCTCCCACGGGCTCCAGCCGCTCCATTCGGAATCCGCTGTCGACCAGGACCTTCTCGTACCAGCGGTCGCTGAAGCCGCTGTAGAAAAAATACGGATCCATGTGACGAAGGCAGTTGGCGGGTGCCGTGAGGATCAGCGTTCCACCGCGTTTGAGCAGGCGGCTGAACTCCCGAATCGTTTCATTGGGATACGCGATATGTTCCAGTACTTCCGTGCACAGAATGGCATCGAACGATTCGGCCTTCTCGTCGATTTCCCATATGTTGCCGACGTAATCCAGCCTTCCGTAGGGATAGTCGGCGTCGCCCGCGGGACTATCGGAAACGATCGTTTTCTTCTGATCCGTCTTGTATTGACCGAAGTCCTGCGCCTTGTAGTCGAGATGCCCGCAATACTTCCGGTATCTCTGGCTACCGCATCCCGCATCGAGCAGCACGCTCTTGGCGGGAATCTCCCGAAGCTGCGACGTGACGAAGTCATCGCGCTCGTACTGGTTATCGAGGCTCCGGTAAACCTCTTTCAGACCGGGCACGCGCCTTATTGTGTTCTTGATCATCTGGCTAGCAACGGTGAACCGCGGAACTGTTGGCCGGTGGCGCATTCCGCAGCATGCGGCGAACGAAGCTTCTGGCGCTGCGCGATGCCGGTGAACGCGAGCCACAGCGGCGATTATCGCGCAAATCGGGC
>OKRD01000020.1 GCA_900290335.1 Burkholderiales bacterium | reverse complement strand
AAGCCGCTGCTGCTGCTTTCGTCCGGCGGCTACATCGTCCTGTCCTATCCGCTCTTCATGATGGCGTCCTCGGGCAGTGCCGTGCTGGCCTTGATCGCGCAGATGGTGATGATTCTGTTCCTGTCGTTCTTTTCCGGCGCCTGCCCCGCGGCGTATTCCGAGATTTTCCCGACCCGCGTGCGCTACACCGCCCTGTCGATCGGCTACAACGTCGCGGTGGCGATATTCGGCGGCTTCGCGCCGTTCATCGCAACCTGGCTGATCAGCGTGACCGGCAGCAACCTGGCACCCTCCTACTATCTCATCGCCGCGGCCGCCATCACCTTCCTCGTCGTGCTCAGGATCCGCGAAACGGCATTCGAGCCGCTGCGCTGACGTGGCGGAAGGCCAGCAAGGTTCCACACGGAGAAGCGGGAGACGTTGCGGAGGGCCACTGAGCAAGCAATCGGCGCTGCGCGCGCAGCGCGAATTATTCTTTCTTCGTGGCCCTCCGCCGCTGCTCCCGCTTCTCCGTGTGGAACCTTAACCTTGCTTCGACCAATCCGCACCAGCCTTGCAACGCCGCCCGCGGCGCGAGATAGCATCCACATCCGATCCCGCATCGAGGAGACCCACCCATGTGGCCCATCCGCTCCGCGCTGTTCGTGCCCGCGCATCGGCGCGACTGGGTCGGCAAGGCGATCCGCGTCTCGCCCGGCGCCGCCGTGCTCGACATCGAGGATTCCGTGCCGCCCGAGTTCAAGCCCCAGGCCATGGCGCAGCTGCACGCCGAGATCGCCGAACTGCGCGCCGCCGGCGTCGGCGCCCTGGTGCGCGTCAACCCGATGTCGGAGCGCACCGGCGAGGAGATCGCCGCGGCAATGACCGAGGGCCTGACCGCGATCGTGCTCCCCAAGGCGGCGAACCCCGGCGAGATCCGCCGGCTGCACGACCTGCTCTCCTACCACGAGGGTCGCGCCAACATGACGCACGGCGCCGTAGGCATTGTGCCGCTGCCGGAAACCGCCGAGGGCATGCACGACGCCTGCGCCCTGGCCAAGGCCAGCCCGCGCGTGAAAGGCATCCACGGCGCGATCAGCGGCCCGGTGTCCGGCGACTTCGCCCGCGCCTTCGGCTTCCGCGCCACCACCGACGGCATCGAGCAGCTCTATCTCGCCTCCAAGCTGGTGCTGGACAGCCGCGCCGCCGGGGCGATGTATCCGATCGCCGGCATCTTCGGCACGCCGATGAACGACCTTGCCTCCGTCGAACGGCTGATCCGCCGCGCGCGCGACGTGGGCTACAGCGGCGTGGCGGTGATGCACCCCTCGCACGTGGCGCTCGCCAACGCGGTGTATCGGCCCACGCCGGAGGAGATCGCCTATTTCACCGGCCTGCTGGCCGCGTTCGAGGCGGCCGAGAAGGCCGGGCTGGGCGCGGTGAGCTACCAGGGTGCCATGGTGGATTACGCGATGCTGCCGCTGGCGCAGGAGGTCATGGCGGAAGCGCGCCGGCTGGGACTCGCCGCCGGCTAGGCGGGGAGCGTGGCGCGGCATCGCCAGGTTACCGCACTCGATGCCCGGCCATCCACTGTCATTGCGAGCGCAGCGAAGCGATCTCCAACGTGCATTCGCACGAAATCCGCGCGAGATTGCTTCGCTGCGCTCGCAATGACCGGATCGGGCGACGGGCGTGAAACGTCAGGATCACGACACCGGCTACCGCAAACTTGCGGATAAGCGCGTAACATCCTATGTTGGTAGGCGTATAGGAGCCTACCTGGAGATCCCATGCCCGACGACAACACCACCCGCTGGACCGTCTCGGTGTCCAAGGATACCGACATAGCGGTGCGCAGTTTCCTGGCCCAACGCGGTCTGAAGAAAGGCGACCTCTCGAAATTCATCGAGGAAGCCGTCAAATGGCGGGTGCTCGACCAGACCATGGCCGAAGCCCGCGGCAAATTTGCCGACATGCCACCCGAGGCGGTGGAGTCTGTGATCGGCGAAGCCGTCGCGGCGACGCGCAAGGCGAAAGCCCCCAAGGCCAGGTGACCCGTGCGGCTGGTGGTGGACACCAACATCCTGGTCAGCGCATTGCTGGTGGGTACATCGTTACCGGCGCATCTCATCGTGCTTTGGCGCGAAGGCCGGTTCGATCTGCTGACCTCGGCCGAGCAGTTGGATGAGCTGATGCGCGTGACCCGCTATCCGAAAATCCACGAACGCCTTGCCCCTGCGCTCGCCGGGCGGCTTATCAATGAACTGCGCGATGTCGCCGTCGTGGTGAAGAACCTTCCCACTGTCACGGTCTGTGCTGATCCTTACGACAACTATCTGCTGGCGATGGCCGCTGCCGGTGCCGCCAACTTTCTTGTGACCGGCGACAAGCGAGACCTGCTGAATCTCAAGCTTCACGAGGGAACCCGCATCGTCACGGTCCGGGACTTTCTCACCTTCAACAGGCGGCTGCCGTGATCGGGCCAAGGCGGGAAGCCGGAGTGATACCGACGCACCACGTCGTACTGACGCAGTCGCCTCCATCGTGCGCCTGATGCAACCTGGGCTTGCCGGACCGGCCGATCCTTCCCACACTCGCCCCGCGTTCAAAACAACATATCAGGGAGAGAAACCATGCCGTCGCTGCTGCAGCATTGCGCCGCCGGGAGCCTTGCGCTCATGGCCATCGCCGTCACCCCCACCCAGGCCGCTCCCTACCTGATCGTCGGCAACGACGAGAAGCCCGGCACCGACGCGCAAGGCAAACCCGTCGTCAATCCCACCGGCAGCGACACCGTGGTCATCATCGACCTCGCACAGCCCGAGGCCCCGAAGATCGTTG
>OKRD01000130.1 GCA_900290335.1 Burkholderiales bacterium | reverse complement strand
CGCCGCAACGCGCTGTTCTTGGCTTGCGGTGGGCATCCCTTACTGTGTGCGCCGCCTTTCGCCGGTCTTGCGGATTTCCCAATCCGGAAGGTCTCCGTCGGACTCTATTTTTCTACTCACCACGTTGGCGCAAGAGTCTGGCGGGTGGGCGGGCCGTGCGCAAAACTCCCACCAACGACCATGTCAGAACGGCAGTCCAACATAGTTCTCGGCCAGCGACGCAAGCGCCTTCTGCGACGAGAAGAGGTACGCGAGCTCGGTCTCCTGCAGCCGTCGGTCGAAGGTGCTGCTGTCCGGGAAACGATGCAGCAGCATGGTCATCCACCACGAGAAACGCTGCCCCTTCCACACCCGGGCCAGCGCCTTTTGCGAGTAGCCGTCCAGACCGCGGTCGTCCTTCTTCTTATAGTGATCGACCAGCGCGTGATACAGGTAAAAGATGTCGGACGCTGCGCTGTTTAGCCCGCGCGCCCCGGTCGGCGGCACGATGTGCGCGGCATCGCCGGCAAGAAACAGGTTGCCAAATCGCATCGGCTCGGCGACGAAGGAGCGCAGCGGCGCGATGCTCTTCTCGATCGAAGCCCCGGTGATCATCGCCGCCGCGACGTCCGGCGGCAGGCGCCGTTTGAGTTCCTCCCAGAATCGATCGTCCGGCCATTCCTGGACACTGTCCTTCAACGGCACCTGGATGTAGTAGCGGCTCAGGACCTGCGAGCGCAGCGAACAAAGCGCGAAGCCGCGTTCGTGCGTCGCGTAGATCAGCTCCGGCGACACCGGCTTCGTGCGCGACAGCACGCCCAGCCAGCCAAAGGGGTAGACGCGATCGAACTCCGTGATCTTGTCCTTGGGAATCGACTTGCGGCTCACGCCATGAAATCCGTCGCAGCCGATGAGGTAGTCGCAGTCGACGCGCACGAGCTCGTCGCCCTTGCGGTAGGTCAGGTAGGGACGCGAGCTCTCCAGATCGTGAGGTTTCACGTCCTCGGCGTTGTGGACCACGATGCCGCCGAGCTTGTCGCGCCCGTCGTACAGGTCGCGCGTGAGCTCGGTCTGGCCATAGATGACCACCGAGTTTCCGCCGGTCAGTCCCTTCAGGTCTACCCGATCCTTGATCCCGTCATGGGCAATGAAGAAGCCATCGTGGATCTCGCCTTCGCGGTCCATGCGCTCGGCCGCCTGGGCTTCGCGCATCAGCGCCGCAAAGCCGTGCTCCAGCACTCCGGCACGGATGCGGGCGAGCACGTATTCGCGGCTGTGCCGCTCGAGCACGACGGTCTCGATCCCCTGTAGATGGAGCAGCTGCGAGAGCAATAGCCCGGAGGGACCGCCGCCGATGATGCCGACCTGGGTTTTCATCGCTGTTTCCTCCTCCAGACTCTTTGCGCGCTGTCTGCTGCGCTGGCGCCTTCCCCGTACCGCCGCCCACGCGTGCGCGCCGCGGAACAACAGGGGCGCTGTCGCGGATCCGGCCGACGCGATCGTTGATCAGGGGGTGATCGTAAATAAAAGCAATGTCAGGTCACCCCCTCGATGTTACATATCTTCCAAGAAGTGTAAGGTGCGGCCAAATCAGAGATCGGGTTTGGTGAAGAAAAATATAGAGTGTCACGAAGCCGTCTGTGCCGGCCCAGTTGACCACCCATGCTGGGACTTCTTGAGCGCGCCCGAAGGCGAACCGTCTGGTGGGTGTAGGAGGACAAAAAGCGGCCGGCGCCTTCAGCATCAAGCGGCAAATCCAATTGCAAGCAAGCAATCCTAAAAAAATGCGGCTATCTCGAATCCAGTGTGGGTTTCCGAAACCAAGGCGCCGGATCAATTCACCTAGACCCACTGTTTCGGTGTGGTGGCCGCGTCAGTAGCGACGACGCTAGAAACTCGAAGATGGTGTTGGGCGCAGGGCGATTCGACGAGGTCGGCTTCGAAGGCGACTCCGGACGTTGCCTTCCATGGCTGTCCAATGCCGGCACACGACCCTGTGCGGTCCTTCCGGCACGCGCACAGCGGTCGCGAATTATTTGCACACCGGACATGTGAGGTGCGTCGTGTCTTCGCATACCCCAGGCAGAAGATCGTAAGGAACTACCCACTGCAATAAGCGCCCAATCGAACCCGACCGCGAAGAAAAGAGCGACGCCCGCGACCTGCAATCTCTTGAGGGTGAGTGCCATCCGATTTAATTGATCATCTCCGATACCTAGATGCCCTCGCGCCCAAAGAAATCTGGCAAGTCGCCATTGCGCCGCGGCGTTTTGAGATTCTTCAGAAGGTCTGGACGACCAGCCTCTTCCCTTAAATCCAAACTGACCCCAAACCGTTGGGTGGGCATCGCGAAAATACCGGACAAGGCGCACGAACTGCCACAAATTCGCAATGCAAAGAGACACGAACACGCCGTACAAGGTGAGGTCCAGCGGCCGGAGAGTGATCGGTGCCATGAAGAAGAACACTGCTGTTGGTCGGCTGCACCGAGCATAGATTGCACCTTGATTGGCTGCAACCGGTCCCATTGCAGACCGCACGCTGTCGCTCCGACACCGGACCCATTTCGAATTGCCCGACCCTTAGCGGTCCAGGTTGCCGTTTCCGAAGTCGACATGCGACCGATGCAAAGCGGACTTCGCGTCGCTTATTTAGGTGTGGGAGCCTTCGCGCGATAGTCAGCGAGGATTTTCAGGAGGTCCTTTCCACCCTGCAGGACGTTCTTGAGGTACTCCAGGGCAACGTCCAACTCATCGTGGTTGCAGAAATACTCGTCGATCCTGCCGAAGTCGGAATAGGACGACCGGTTAAAACCTTCCTCCCGGTCGTTGTACCAGAGCACCGACGTGCCGACGATCGCGACAACCCAGAAGCCTCCTCCTTCGTCGCCAAAAGAGTGCTGCTCCCACTTCACCGGTTCGATGACGACTGCGTGCCACAGCCGCTTTTGCGAATCCGTCATGCGACCCGTGCCTTGGGCGACACGGGAAAGGAGCGCCGGCTTCGAGATCGGTTTCCACGCCGTCATCTTCAATCGAGCCCAGGGCGCTACGAGGCCCTCGCCGTCAGCTGAACACCCAGGGCCCGGACAACCTTCATCACTGTCTCGTACCGCGGCTTGGCGCCTGGTGCCAGCGCCTTGTATAGGCTTTCACGACCGAGTCCGGCGTCCTTGGCGACCTGCGCCATGCCACGGGCCCGCGCGACATCCGCCAGCGCGAGTAGCAGGAAATCGGGATCACCGGTTTCAAGCGCAGCGGTCATGTACTCCGCTACCGCCGCGCCATTGGTGAGATAACGTGCGGCGTCGAACGGCACCAGTTTTGGCTTGGCCTTCGTCCTGCTCATCTATCCAACTCCAACTGCTCGAGAATTCGGCGTGCGCGCTTGATGTCCGCGCTTTGCGTCGACTTGTTGCCGCCGGCAAGCATCACGATGATGATGCTCGCGCGTCGCGTGAAATAGAGCCTGTAACCACCTCCGACGTCGACACGCATCTCGGAAATCTCACCACCGAGCGGCTTCCAGTCGCCAAGGTTGCCCGCCTCCGCCAGCCGGAGCCGCGCAACGATACGGATCTGGGCCCTGCGGTCCCTCAGTCCGTCGAGCCACTCCTGAAAGTGCTCGGTTAAGCGGACCGTGAACATCTGGTGATTGTATCCGTATGGATACAATTGTCAAGCTGGCGCGTCGATCACCGCGGCGCGGGCAATGGCCGCTTTCTGAAATCTCACGTGTGATCCGGCTATAACTGGTTGTGGCCGGTTGTGATTTTTCCCCCAAGTCTGGTCTTTTGTCTCGTGAATGACCGATGCGTAATGGTAAGCAACTGTCGCCGTAGACCACGCGAGTTCGAACGCCGATCATCCTTGCGCCGCCCCATTCATTACGAACTTAATTATTCGCTACACGACGAGAGTTCCGAACTTAATTGTGCGGAACCACCAATGCGGTAACGATCGCCTATTCGACGGTGACGGACTTGGCCAGATTGCGCGGCTTGTCGACATCGGTGCCGCGGGCGACGGCCGTATGGTAGGCGAGCAGCTGCAGGGGAACGACGTGCAGGATCGGCGAGAGGTCGCCGTAGTGCTCGGGCATGCGGATCACGTGCATGCCGTCGTCGGGCTGGATGCGCGTGTCGGCATCGGCAAACACATACAGCTGGCCACCGCGCGCCCGCACTTCCATCATGTTGCTCTTGAGCTTCTCGAGCAGCGCGTCGTTGGGCGCAACGGTGACGACCGGCATGGCCTCGGTGACCAGGGCCAGCGGCCCGTGCTTGAGTTCCCCCGCCGGGTAGGCCTCGGCGTGGATGTAGCTGATCTCCTTGAGCTTGAGCGCGCCCTCGAGCGCGATCGGGTAGTGCAGGCCGCGCCCGAGAAACAGCGCGTGCTCCTTGCGCACGAAGGTCTCGCTCCAGGCGATGATCTGCGGCTCGAGCGCGAGCACGCTCTGCAAGGCCGCGGGCAGGTGGCGCAGGCTGCGGATGGCCTCGGACTCCTGGCCGGCGCCCAGCCGGCCCTGGGCCTTGGCGATGGCATTGGCCAGCAGGTACAGGCCCACGAGCTGCGTGGTGAAGGCCTTGGTCGAGGCAACGCCGATCTCGGTGCCCGCCCGGGTGAGAAAAACCAGCGCCGTCTCGCGCACCATCGCGCTCGAGGCAACGTTGCACACGGCGAGCGTTTGCTTCATTCCCAGGGCCTCGGCGTGCTTGAGCGCGGCCAGGGTGTCCGCGGTTTCCCCGGACTGCGATACCACGACGACCAGTGCATTGGGGTTGGGCACCGACTTGCGGTAGCGGTACTCGCTGGCGATTTCCACGTTGACCGGCAGTTGCGCGATCGACTCGATCCAGTAGCGCGCCACGCACCCGGCGTAGTAGCTGGTCCCGCACGCCAGCACCAGCACGCTGTCGATCCGTGCCAGCACGTCGGGGGCGATCTCGCCGAACAGGGCAGGATCGATCGTGCCGGCCTGGTCGAGCGTGTCGGCGATCGCCTTGGGTTGCTCGAAGATCTCCTTTTGCATGTAGTGCCGATACGGGCCCAGCTCGACGGCATTGGTGAAAGCGGCCAGCTTGCGTTCGGGCCGCACGACGCTCTTGCCGTTGGCATCGATGATGCTGACCCGGTCGAGCTTGAGGTCGACCACGTCGCCGTCTTCCAGGTACACGAACCGGTCGGTGGCTCCGGCCAGGGCCAGTGCGTCGGAGGCGAGGAAGTTTTCTCCCACGCCCAAGCCGACGACGAGCGGGCTGCCGGCACGCGCGCCCACCACGCGCTGGGGCTCCTCGTGATGCAGGACGGCAATCGCGTAGGCGCCGTGCAGGCGCTTGACGGCCTTTTGCACGGCCGCGAACAGATCCCCGGCGTAGAGGTAATCGACCAGGTGGGCAATGACCTCGGTGTCGGTCTGGCTCTCGAACTCGTAGCCCGCGCCGCGCAGTTCCTTGCGCAGCGCCTCGTAGTTCTCGATGATCCCGTTGTGCGCCAAGGCGACGTGCGGGCGACGCTTGCCGTCGCCGGGTCCCGGGCCGTGGGAGACGTGCGGGTGCGCATTGGTGGTCGTGGGCGCGCCATGGGTCGCCCAGCGCGTATGGGCGATGCCGGTGCTGGCCGTGAGCGTGGCGCTCTGCGCGTCGAGCTCGGCCACCCGCGCGACGCTGCGCACGCGCTCGAGCACGCGGTCGCGGTGGACCGCGATTCCGCACGAGTCGTAGCCGCGGTACTCGAGTCGGCGCAGTCCCTCTACCAGCAGTCGGACGATGTCCCGCTGCGCCACGGCCCCAACGATTCCACACATGCTTGGCTCTCTTGCGCGTAGTTCCCGGCCTGCGCGGCGCGCAGCCGACCTTGTGTACGGATCATAGGTCCAACGGCCACCGGGCACCAAGTTTGGCGCCGGATGCAGCGCCGCCGGTTCCGGGCCGTCGCCGGCCGCTCCTCCAAGAAAGCGAAATATGGGAATAACCGATTGCGCCCGCCCAGAGGGCAAACACCCTCTAGGGCGTGGTCGCGGCCCGTTGCCGCGGGGCCCGCGCACGGCGCCGCCGGGTGTTGCAGGCTTTACAATGGGCGGTTTGTCAGCGCAAGAACCACAGCGAATATTGGCCATGAAAATGCAGCCAGAAGCCCAGGAAGGCCCCGCGGAGGCGCCGGCAGGCAACGCCGTCGAGACCGATGCCCTCATCATCGGCGCGGGTCCGGTCGGCCTGTTCCAGGTGTTCGAGCTGGGTCTGCTGGAGATCAAGGCGCACGTAGTCGATTCGCTGGCGTACATCGGCGGCCAGTGCATCGAGCTCTACCCTGACAAGCCCATCTACGACATCCCGGCGGTGCCGGCTTGTACCGGCCGCGAGCTCACGGAGCTGCTCCTCAAGCAGATCGAGCCCTTCGGCGCCACCTTCCATCTGGGGCAAACCGTCTCCCAGGTCGAGCGCCAGGGCGATGGGCGATTCCTGGTGTGCACCTCCCGCGGCGAGCGTTTTCTGGCGCGAACAATTTTCATTGCCGCCGGGGTCGGGGCCTTTGAAACGCGGCCGCTGCGCGTCCCGTACATTGAGCGCTTCGAGGGCCGCCAGCTCTTTTACCGCGTCAAGAACCCGGCCGAATTTGCCGGCAAGGATCTGGTCATCGCCGGCGGCGGCGATTCGGCGCTGGACTGGGCGCTGAACTTTGCCCAAGAAGGTCCGAACCAGGCCGGCAGCGTAATCCTCGTGCACCGGCGCGACGGCTTCCGCGCGGCGCCGGCAAGCGTTGCCAAGATGCGGGAGCTGTGCGAACAGTTGCAAATGCAGCTGCTCATCGGCCAGATCGTTGGCTTCGAGGAGCACGACGGCAAGCTGGCGTCGCTCAAGGTGACGGGCTCCGACGGCATCACGCGCGTGGTGCCGCTCGACGTCCTGCTGGTCTTCTTCGGCCTCTCGCCCAAGCTCGGGCCGATCGCCAACTGGGGGCTCGAACTCGAGCGCAAGCAGATCGTTACCAATACCGAGACCTTCGAGACCAGTATTCCCGGGATCTTTGCCGTTGGCGACATCAACACCTACCCGGGCAAGAAGAAACTGATCCTTTGCGGCTTTCACGAAAGCGCCTTGGCTGCATTCGGCGCGGCGCGGTACGTGTTCCCGAGGAAGGCGATTCACCTGCAGTACACGACGACCTCCTCCAAGCTGCACAAGGTGCTCGGCGTCGAGACCCCGGTATTCGACGACTGATCCCCAGGGCAGAGGCCACCGATGTTCCCCCTTCCTCCCGGCACGCAGGCACTGCTATGGATGAACGTCATCGCGTTCCTGCTCGACAGCTACCTTGGCGGGCGGCTGAGCCAGGAGCTCGCGCTGTGGCCGATTGGCTCGGACGCCGTGGGCGGCGCCGGTTTCATGCCCTGGCAGCTGATCACGTACAGCTTCTTTCACGAGGGCTTTGCGCACATCTTCCTGAACATGCTCGGCCTGGTGATGTTCGGTTCCGACATCGAGCGGGTGTGGGGACGAAGCCGCTTCCTGACCTATTACTTCACCTGCGTGCTTTCGGCGGGTCTCACGCAACTGGTGTTCACCTGGGCCAGCGGCTCTCTTGGTCCCACGGTGGGTGCCTCGGGCGGCGTGTTCGGACTCTTGCTCGCCTTCGCCTTGCTGTTCCCGCACCGGACGGTGATGCTGATCTTCCCGCCCATCCCGATGCCCGCCTGGCTGTTCGTCGCGGTCTACGGCCTCATCGAGCTCTTCCAGGGGGTCGCCGGCACCCAGGCGGGGGTGGCGCACTTTGCGCACCTCGGAGGCATGCTCGGCGGATGGCTCATGATCCGCTACGGGCGGCGCGGGCGGCGCTGAAGGGCCCGCGGCGAGCGGCCGCGTCGCCGACTCCAGCCGGCGATAGTTACNNGGTTCCACCGGCTCGATGGGGGAACGGTTTGGCGCCGCCACCGTCCCCTGCGACGCGGCCGGTTGTGCCCGGGCGGGGGTCGCGGTAGGCCCCAGGATCGCCCGGGGAACGCCGGAGCAACCCGGCAATTGCCGGCGGGCCTTGAGATTGCTGCGCTCGTACCGATATAGAGGGTAAGAGGCGGCGCCGCGACGGCCTGGCGGCGGGCGTGCGGTGCCGCAGCGTGCAGGGAAACCAGTTGCCATGAACATGGTCTACAACAGCTCGAACTACTGTGTCGTCCAGTTCTCCGACTTCGGGGACCTCGACGAGCATCCGGCTGGGGGTTTCGAGATCATGGACAAGGGCCTGCGGCGCGAGATCTTTCTCGACGGCAAGCAGGCCGAGCATTTCCGGGACGACGTGGCGCGGCTGATATCGAGCGAACCGTCGCCCGACGAGTTCGATGCGTTCTTGTCCAGCTACACGGGCTTGATGACGCAGCCGGTGGCGTTGCACTAGCCTACCCAACCGGCGCGGGCGCCGGTTGCCATCGCCTGCCCGCTAACTGGGGGCCGTGCCCGGCCCCCAAGGGTGCAGCGCCTTGGCTCCGTACAATGGATGCCGTACCGGAGCCCTTGTCGCCCATGCCCTCGCCCGTCGCCACGTCCCCCGCCGAGCAAGCCCTGCGCGAGCTGCTGTCGCGTCGCATCCTGATACTGGACGGCGCGATGGGGACGATGATCCAGCGCTATCGCCTGACGGAGGAGGACTTCCGCGGCGTCGATCGCACCCAGCGCTTTGCCGCGCACCCCGTTGACCTCAAGGGCAACAACGAGCTGCTCCAGCTCAATCGCCCCGAGGTGATCCAGCAGATCCACGAGCAATACCTGGAAGCCGGCGCCGATATCGTCGAAACCAATACCTTCGGCGCGACGCGCGTCGCGCAGGCCGACTATGGCCTGGCGGAACTTGCCTACGAAATGAACGTCGAGGCGGCGCGCGTGGCCCGCCGTGCGTGCGCGCGCTTTGCCGGCGCGGGGCAGCCGCGCTTCGTGGCCGGGGCCATGGGACCGACGCCCAAGACCGCGTCGATTTCCCCCGACGTCAACGATCCAGGTGCCCGCAACATCACGTTCGCCGAACTGGCCCTGGCATACGGGGAGCAGGCGCGCGGCCTGCTCGATGGCGGTGCCGACCTGCTGCTGGTAGAGACGATCTTCGATACGCTCAATGCCAAGGCGGCGGTCTTTGCCATCGAGGAGGAGTTCGAGCGCCGCGGCCTGCGGGTGCCGGTCTTCATTTCGGGCACCGTGACCGACGCGTCCGGGCGCATCCTCTCGGGACAGACGGTCGAGGCGTTCTGGAATTCGATGCGCCATGCCCGCCCGCTGGCGATCGGCCTGAACTGCGCCCTGGGCGCGGCCCTCATGCGCCCGTATATCGAGGAGATGGCGCGCCTGGCCGATGCCTTCGTCTGCGTCTACCCCAACGCCGGCCTGCCCAACCCGATGTCCGACACGGGGTTCGACGAGACACCGCAGATCACATCGCGCCTGATACAGGACTTTGCGCGCAGCGGCTTTGTCAACATCGTCGGCGGCTGCTGCGGGACGACGCCGGCGCACATCCAGGCGATTGCGGCGGCGGTCCGGGAATTGGCGCCGCGGCCCGTTCCGGTGATCGAGCCGCGCCTGCGATTGTCGGGGCTAGAACCGCTGAACCTGGGGGCGGATTCCCTCTTTGCCAATGTCGGCGAGCGGGCCAACGTCACCGGCTCGCGCCAGTTCGCCAAGCTGATCCTGGAGGGCCAGTTCGAGCAGGCCGTGGTGGTGGCGCGCCAGCAGGTGGAAAACGGCGCGCAGATCATCGATGTCAACATGGACGAGGCGATGCTCGACTCGCCGGCTGCCATGCGGCGCTTTCTGAACCTGATCGCCTCCGAGCCCGATATCGCCCGCGTGCCGATCATGATCGACAGCTCCAAGTGGTCGGTGATCGAGGCCGGTCTGCAATGCGTGCAGGGCAGGTGCGTCGTCAATTCGATCTCGCTCAAGGAAGGCGAGGCCGAGTTCCTGCGCCAGGCGCGCTTGGCGCGCCGCTACGGGGCCGCGATGGTGGTGATGGCCTTCGACGAGAAGGGCCAGGCCGATACCTACGACCGGCGCATGGCGATCATCGAGCGCAGCTACCGGCTGCTGGTCGATCAGGCCGGTGTCCTGCCCGAGGACATCATCTTCGACCCGAATATCTTTGCCATCGCCACCGGCATCGAGGAGCACAACCACTACGCCGTCGATTTTCTCGACGCGACGCGCTGGATTCGCCGCACCTTTGCGCACACCCACGTCAGCGGGGGAGTATCCAACGTCTCGTTTTCCTTCCGCGGCAACGACCTGGTGCGCGAGGCGATCCATACGGTCTTCCTGTACCACGCGATTGGCGCCGGCATGTCGATGGGCATCGTCAATGCCGGGCAGCTCGGCGTGTACCAGGACATCGAACCGGAGCTGCGCGAGCGCGTCGAGGACGTCGTGCTCGACCGTCGTCCGGATGCGGGCGAGCGCTTGGTGCAACTGGCCGAGCAGCGCAAGGGCGCGGGGCGTCGGCGCGAGGAGGACCTGGCCTGGCGCGCGGAGCCGGTGGAAAAGCGCCTGGTGCACGCCCTGGTGCACGGGGTGACGCAGTACGTGATCGAGGACACCGAGCAGATTCGCACCCAGATCGAGCGGCGCGGCGGGCGCCCCATCGAGGTCATCGAGGGCCCGCTGATGGAGGGCATGAACGTCGTCGGTGATCTGTTCGGCAGCGGCAAGATGTTCCTGCCGCAGGTGGTCAAGTCGGCGCGGGTGATGAAGCAGGCCGTTGCCTACCTGGTGCCGTTTATCGAGGCGCAAAAGGCCGCGTCGGGCGAAGCGCCGCGCGCCAACGGCAAGATCGTGATCGCCACCGTCAAGGGCGACGTGCACGACATTGGCAAGAACATCGTCGCGGTCGTGCTCCAGTGCAACAACTACGATATCGTCAACCTGGGCGTCATGGTGCCGGCCGAGAAGATCCTGCAGGTCGCGCGCGACGAAGGGGCCGACCTGATCGGTCTGAGCGGACTCATCACGCCCTCGCTCGAGGAGATGGCCGCCGTCGCGGCGCAGATGCAGCGGCAGGGATTCACGATCCCGCTGCTCATCGGCGGCGCCACCACCTCGCGCGTGCACACCGCGGTCAAGATCGCGCCACGCTACGACGGACCGGTGCTGCACGTGGCCGATGCCAGCCGTTCGGTCGCGGTGTGCCAGGCGCTGCTCTCGCCCCAGCACAAGGCCTCGTTCGTTGCCGAGCAGCGCGCCGAATACGAACGCGTGCGCCGCCTGCACGCGGCCAAGAAGGGGCCGGAGCTCGTTTCGCTGGCCGAGGCGCGCGCCAATCCCGCCAGGATCGACTGGCACGGCTACACGCCGCCGCGGCCGAAGTTTCTGGGCCGGCGCGAACTCGCCTCACTGGACCTGGCGCAGCTTGCGCGCTACATCGACTGGGGGCCGTTTTTCAAGACCTGGGAACTCGCGGGCTCCTATCCGGCAATCCTCGGCGATCCGCTGGTCGGTCCGCAGGCCCGGCGCGTGTTCGAGGACGCGAAAAAAATGCTCGCGCGGATCATCGCCGAGCGCTGGTTGACCGCCAACGCCGTTGTAGGGTTCTACGCGGCCAACGCTGATGGCGACGATATCGCGCTGTTCACAGACGAAGACAGGCATAAGCGTCTTTTCACATGGTATGGCCTGCGCCAGCAGACGCGCAAGCCGGTGATCGACGGTATTGCGCGCCCCAATCGGGCGCTGTCCGACTTCGTCGGCCCGGCCGGGGTGGGTGATTATCTGGGCATGTTCGCCGTCACGTCGGGCCTGGGGCTCGAGGCGCGGGAGGCGATCCTGGCGCGCCTGCACGATGACTACGGCGCCATCTTGCTCAAATCGCTGGCCGATCGGCTGGCCGAGGCGGGCGCGGAGATGCTGCACGAGCGGGTGCGGCGGGACCTGTGGGGGTATGCCCCCGACGAGCACTTGGCCCCTGAGCAGCTGGTGGCCGAGGCGTACCACGGCATCCGCCCGGCACCCGGATATCCAGCCTGCCCGGAACACAGCGTCAAGCGCGAACTCTTTGACGTGCTGCAGGCCCAGCGCATCGGGATGAGCCTGACCGATACCTTGGCCATGCTGCCCGCCTCGTCGGTAAGCGGCTTTTATTTCTCGCATCCGCAGGCACGCTACTTCAACGTCGGGCCGATCGGCCGTGACCAGCTTGCCGACCACGCGCGGCGTCGAGGCCTGGACGTTGCCACGCTCGAGCGCTGGCTGGCGCCCAATCTGCCCTGAGGGACGCGCCTACCGTGCTGCGGGAAGCCAAGCGCCTTGCCACGGTCGATGCGCTGCGCCTTGCCGCCGGATGCCTGGTGGCCAGCGCGCTGGCGGCCTGCGCGGCAGCTCCGGCCGGCGCACCCGTGCCGCCGGCCAGCGTCGATGCACTGACCCAGGCCATGATGCGCCAGCCAATCGTGCTGCTGGGCGAAGTGCATGACAACGCTGCGCAGCATGCGCTGCGTGCCCAGGCCCTGCGCCGCATGGTCGAGCAGGGGGCGCGGCCGGCGATTGCGTTCGAGCAGTTCGACCGCGAGCAGCAAGATGCCGTGGAGCGGTTGCGCCGCGAGCCGGGCGACACGGCTACCCGGGTGAGGCGTCTGATCGCGGCGGCCGGCGGGCGCGGCTGGCAGTGGGAGCTGTACCGACCCTACCTGGCGCTGGCGCTCGACGAGAACCTGCCAATTGTCGCTGCCAATCTCTCGCGGCCGCAGGCCATGCGGGTTGCCCAGGAAGGCCTCGGGGCGGTGTTCGACGCGCAGCAGCGCGCGGCCCTAGGCCTGGACACCATCCCGCAGGACGTGCAGCGGGCCCAGGAGCGCGAAATCGAGCAGGGCCACTGCGGGCGCGTGCCGCAAGAGGCGTTGCCGGCGATGGCGCTGGCGCAGATCGCGCGCGATGCCGCGTTGGCGCAGGCCATCGAACCGTACTTTGACCGGGGTGTGGTGCTGCTGACCGGCAACGGCCACGCACGTCGCGACATCGGCGTGGCGCGCCACTTGTCCGCGCCGGACCGCGCACGCACGATCACGATCGGTTTGCTCGAGGACGACGACAAGGCTCCCGGCGAGGCGGCCTACTTCGACGTTGCCATGCGCACCCCGGTCCAGCCGCGCCCGGATCCCTGCGCCCATCTTGCGCCCATGCGCATCGGCACGGCGGAGCAGCCGCGCCCCGGCCTAGGCCGCGCATCTACCCCGCTGCCATCCGAACCAGGCGCCCTCGGCGGCATACAACGCGAGCGCCAGCCAGATGAAGCCAAAGCCGATCGCCTTTTGCGGATCGAAGGGCTCGCGAAACACGAAAATCCCGCTCAGCCACTGTAGCGTCGGTGCCAGGTACTGCAGCACCCCGAGCAGCGAGAACGAGATCCGGCGCGCAGCGGCGGCAAAGAGCAGCAGGGGGATGGTCGTGACCGGCCCGGCGGCGACCAGCAGCCAGCGGATCTGGGTCGAGGTGTTGGAGAATCCCAGCGCGCCGCTTGCTGCCAGCCAGCAGAGGTAGGCGAGCGCGATGGGGGTGAGCACGGCAGCTTCGACGGCGAAGCCCTCCATGGCGCCCAGCGCGGCGGTCTTGCGCAGCAAACCGTAGAGCGAAAAGCTCAGCGCCAGCGTCAGGCCGATCCAGGGAGGCGAGCCGGCCAGCCAGGTGAGCCATGCGACCCCCAGCGCCGCGAGCAGCAGCGGGATCTTCTGTCCCAGGCGCGGGCGCTCGTGCAGCAGCAGCCACCCCAGCAGCACGTTGACCAGCGGGTTGATGAAGTATCCCAGGCTCGAGTCGACCACGTGGCCCGCGTTGATCGACCAGATATAGAGCAGCCAATTGCAGGAGATCAGTGAAGCGGTCAGGACAAAGCGCCCCAAGGTGGCGGGCGCAGCGAGCGCCGCCCGGATCCACGCCAGGCGGCGCAACCCGACCAGCAGCAGTGCCACGGTCACCAGGGACCACACGATCCGGTGGGCCAGAATCTCGGCCGTCGCGATGGGCGCGAGCAGGTGCAGGTAGATCGGCAGCAGGCCCCAGAGCAGGTAAGCCGACAGCGCGTAGGCGACCCCGGGATTCATCGGGCAGCGCTAGCCGCTCGAAAGCGGCAGCGAAATCTGCTCCTCGCGGCCCGAGACGATCGTGCGGTTGCGCCCCAGCTTCTTGGCCTGCAGCAGTGCCTGGTCGGCGCGGCGCAGCAGGCTCTCGCCCGATTCCTGGAAGTCCCAGGTTGCCACCCCGGCCGAAAACGTCTGGTTGTCGGGCACCACGGGGCGCAGCCGATCGATCAGCTGGCAGGCCTGCTCGGCATGGCAGCTGGGCAGCACCAGCGTGAACTCCTCGCCGCCGTAGCGCACCAGGGTGTCGGTCGGGCGCAGTTGCTTGCGCCACGCCTGCGCCGCGATGCGCAGCAGCGAATCGCCCCCGGCGTGGCCCCGCCGGCTGTTGTAGCGCTTGAAGAAGTCCAGATCGAGCATTGCCACGGTGAGCGGGGCCGCGGTGCGCTTGGCCCGGGCCATCTCGACGGGCAAGTTCTCGTCCAGGCTGCGGCGGTTGCTGATGCCCGTTAGCGGATCGGTGCGCAGCAGCTCTCCCATGACACCGATCGTTGCCCGGTTCTCGTGCTGCGCCCGGTTCACCAGCGCCGCGACCACGGCGCCAAGGACCAGGGCCAGCAGGCTCGCCAGCACGACCGCGGTGGCGGCAATCTCGCTGACGGTGTACCCCGCGATGACGCCGCGCTCGGCGCTGGCGTGCATCGAGGCCAGCAGGGCGGCCTGCGCGGCCTCGACGGCGGCCAGGTACGCACGGTCCGATTCGGCGCTCGCGCCGGCGCCGGGCGCGCCGGCAGCCTCGGGGGCCGCGGCCTCGCCCCCGGCCGGCAGGCCGAGCGCGGCCCGCATGGCGTGGATCGTGCTTTGCAGCTGCGCCAGCTGGGACTTTGCCTCGGCCGGAACGTCCCGGCCCATGGCATCTTTGACGCGCTGCTCCCACTCGGCGCGGTCGATATCGAGCGACAGCACCGCCTTGCGCAGTGCTGCGGCGGTCGCGCCCGCGCCCGCTTGGACGCCCAGCTCCTGCAAGGCATGCATGCGCGAGGCGAGGCTTTCGGCATCGAAGGCGAGGCGTGCCAGCGCCATGGTGTTCTCGTACTGGTGCTGGACCTCGCGGTCATGGTGCAATTCGAACAGCGAAACCGCGATCGCCAGTGCGACCATCACCAGCGAACCGATGCCGACGACGATGATGCGCCCGATGCCGGGCAGGCGCGGTGGGTCGAGGGGCGGATTGCTCAGATTCCCCATGTCACATCTACGCGGCGCTTGCGCGCGGCGCGCAGCATTTCGATCAGGGGGAAGGCGCGCTGGCGCAGGCTCACGGGGCGCTCGAGCGCCGGAGCGTCTTCGCCGGCGGGTGCGTCGGCGGCATTTTCCCGCTCCACCGCTTGCAGCAATCGCGCCAGTGCATCGTCGACCTGATCGCTCGTGATCACGCCGCGCTCGCCCATGGGCTTGCCGATGAGGTCGAGCAGGCGCTGGGCGGTCTCGCCATGCATGATGATTGCGCTCGCCGCCCGCGAGCGAAAGGTTACCAGCGCCATCGGCGATCTCCGGAGTGGTCCGTCAAAGGTTGGTCCCTGTTCTTGTAGCTAGTCCATTGCATTGTAGTGGCGGCGCAGCGGTCGCGTTGGCGTCGCCGGGTGGGTGCCGCACCGCGGCAATGTCGCGCAAGCCCGCTCGCGGCAGCGGCGGCGGCATAGAATCACGCATCTGGCACACGCTTTCTCGAGGAGCAACGGCATGGGCAAGGGCGATGCGCGCACGCGGCGCGGCAAGATCTACAACGGTAGCTATGGCAAGACGCGGCCGCACAAGCTGAAGAAAAAACCCGCGCAGAGCCCGGCGCCGGCCAAGCGCTGAGCCGGCCGCTCTCGTGGAACCGACGGGTCGGGACGGCGCCGCTGGCGCCGCGCAGCGGACCCCCGTGAACACCGGGCACTGGATTGACGGGCATGTGCTTGCGCCCTCCACGGAGCGGCGCATGGGCCTCGTCAATCCGGCGACCGGGGCAGAGGCGGCCACCGTTTCGATGGCCAGCGCCGCCACCGTTGCCGCGGCCGTGCATTCGGCCGCCACGGCATGGCCCGCGTGGGCCGATACCCCGCCGGTGCGCCGCGCGCGCATCATGTTCCGGTTCAAGGAACTGGTCGAAGCCCACCAGGACGCGCTGGCGGCGATCATTACCCGGGAGCAGGGCAAGGTGCTCGCCGATGCCCGCGGCGAGGTGGCGCGCGGTCTGGAGATCGTCGAATTCGCCACCGGCATCGCGCACCTGCTCAAGGGCGAGTTTTCCGACCAGGTGGCCACGGGCATAGACCAGTACAGCCTGCGCCAGCCTCTTGGCGTGGTTGCCGGCATCACGCCGTTCAACTTCCCGGTCATGGTGCCGATGTGGATGTTCCCGCTGGCGCTTGCCTGCGGCAACACCTTCGTGCTCAAGCCCTCGGAGCGCGATCCGTCGGCCGCGCTGCTGCTGGCCCAGTTGCTGCAGCAAGCCGGCCTGCCCGACGGCGCGTTCCAGGTTGTCCAGGGCGACAAGACCGCCGTCGAGGCCCTGCTGCGAGCGCCCGAGGTCCAGGCCCTGAGCTTCGTCGGCTCGACGCCGATCGCGGAGTCGATCTACGCGCAGGGCTGTGCCCAGGGCAAGCGGGTGCAGGCGCTCGGCGGCGCCAAGAACCACCTCGTGGTGATGCCCGACGCGGACCTCGAGCAGGTGGAAGATGCGCTGATCGGTGCCGCCTACGGGGCCGCCGGCGAGCGCTGCATGGCGATCTCCGTTGCCGTGGCGGTGGGCGAGGCGGCCGACGCGCTGGTCGCGCGCCTGCAACGGCGCTTGGCGCAACTGCGCGTGGGCGACGGCGCCGATCCGGCCAGCGAGATGGGGCCGCTGGTCAGCGCGGCGCACCGCGAGCGGGTGCTCGATTACATCCATGCCGGGGTTGCCGAAGGGGCGCAGCTGGTGGTCGACGGGCGTGGCCTGCATGTCCCCGGGCACGAGCGGGGATTTTTTCTTGGTCCTTGCCTGTTCGACCAGGTGCGCCCGGCAATGCGCGTCTATCGCGAGGAGATCTTCGGCCCCGTGCTGTCGATCGTGCGGGTACCGGATCTGGAGCAGGCACTGGCGCTCGTCAACGGACACGAGTACGGCAACGGCGTGGCGCTGTTCACGGCCGACGGGGCGCGCGCGCGCGAATTTGTGCGCCGCGTCCGGATCGGCATGGTGGGAATCAATGTCCCACTGCCCGTGCCGACGGCGTACTACTCGTTCGGCGGCTGGAAGCGCAGCTTGTTCGGCGACCAGCATATCTACGGCATGGAAGGCGTGCGGTTCTACACGCGCTACAAGGCGGTCCTGCAGCGCTGGGGCGACGGCCTGCGCGGGGGCGTGCAGTTCGCCATGCCAACTTCGCGCTAGGCTCTTTGTCGGCTACTACTGCTGCTGGGCCGCCTCGCGTTCGCGCTCTTCGGCGGCCTTCCTAGCCATATCCTCGAGTTCCTGGTAGCGGTGCTTCTCGGTGTCGTAGCGTTCGTTGATCTTCTGCATTTCCAGCTGCGCGTCGGCACGGGTTTTCTCCTGCTGCTGCACCAGCGCCTTGTTGGCCGCGAACTTGTCCCGCAGATCGGCTGGCAGCTCCCGGTGTTGATAGAACTCGGCCTCGTCCTCCAGGCGCTTGCGTTCGCGCTCGTATTGCGCGATGCGCTGGTCGGCCCGATCGATCAGCATCTGGCGCCCGGCCAGGTCACGCCGGCGCGCCGAGTCGATCTCGTCGACGCTGCCGTAGGTCTCGAGCAGCGCCCGGTCCCGGTGCAACTGCGCGCGCTCCTGCTCTTCCTCGCGCAGGCGCACTTCCTCCTCTTCCTCCCTTTTCTTGCGCTGCTCCTTCGTCAGCGGCGCCGCGATCACCCTCTTGAGCGACCCGTCGGGGTTGAGCTCGCGCACGTCCCGATCCTTGCATTCCGGCGGTGGGTAGCGCTCGGCATGGGTGTGTCCGGTGCGGTCGGTGCAGACGTACATCTGGGTCTGCGCCCGGACCGCAGGGCAGCTCAGCAGCGCGAGCACGGCCAACAGCGTGCAGCATGCCGGCACGCGGCAAGGCAAGCGTGCGCGGCCCGGGCCCGGGCCTGGGCACTGCGGCGACATCGGTTCAGGCACCATAGCGTTGGCGATACTGTTCGAGCGCCGGCAGCTGGCGGCGTGCGGGGGCGGCCAGGAGCGAGTCCGAACGAAGAAAACCGAGCAGGTGATCGAGGTTGGCGATAGCGATAACGGGGGTGCCGGTTGCCCGCTCAAATGCCTGCACGGCCGATTCGCGCGACAGCTCGCTCTCCGGCCCCATGCGCTCCATGCGGTCGAGCATGATCACCACGCCGGCGGGCTGCGCGCCCTGCCCGCGAATCAGGGCCACCGACTCGCGCTTGGCGGCGCCGTCGGTAATCACGTCGTCGATGATCAGGACGCGCCCGGCGAGCGGGGCACCGATCAGCACCCCGCCCTCGCCGTGGTCCTTGGCCTCCTTGCGGTTGAAGGCAAAGGGTAGGTCGACACCCTGTTCGGACAAGGCGATGGCCGTCGCCGCGGCCAGGGCAATGCCCTTGTACGCCGGGCCAAAGAGCATGTCGAAGCGCAATTTCCCGGCCGCACGGTTTGCCAGGATCGTGTGCGCATAGAATCCGGCCAGCCGGCGCAAGGCGGCACCGTGATCGAAGCGCCCCGCGTTGAAGAAGTACGGGGTCTGGCGACCGCTCTTGGTCGTGAAGTCGCCGAAGGCGAGGACACCCGTTTGCAGGGCGAATTCAATGAAGTGTTCGGAACTGTGGGTCACGTGCGCGAACGGGCGGTTGTCACGGAGAACGCGAATTTACCCAATGAGGCGCGAGCGTACCGCAATGCGGCCTTCGGGGGATTGCAAGAGATAGCATGTTTCGCATTGTCAGTCTCAACGTCAACGGCCTGCGCTCGGCGGCGAGCAAGGGCCTGATGGCCTGGATCGGGCGCAATGACCCGGACCTGGTATGCCTGCAGGAGGTCAAGGCCCACCAGGCCGACTTGCCCGAGGCACTGCTGCGTCCGTCGGCCCGGTATGGCTATTTTCACTGCGCCCAGGCCAAAGGCTATAGCGGCACGGCGATTTACACAAAGAAGCGGCCGCAGAGCGTCCGGATCGGTTTCGGCGATGCGGAGTTCGACCGCGAGGGCCGCTACGTCGAGGCGCAATTTTCCCAGGTGACGGTGATCAGCGTCTACTTCCCGTCGGGCTCGAGTTCGCCCGAGCGCCAGGAGGCAAAGTTTCGCTTTCTCGATGCCTTCTTTCCCCACCTCGCGCAATTGCGGGCCAGCGGCCGGGAGGTGATTTTGTGCGGGGACGTCAATATTGCCCATCAGCCGATCGATCTCAAGAACTGGCGTGCCAACCAGAAGAATTCCGGTTTCCTGCCGCAGGAGCGCGCCTGGCTCGGGCGGTTGTTCGACGAGCACGGGTGGGTGGACGTGTTTCGCCGCCTGGACGCCCGGCCGGAGCAATACACCTGGTGGAGCAACCGCGGCCGCGCCTGGGAGAACAATGTCGGGTGGCGCATCGACTACCAGATCGCGACGCCGGGGGCCTCGGTCCGGGCCCAGCGGGTCGAGATCTACAAGAAGCAGCGCTTCAGCGACCACGCGCCGCTGATCGTCGACTATTCCGGGCGCCTGTGATCCCGGTTCCCGAGGAGGTCGCCCCGCAACGCTCTGCTTGGCGCGTGTATGCCGAACCGGCGGTGCTGCGCATGCTGGTGCTCGGCTTTGCCGCCGGACTGCCGCTGTTGCTGATTTACGGGACGCTTTCCTTTCGCCTGCGCGAGGCCGGCGTGGGTCGTCCCGCGATCGGGTTTCTGAGCTGGGTTGCCCTGGCGTATCCCTTCAAGTGGGTCTGGGCGCCGCTGCTCGACCGTCTGCCGGTGCCGCTGCTTACCCGGCGCCTGGGCCGCCGGCGCGCCTGGCTGTTGGTGGCGCAAGGCGCGGTCATCCTCGGCCTGCTGTCGATGGCGCTGCTCGATGCCCAGCGCGACCTGCCCTTGCTCACCGCCTGCGCGCTTTTTACCGCCATGGCGGGAGCTACCCAGGACATCGCGCTCGATGCCTACCGGATCGAATCGGCTGGCGTCGAGCGCCAGGCCGCGCTGGCCGCGGCCTACCAGACGGGCTACCGCTTCGGCATGATCTGGGCCGGTGCCGGGGCGCTGTGGATCGCCGCGCGCGCCGCCGGCGGGGACGCCTACCGCCCCGAGGCCTGGGCGCTGTCCTATGCGGTGATGGCCGCCTCGATGCTGGTCGGCATGCTCGCGGTCGCCTGGACGCGGGAACAGGCGAGCGGCTCGGCGGAGCCGGAGGGGGGCGCGCCGCCGCGGCACGCGACGCTGCTCGAGCCGTTTGCCGATTTCCTGCGCCGCTACCGCTGGCACGCGGTGCTGCTGCTGGCCCTGGTGTCGAGCTACCGCTTTGCCAACATCGTGATGGGGGTGATGGCCAATCCCTTCTATCACGACATCGGTTTCACCAAGGAACAGGTCGCGGCCGTTTCCAAGGTCTACGGCGTGGTGATGGCACTGCTGGGCGGCATCGTGGGCGGCGCGTTGACGCTGCGGGTCGGCATACCGCGCATGATGTGGGGTGCGGCGCTCGTTTCGTCGTCGTCGATCCTGCTGTACGCCTGGCTGGCCGCGCGTGGCCCCGACCTGACGCTGCTGGTGGTGGCGGTCTCGACCGACAATTTCGCCGAGGGGATCGCCGGCACGGTCTTTATCGCCTACCTCTCGGGCCTCACGAACCGCGCGTATTCGGCCACGCAGTACGCGCTGCTGTCCTCGGTGACGCTGCTGGTTCCCAAGTTTGTTGCCGGATTTTCCGGGATTGCCGTCGACGCCTTCGGCTATGCAGCATTCTTCTGTGGCTGTGCCGCCAGCGGCACGATCGCCCTGACGCTCGTCTGGGCCACGCAGCGCTATGTCCCGGGTCAGCGCTTCTCGAAACGGTAGACCGCGACGCTGGCGCGTAGATTGCGCAGCACCGCCACTGGTTGGCCGCCGGCAAGCAAGGCGCGATCGGTGATCCGCAGCCCCAGGCGCGCCGCCAGCAGCTCGAAATCCTTGGGCGTGCACAGGTGGATATTGGGCGTGTCGTACCACTGGTAGGGAATCTCGGGCGTCACCGGCATGTGCCCGGCAAGCAGGGAGACCGCGTGGCGCCAGTGGCCGAAGTTCGGGAAGCTGACGACGCCGCGGCGCCCGACCCGGACCATCTCGCGCAGGATCGATTCGACGTTGCGCATGGCCTGCAGCGTTTGCGAAAGCACGACGGTGTCGAACATGGCATCGGCGAACATGCGCAGCCCCGACTCCAGGTCCGCCTGGATCACGTTGACCCGGCGGCGCACGCATTCGAGCACCAGGGCGTCGGCGATCTCGATGCCGTACCCGGCACTGTTGTGCGTATCGCGCAAATGCGCCAGCAGGGCGCCGTCGCCGCAACCCAGGTCGAGGATGCGCGAATCGCTCTCGATCCAGTTGGCGATCTGGGCCAGGTCCTGGCGCAGCATCAGGCAAGCTCCGCGGCGATACGGTCGACGTACGCCGCCACCAGCTGGTGGTAGCGCGGATCCTCGAGCAGGAAGGCGTCGTGGCCGTGGGGCGCATCGATTTCGGCGTAGCTCACGACGCGGCCGTTGGCGATCAGCGCGGCGACGATCTCGCGGGCCCGCGCGGGAGCAAAGCGCCAGTCGGTCGTGAACGAAATCAGCAAGAAGCGCGCCTGCGCCGGGGCCAGGGCGCGCACCAGGTCGCCGCTGTGCGCGCGCGCGGGATCGAAGTAATCGAGCGCCCGCGTAATCAGCAGATAGGTGTTGGCATCGAAATACTCGGAGAACTTCTCGCCCTGGTAGCGCAGGTAGGACTCGACCTCGAACTCGGCGCCATAGCCGAAGGCATAGTCCTGCGCGCGCAGGCTGCGGCCGAAGCGCTCGGTCATGTCGTCGCCCGACAGGTAGGTGATGTGGCCGATCATGCGTGCCACGCGCAGGCCGCGCCGGGGGATGACGCCGTGGGCGTAGTAGTCGCCGCCGTGAAAGTCCGGGTCGCTCTGGATGGCGCTGCGGGCCACGTCGTTGAAGGCGATGTTCTGTGCGCTCAGTTTGGGTGTCGTGGCGATCGCGATGCAGTGGCCGATGCGCTCGGGGTACTGGATCGCCCACGACAGCGCCTGCATGCCACCCAACGATCCGCCGATGACGGCGGCCAGGCGCTCGATCCCCAGCACATCGGCGACGCGGGACTGGACGTTGACCCAATCCTCGACCGTGACCACCGGGAACGCGGCTCCGTAGGGCTTGCCCGTCGTAGGATTGATCGACATCGGGCCGGTGGAGCCAAAGCACGATCCGGGGTTATTGACGCCGATCACGAACAGGCGGCGCGTGTCGATCGGTTTGCCGGGACCGACCATGTTGTCCCACCAGCCGGTGCTGCGCGGCTGATCGGCGTAGGTGCCGGCCACGTGGTGCGAGGCGTTGAGCGCATGGCATACCAGCACGGCGTTGCTGCGCTGGGCATTGAGCGTGCCGTAGGTCTCGTAGCGCACTTCATAGTCGGCCAGCTGCGCACCGCTACTGAGTGTCAGCGGCGCCGCAAAGTGCATCGTCTGTGGCGCGACAATGCCAACGGACTGGGCGCTGGAGCCAGTGGCCACGGCAGATTAGGGGCGCCGGCTGGCGGGACGCGCTGGCGCGGGGCGTTTGCCGCTCGCGCGCGTCGCCGCGGCGCCTTCGCTGCGGCGGGAGCGCTCGAGTGCGGCGCGGATCTGCTGCGGATCGTGCAGCCGCGCGACGCGCGCCGCCAGTCGCCCGGCCGCCTTGGAGTCGAGTTCGAAGAGGCGCTGTTTGACGCTGAGCAGCTGCGCCGGATTCATCGAGAAGCGGCGCAGGCCCATTCCCAGCAGCAACTCGACGCTGCCCAGGTCGCCGGCCATCTCGCCGCACACGGACACCGGCAGGCCCGCGCGCGAACCCGTGCGGATGGTCAGATGGATAAGTTGCAGCACCGCCGGGTGCAGGGGTTCGTACAGGTATGCCACGGCGCTGTCGGTGCGGTCGATCGCCAGCGCATACTGGATCAGGTCGTTCGTGCCCAGGGAGAGGAATTTCAGGCGCTCGATGAACGGTCCCAGGTTCAAGGCCGCCGCCGGCACCTCGATCATGCCGCCGACGGGAGCGCGCGCGTCGAACTTCTGGCGGCGCTCCTTGAGCTGCTCCTTGGCCCGCGCGACGAACTGCAGCGCCTGCTCGATCTCGTGCACGTGGGCGAGCATCGGCACCAGGATGCGGACGGTGCCCTGGCTCGAGGCCCGCAGGATCGCGCGCAGCTGCGTCAGGAACAGTTCCGGATATGCCAGGCAGTAGCGGATCGCGCGCAGGCCTAGCGCCGGATTGGGCTCCGGGCCCTGGCCATCGCCGCCCTCATGGGTCAGGCCCAGGCTTTGGCGCGCCGACACGTTGAGTACCTTGTCGGCGCCGATATCTAGGGTGCGGATGACAACCGGCTTGCCCTTCATTGCCCGGGCGACCCTGGCATAGGATTCGAACTGTTCGTCCTCGCTGGGCAAGCGGTCCCGATTCATGAACAGGAACTCGGTGCGGAACAGTCCGACCCCGTCGGCCCCCGCATCGAGGGCATCGCGCACGTCCTCGGGCATTTCGATGTTGGCGCAGAGTTCGATCGGAATCCCGTCCTTGGTGCGCGACAGCCTGCCCCGGAGCTTGCGCAGTTCGGAGCGCGCCTGCCCCTGCACCAGGATCCGTCGCCGGAATTCGGCCAGCGCCTCTTCGTCGGGTAGGATGATCACCTGGCCGGCATCGGAGTCGACCACCACCAGGTCGCCTTCGCTGATCGCCGTACGCGCGTCGCCGACGCCGACGATTGCCGGCAGGCCCAGGCTGCGCGCCAGGATCATGGTGTGCGAGGTCGGGCCGCCCAGTTCGGTGATGAATCCGGCCAGGCTGTTGCTGGCATCCTGCCGGAAATGCAAGATGTCGGCCGGCGCCAGGTCGTGGGCCACCAGAACCAGCCGCTCGCCCTCCTCTAGCTTGGGGGCCAGCGCCATCGGCGAGGGTCGCCCGCCGGCGAGCCGCCGCAGCACCCGCTCCACCACCTGGCGCACGTCCTGCGAGCGGCTGCGAAAGTACTCGTCGTCGATCGCTTCGAACTGCAGGCATACCTCCTCGAGCTGGATCGTCAGCGCCCACTCCGCGTTGATCAGGCGCGTGCGGACCAGATCACGCGGCGCGTCACACAGCAGCGAGTCGTCGAGGATCATCCGGTGCAGATCGAGAAAGGCCCGGACCTCGGGCGGCGCGTCGTCGGCGACATCGGCCCGCAGCTGCTCGAGCTCGGCCCGCACCAGGGAAAACGCGTTGTTCAGCCGCGCGACCTCGTGCAGTACGTCGCCGCGCTGGATGTGGTACTGGCGGATATCGAGTTCGCTGGGCGCGAGCAGGTGGGCGCGACCGATCACGGTCCCGCGCGCCACCCCCTGTCCGATCAGCCGCTTGCCCATCGTCCCGCCCGCCGTGCAAAATTTTTGTTCGATCCCAACGACCTGCAATGCGTCGCCCTCCTGGAGGGCGGCCGACTCAGGCAGCGCGCTCGCCGAACCCGCTGTCGATCAGCTCGCCCACCGCCGTCATCGCCTGCTCCTCGTCGGCGCCCGCGGTCTCGACCGTGACGACCGAGCCGCAACCGGCCGCGAGCATCATCACCCCCATGATGGATTTGGCGTTGACGCGCCGCCCGTCTTTGGCGAGGAATACCTCGCTTTGGAAACCGGAGGCAGTCTGGGTTATCTGGGCGGAGGGCCGCGCGTGCAGCCCGAGTTTATTGCGGATGGTAAAGGAGCGGGTGATCATCTTTTGGCCACGCGCGCCGGCCCGGCAGGCGGCGCCGTGGTGGCATCGAGGGACGAGGGGAGCTGCTGCACGCCGCTTGCACCACCGGCCAGGGCCTTGGCGACCAGGTCCTCCAGGGGCGACTCGCAGTAACACAGCGACCGCAGCAGCATCGGCATATTGACGCCGGCAACGACGGCGACACGCCCAGGTCGCGCCAAGCCGGCCGCGACGTTGCCCGGCGTGGCGCCGACCAGGTCCGTGAGCACGAGCACCCCCTGGCCGCGGTCGACCTGCTGCAGCAAGTCGGCCGCTTCGGCGCTTGCCGCTCCCAGCTCGGCATCGGGTGCCACGTCCAGCCCCGCGAGCTGGCGCGAGGCCGCGCCGCCGGGGTCGCGGCTGTACACGTGCTGGGCCGCTGCCACGAGGGCGCTGGCAAGGGGGCGATGGGCGATGACGACGACGGCAACCACGGTGCTCACCCTCCCAGGCGCTGTTCCAGCGCATCGACGAAGGCGCCGGCAACATCGAAGCCGCTTTGCTGGTGAATCTCGACGAAGCAGGTCGGACTCGTGACATTGATCTCGGTGAGGTAGTCGCCGATCACGTCCAGCCCCACGAGCAGCAGCCCGCGCTGATCGAGGATTGGTCCGAGCGCCTCGGCGATCTGGCGATCCCTGGCCGACAGCGGTTGGGCACGTCCGGTTCCGCCGGCAGCGAGGTTGCCGCGCGACTCGCCGGGTTTGGGTATGCGCGCCAGGGCGAACGGTACCGGGCGTCCGGCGATCAACAAGATGCGCTTGTCGCCCTGCGCAATTTCGGGCAGAAAGCGCTGCGCCATCACGGTGCGCGCGCCCTCGAGCGTCGCGGTCTCGAGGATGACGTTGGTGTTGGGATCGCCGGCCGAGATGCGAAAAACGCCGCTGCCGCCCATGCCGTCGAGCGGCTTGATGACGATTTCGCCGTACGCATCGTGGAAGTCGAGTATCTCGCGCGAGTCGCAGCTCACCAGCGTCGGGGCGATGAACTGCGCAAATTCGGTTATTGCCAGCTTCTCGTTGTGGTCCCGCAGCGCCTCGGGCGCGTTGAACACGTGAGCGCCGCCGCGCGCGGCATCCCCGAGAAGGTGGGTGGCGTAGAGGTACTCGGCGTCAAACGGCGGGTCCTTGCGCATGAGTACCGCAGCGAAGTCGACCAAGCGGCGCATGGCCCGGGGCTGCGCGACATACCAGTGCGGGGCGCCGGCGGCGGAGTCGAGCGTGATCGGCTGCGCGGCCGCACGAACGGAGCCGCTCTCCCAGGTCAGATCGCGCGGGGTGCAGGCCCACAGCGCGTAGCCGCGGCGCGCCAGCTCGCGCATCATCGCGACGCTCGAGTCCTTGTGCGCCTTGAGCTCCTGGAGCGGGTCGACCAGAAACAGCACGCCGCGCTCGCCGCTCCTGCCGCTTGCCAGTATTCCCATGAAGTTCGCTGGCCGCGGGCGCTAGCCGGCCAGCGCCGGCGCGCCCGTGCCCCGCGCAACACCCGCCGGGGCCGCCTCGCCTGCGGGCTCCGAGCGCTCGAGCTCCAGGGCCGCGGCCAGCAGCGCCAGCCGGCCGATGACGCCGTAGATGTAGAAGCGGTTGAGTGCGCTCGAACCAGGGGCGGCCCGCTGATCGGGAAGGTTGCAGCTGCAATGAAACGCCAGGGGAACGAAATGCATGCCCGGTGCGTTGAGATTCTCGTCGATGCCCCGATCCGGGTGCACCCGGTAGAAGCCGCCGACCACATAGCGGTCGATCATGTACACCACCGGCTCGGCGACGCCGTGCTCGACCTTTTCGTAGCTGGGAACGCCTTCCTGGATGATGACCTCGGTAACGCTCAGGCCCTCCTTGACGATCGCCATCTTGTTGCGCTGTTTGCGGTTGAGTGCGGCCACCTCCGCGGCGTCGTGGACCGTCATGATCCCCATCCCGTACGTGCCGGCGTCGGCCTTGACGATGACGAAGGGTTTTTGCCGGATATCGTAGGTCCGGTACTTTTCCCGTATCGCTGCGAGCAGGGTGTCGACCTGGCTCACCAGGCACGCGTTGCTGGCGCTGTCGCGAAAGTCGACCTCGCCGCAGCGGGCAAACAGCGGGTTGATCATCCACGGATCGACCTGCACCAGGCGCGCAAATGCGCCGGCGATTTCGTCGTAGCAGGCGAAGTGGTTCGATTTGCGGCGTATCGACCAGCCGGCGTGGGCCGGCGGCAGCAGGGTCTGCGTGCCGTCGAGTCCGCGCAGGAGCTCCGGGATCCCGGCCGACAGGTCGTTGTTGAGCAGCACCACGCAGGGGTCGAAGTTGGCCAGGCCGACGCGCCCCCCCTTGCGGCGGATCGGCTCCACCAGCAGGCTTTCGGCGCCCGGTAGGGAGATCGTGGCGGGCGCGGTGATCTCCTCCGAGACGCTGCCGATGCGCACCTCGAGGCCGGTGGCGGAGAGGATCCGCACCAGGCGCGCGACGTTGAGCAGATAGTGGACGTTGCGCGTGTGGCGCTCGGGCACGAGCAACAGGCGCCGGGCCTCGGGGCAGATGCGCTCGATGGCCACCTGGGCCGCCTGCACCGCGCAAGGTAGCGCCTCCTCGGAGAGGTTGTTAAAGCCTCCCGGAAACAGGTTGGTGTCTACCGGGGCGAGCTTGAAGCCCGCGTTGCGCAGGTCCACCGAGCTGTAGAACGGCGGCGTGTGCTCCTGCCACTGGAGGCGGAACCAGTGTTCGATTTCCGGCACGGAATCGAGTATGCGGCGCTCGAACTCCAGGACCGGACCGGCAGACTCCGCCAGGTGGGGCACGCTCAGGGTGGACAATTGCTTGCTCCATGGATCACCGTAGCGGATTCTATTCCATGGTCCGCCGGGCGCGCTCCCGCTGCCACCAGTCATAGATCAGGGGTATTAGGATCAGCGACAGCAGGGGCGCAGTCAGCATTCCGCCGACCAACGGCGCGGCGATGCGCTTCATGACGTCGCTGCCCAGCCCCTCGCCCACCATGACGGGCAGCAGGCCGCCGACGATCACGGCCACCGTCATGGCCTTGGGGCGCACGCGCGAGGACGCACCGCGGATCAGGGCGCGCAACTGCGCAAAGCGACTCAGCGGCGCACCGGCCCGGCTCGCCTGCGCCCGTGCCTGGTCCAGGTACAGCAGCATGACGACGCCAAATTCCGTGGCAACCCCCGCCAATGCGAGGAATCCGACGGCCACCGCGACCGAGAGCCGATAGTCGAGCACGTAGACCAGCCAGACGCCGCCGATCAGGGAAAAGGGCAGGCACAGGAGCACCAGCGCTACCCGCGCCCAGCTGCGAAAGTGGCCGTACAGCAGCAGGGCGGCGAGCGCGATGGTGGCCGGGATCAGCCAGGCCAGGCGCTCGCGCGCATGCTGCATCTGTTCGTATTGCCCCGACCAGGAGATGGTATAGCCCGGCGGCAGCTCGATCCGTGCGAGCGCCCGGTCGGCCGCCGCGACGTACCCACCCAGATCCGTGGTGTCCAGGTTCAGGTACACATAGCCGACCAGCTGCGCATTTTCGCTCTTGATCTCGGTGGCTCCGTCGCGCAGCACCAGATGGGCAATGTCGCCCAGGCGCACCTTTTGTCCGTCTTGCGTGACCATCGGGATCTCGCCGATGGACTGGACCGAGTCGCGCCACGACCGCGGGTAGCGTAGGTTCACCGAGTAGCGCTCCCGGCCGCTGATCACGCTGGCGATGCTCTCGCCGCCGATGGCGCCCTGGACGACCCGTTGCACGTCGGCCATCGTCACGCCGAAGCGCGCGGCCCGCCGCCGGTCCAGGTCGATGTCGAGGTAGCGTCCGCCGGCGATGCGCTCGGCAAAGGCGCTGCGCGTTCCCGGCACGGCGCGCAGCGCGGCCTCGGCCTGGCGTGCCAGGCCAACGATGACCGCAAGGTCGGGGCCGCTCACCTTGAGCCCCAGCGGCGTGCGGATGCCGCTGGCGAGCATGTCGATGCGCGTGCGAATCGGGTAGCCCCAGCCGTTGGTGATTCCAGGCAGCGGGACCTGGCGGTCGAGCTTGTCGAGCAATTGGCCGACGCCCTCGCCGGCCGGCCATTGGTCCTGCGGCTTGAGCAAGATCACGGTCTCGAACATCGAGAGCGGGGCCGGATCGGTCGCGGTCTGTGCACGCCCGGCCTTGCCGTAGACCAGTTCAACCTCCGGCAGCTCGCCGATCAGCCGGTCGGTCACCTGCAGCATGTGGGCGGCCTCGTCCACCGAGATGGCGGGCAGCGTCGAGGGCATGTACAGGATGCTCCCCTCGTACAGCGGCGGCATGAACTCGCTGCCCAGATGCCACAGCGGCCAGACCGCGCTGGCCAGGCCCAGCGCGGCGATGGCGAGCGCCCAGCGTGGCCGGCGCAGGGCGCCGGTGAGCGTGCGCTGGTACGCGGCGTGCAATACGCGATGCAGCGGGTTGGCCCGCTCGCGGGCGATCCGGCCGCGCACCAGATAGCCCATCAGCACCGGCGTGAGGGTCACCGCCAGCAGCGCGCTGGCGGCCATGGCGTAGGTCTTGGTGCTGGCCAGGGGACGGAACAGCCGACCCTCCTGGCCGGTCAGCGCAAACACGGGCAGGAAGGAGACGGTGATCACGAGCAGCGAAAAGAACAGTGCCGGGCCGACCTCGCAGGCGCTGCGCCGGACGATCTCCCAGCGGTCGGCGCCGGGATCGGCGTCCTCGAGACGCTTGTGCAGGTTCTCCACCATGACGATGGCGGCATCGACCATGGCGCCAATGGCAATCGCGATGCCGCCCAGGGACATCAGGTTGGCGCTCGTGCCCTGCACCGCCAGCACGGCGAGCGCCGCCAGGATGCCCAGCGGCAAGGTGACGATGATCACCAGGGCCGAGCGCAGGTGCAGCAGGAACACGCCGCAGACCAGCGCCACCACCGCCGACTCCTCGACCAGGCGCCGTTGCAGGGTGTCGACGGCGCCGCGGATCAGCCCGGAGCGGTCGTACGTGACCACGATCTCCACGCCCGGCGGCAAGCTGCGGCGCAGGGCCTCGAGCCGTGCCTTGACCTGCTCGGCAACGGCCAGCGCATTCTCGCCGTGGCGCATGACGACAATGCCGCCGGGCGCCTCGCCGCGGCCGTCCAGATCGGTGATGCCGCGCCGCGGCTCGGCACCGATCTGCACGCGCGCCACGTCGGCCAAGCGCAAGGGTTGGTTGTGCGCATCGACACCGAGCGGGATATTGCGAAAATCCTCCAGGCTGGCAAGGTAGCCCGGCGCGCGCACCATGTATTCGGCGCGCCCCATCTCCAGCGCCGATCCGCCGCTGGCAATATTGCTGTCCTGCACCGCGCGCACGACCCGCTCCAGTCCCAGGCCGTAGCCCGCCAGACGCACCGGATCGGCCTCGATCTGAAACTGCCGGGCCATGCCGCCGACGCTGGCGACCTCGGCCACGCCAGGTACGCTCTGCAGCTCGAGCTTGAGGAAAAAATCCTGCACGGCACGCAGCCGGTCCGGGTCGTAGCGGTGCTCCCGATCCACCAGGGCGTATTCGAAGACCCACCCCACGCCCGAGGCATCGGGGCCCAGCATCGGCGTGATGCCGGCAGGCAGACGCGGCGCGATCTGCGTGAGGTACTCAAGCACGCGCGAGCGCGCCCAGTACGGGTCGGTGCCCTCGCGGAAGATCACGTACAGGTACGACTCGCCGAACATCGAGAAACCGCGCACGGCCGAGGTCGCCGGCACGGCCAGCAGGGCCGACGCCAGCGGGTAGCTCACCTGGTCCTCGACCGATTGCGGCGACTGCCCCGGGTAGCTCGTTTGCACGATCACCTGGACTTCGGACAGATCGGGGATGGCGTCGAGCGCGAGCTGGCGCACGCCCTGCAGGCCCAGCAGCGCCATCGCCGCGGCGCACAGCAAAACGATGGCGCGGTGGCGCAGCGACCACGCGATGACCTGCTCGACCAAGAAAATCCCTTACGGCGTCCCGTGGCGTGCTAAGCGCGGCGCCTCAGTCAGCGCATCGCGCAGGCGCGCTCCTGCGGGGCAAGGCCCGCCGGCGACGCGCGCTCGCCAATCATTGCATGAAATCGGCTGCCGAGACCATCGTGCTGTTGCCACCCTCCCGGCGCGCGAGGGTATCGCTCCACGACGCGGCGGGGTCGAGCAGGAACTGGGCGTTGGATGCGACCTGCGCGCCTTCCTGGATTCCTCCGCGGATCTCGATCATGTCGTCGCTTTCCACGCCGGTATGCACCGCGACCGGCACGAAGCGGCCGGCACCGCGCGCCAGCATCACGAAGTCACCGTGCCCGGTGCGCACCACGGCCGAGCTCGGCAGCACGCGCGCCGTATGGGCCGAGGCGCGGATGGCAACGTCGACCAGGGTGCCCAGCGGCAGATCGGCTTGCGGCCGTTGCAGCACGATGCGCGCGTGCGCCCGACCGGTATCGAGCAGCGGGTTAAGAAAGTCGATTTTTGCCTCGAGCGGTTCGGCCCCACCGGCCCAGACCGCTGCGGGGTCGCCCGGCCGCACCAGCGCATACTGGCCCGCGGCCAGCGTCACGTCGATCCACATGGTCGACGGATCGGTGATGGTCAGGATCGGGGCGGCGGGCGAGACAAAGCTGCCCTCGCGCGCGCCGAGCTGGGTCACCACGCCGCTGCGCGGCGCGCGCACCTTCACCACCTCGATCGTGATCCCGTTTTGCTCGAGCTGCTGGATGGTTTCGATGTCCAGATCGCGCCGCAGCAGGTCCTCGCGCTCCTTTTGCAATTCGCGCAGCAGGTCCATGACGTATTCGTTTTCCTGCTGCGACACGTCCCCGACGCTCTGCAGGATTTGCTTGCGGCGGGTGAGAAACTGGAAGTACTCGCGCTCCTTCGCGACCAGTTCGGGCGAGTAGATCTCGTAGAGCACCTGGCCGCGCTCGACATGCTCGCCAACGGAGTGGACGTAGACCTTGCGCAGCCAGCCGTCGAACTTCGAAGTGACGTTGAATTGCGCCTGCTCGTCGGCTACGACCGTGCCGTAGCTGCGCAGCTCCTGCGCGATTTGCTTGCGCTCGACGGGGACCAGGCGCACGCCCAGGCTCGAGAGCGCGCCCGGCTCGACCTGCAGGTCGTGGCGGTGCTGGTGCGCGGACTTGACCAGGTCCATGCCGCAGATCGGGCACTTATCCGGGTGATCGGCGGTGATCTCCGGATGCATGGGGCAGACGTATCCTTGCTCGATCGCTGCCAGCTCTTCGACGCTCGGACCCTGTTGGGTGCGGGGCGTAAGCCACTTGCCTCGCGCACCGATGGCGACCGCGCCCGCGGCACACGCCAACACGACGAGCAGCAGGGCCGGCCTTGCGCGCTTCCAGTCGGGTCGTTTCAACGGCAACTCCATAGCAGAATGGAAAACAAAAACGGGTCGGGTTTGCCGCCGCCTCCCGAAGTCCCGCGTAGGGAATCGGGAAACCGCCGGGCCCGACCCGGGGCACGGAAAGCTTATTGCACGATTAGTTCGCCATGACCTTTCTTCGGATCGGCGTCGGGCTTGAACATGATCACGGTGATCGCGCCGCGCAGTGCGGCACCCATGTCGTGGTCGACGATCGCGTTGTTGGTGGGACGGTCGCTGGGCGAGACCAGGTCGAAGGTGTCGCCCTCGGCCACGGCCACGTTATAGGTCTGGATGCCGTAGAGCGTGTTCTTCGGGTTGCCGTTGATGTAGACGCGGTCCCAGATCCCGCCGATCGGGTGGAAGGCCACCGGCATGTTGATGTTGGCGTTCACAAAGAAGATGCGCACGCGCTCGCCTGGCTTGGCTTCGAGCACCTGGGTGGCGGCGGTATCGTGCACGGGGTCGTAGTGCAGAATCTTGCCGTTGATCAGCGAGCCCTTCCAGCCGGCGTTTTCGAGCATGGCGCCGTAGTTTTCCACGTCCGGGAAGTACTGCTGCTGGATGAGCACGTACTCGCGGTCGGCCTTGGGATAGTTGGTCTTGTCCTTCGGGTCGACGATGATCACGCCGTACATGCCGCGNNCGGGCTGGCGCCGCAGTGGTACATGAAGACCCCGGGGGTCGTGGCCACGAACTTGAAGTGCTTGCTCTCGCCAGGCTTGATGGGCGCGAATTCGCCCAGCACGTCGGCCTGCGCGGCGTGGAAGTCCATCGCGTGCGAGTTCTTGTTCTCCGGCGGATTGACGAGGGTGAAGTCGACGGTGTCGCCTTCGTTGACCCGTACGGGCTTGCCCGGGATCGAGCCATCGAAGGTCCAGGCGGCCATCTTGGTGCCCTTGTTGTCGATGGCGACGTCAACCTCCTTGGCGGTCATGGTCACTTCGACGGTCCTGGCCATTGCGCCGTGGGCGCAAAACATTGCGGCCAAGGTTGCCGCGGCAACTGCAGTGTATTTGAACGAATGCATAAACTACTCCTCTTATGGTTTACCGGACCCGTGCCCGGATGTTGTAAAGAAAATTGGTGGGCGCGAAGGACGCGCACGTCGAACCGCGCCACCGGTCTGCTGCAATCAGGGTGCCGCGCCGAACGAGCACTTGCAGAGCTTGCGCAGGTGCGCGACCAGATCGCGGATTTCCTCGTCGCTGAAGGTCCCGCCCCAGGGGGGCATCAGCACCGACTTGTCGATGGAGGGTCCACCCTCCTTGATGACCTTGAAGATCGCATCGTCCGAGCGCCCCGACATCGCCTTGGCATCGGTGTGGTCGCGCGGCTGCACCGACATGTCGCGGATGTTGATGCCCTTGCCGTTGCCGTCNNGTGCAATAGGTGCGGTAGTTGTCCGCGGCCGATTCGTTGCCCGCCGCCGCTAGCGCGAAGGCGCAACCGAGCAGCAGCACGGCCCCGCCAAGACTGCCGATGCGCGAACGCTTACTTGGCATCGCCCGGCTCCTTGGACAGTACCGTCAGGTAGCGCACCAGCTTGAGGATGTTGGCGTCCGAGACTTGCTTGTTGGGCATCCAGATTTTCGGATCCCAGGCCTGCGGACTGCGGATGTAGCTGGCCACGAACTGGGCTTGCAGGCGCTGGCCCGCGGTATAGAGTTCGGGCCCCGACGCCCCGCCAAAGCCGGGCTCGATTTCGTGGCAGGTCATGCAACCGAGGAACTTGTCGAAGGTCATCTCGCCCATCGATTTGGAAATCGTGCCGGGCTCGATCTTCTCGGCCGCGACCAGATCGTCGTGGGCCTTGAGGCGCATCAGCGCCTCGCCAGCGGCGCCGGCGTCCGCGGCCGAGAGCGCCACGTGCGGCGCCAGGGTGGTGGCGTCGACCTCGTCGCCCTTGGCGCCGCGCCGGACATGGTCGGGGTAGAACTCGCCGGCCGGACGCAATCGGGTCGGCTTTTGCAGCCAGGCGCGCAGCCATTCGGCGCGAAACTTGTTGCCGGCATAAAAGAGGTCAGGGGCCTTGCGCGCCCACAGCTGCGCCAGCGTCTGCGGCGCCGGGCCCGCCAGGGCGTGGCAGCCGGCGCAGCGCTGCGCCAGGAGGTCCGCACCCGGGTCGGCGGCGCGCGCGCCGCTCGCGGCCGCCAGGGCGAGGGCCAACAGGGGGATCAGCAGGCGCCTCATTGCGGGCGGGTGTGCCGCGCCGGCGCGAGCGGTTTGCCGAGGAAATTGGGGTTGGAGAACATGCCGTACCCCTTCTTCATCGATTCGCTGTAGAAGAAGTCCGGGTCGTACTCCTTACCGTTCCAGGCGTACCAGGCGTCGGAAGGCACCTCGTCGTACTCGATGACGGTGATCGGGCCGCCGAGCATGCCGCCCATGTTCAGATGACGGTCGACGTGGTCGTGAAAGATGAAACGGCCGGGGTTGTTCATCTGCACGATGGTGTCGTAGCGCTCCCCGGGGCCGACCGGGACGGTATCGACGTAATACGGACTGGGCAGGGCGTACCCGTCCTTGTGCGTGAACAGCTGGTCGTGGCCGTGCAGGTGCATCTCGTGGATCTCGTCGCCCGCGCCCCACATGCGCACGCGCAGCACGTCGCCCTTGTGCACCCGGATGGGTTGGGTCAGGGGGAAAGAGCGGCCGTTGACGGAAAAGTAGTCGGCGACGTCGGCGGGAGCCCCGCCCTTGCCGTACGAGGGCCCGTAGGGCGACTCCCAGGTGTTCATCATCAAGATGGCGTCCTTGGTGACCGTCTTCTCCACCGCGCTCGGGTTCTTGGAATCGACGATCAGCGGACCCCACATGCCGCGAATCGCGACGTGCTCCCAGACGTTGACGTGGCAGTGGTACCACAGGCTCCCCGGGCGGTCGGTCTTGAAGTGGTAGGTGAAGGCTTCGCCGGGCTGGATCGCCTTTTGCGTGACGTCGGGGACGCCGTCGCTTTGCCAGGTACCGGTCTGGTTCACGCCGTGCCAGTGGATCGAGTGTGGCAAGGTGGTGTTGTTGGTGACGTGCACGGTGATGTCGTCGCCCTCGCGCACGTGGATCAGCGGGCCCGGCACCTGGCCGTTGAACGCGAACACGTTGGCATAAAAGCCGGGCGCCACGTTGATCGAGACCTCGTCGATGGTCATGTTGAATTCGCGCTGCTCCGCGTGCGCGCCGACCAACCCGGCGGCTAGCACGACCGATGCGGCGCCACGCGCCAGGCGCGCGATGAGCGCGCGGTGCGAGAAATCCTTCATGCCCCTGCCTCCGTATAAGGTGTACTTTGCAAGCATCTTATACGCGGACATTGCGATCCGTCAAGCGAAAGGGGGATGATTTTTGTCAACTATTGCGTACCCCTTCCAGATCGGCGAGAATGCACGCCATGAGCGGCCGGGATGTCGGTCCGCCAAGATGCCATGCAGCTCACCCGCTTTACCGACTATTCCTTGCGCGTGCTGGTCTATCTGGGCGCATATCCGGAGCGCGTCTGCACGATCTCGGAGATCGCCGACGCCTACCGGATTTCGGAGAACCACCTGATGAAGGTGGTCAACCGGCTCTCGACCGCGGGCTATATCGACACGATTCGCGGCAAGGGGGGCGGCATGCGCCTGTCGCGCACGCCCAAGCTGATCAATGTCGGTGCGGTCGTGCGCGACATGGAAGAGCGCTTCGATATCGTCGAGTGCTTCAACGAGGAGTACCAGGATTGCCCGCTGTTGCCCGCGTGCGCGCTCAAGTCGGTGCTGGCCGATGCGCGCCGCAATTTCATGGCAACGCTGGATCGGCACACGCTGCAGGACGTGCTCGGCGACGGGTTGGGCACCGCTTATGCCCTCGCCAAGGGCGCGCGCCGCATCCCCGTTCGGGCGATATAGCCGACCCGCAGTTTGGAAAAAAAATGGGGGCCCACCTTCGGACCCCCCTGAATCGCCACCCTCGCGGGTGGCACCCCTAGGAAGAACTCTTCACTTGGGNNCTCGTCAGTAGTGGTACGCCGATTCGCCGTGATACGAGGTATCCAGGCCTTCGCGCTCCTCGCTCTCGGTCACGCGTAGCCCGACGATCAGGTCGGCGATCTTGAAGGCAATGAAGGCCGCCACTGCGGTCCAGACGACCGTCAGGCCAACGGCCTTGGCCTGGATGATGAACTGATCCATGATGCCGGGGTAGCCGGTCTTCATCGTCACCCAGTCGCTTACCGAACCCGGTCCGCCCAGGCTGGGCGAATTGAAGATGCCGGTCATCAAGGCGCCGGTTATGCCACCGACCGCATGGACGCCGAAGACGTCGAGCGCGTCGTCGACCCCGAGCATGCGCTTGAGTCCGGAAACGCCCCAGAGGCAGATCGGGCCAACCACCAGGCCGATCACGAAGGCGCCCGGAATGCCCACATTGCCGGCCGCCGGCGTGATGGCGACGAGTCCGGCGACGGCACCCGAGGCAGCACCCAGCATGGAGGGTTTGCCCTTGATGATCCACTCGGCAAAGGTCCAGGAGAGCACCGCCATCGCCGTGGCCAGGTAGGTGTTCATGAAGGCCAACGCCGCGGTGCCATTGGCTTCCAGGGCCGAGCCGGCATTGAAACCGAACCAGCCGAACCACAGCATGGCCGCGCCGATCATGGTCATCGTCAGACTGTGCGGGGCCATCGACTCCTTGCCCAGACCGATGCGCTTGCCCAGCAAGGTCGCCGCGACCAGTCCCGCGACCCCGGAGTTGATGTGCACCACGGTGCCGCCGGCAAAGTCGAGCGCGCCCCACTGCCATATCAAGCCGGCCTTGGCGTTGACGGCATCGGCAACGGCGGCGCTCGTGTACGCGTCCGGGCCTTCGAAGAACCACACCATGTGCGCGATCGGCAGGTAGCTCAGGGTGAACCAGATCGTGATCGCGATCAGCACCGCGGAGAACTTGACGCGCTCGACCACCGCGCCCAGGATCAGGCAGCAAGTGATGGCGGCAAACGTTGCCTGGAATCCCACATACACCAGCTCGGGCAAGGGCGTGTTCTTGCTGAAAGTTCCCGCGTTGGAAAAGTTCCCGGTTGCCGAGTCGAAGGTGCCGGCCAGAAACAGCCGGTCAAAACCGCCGATGAAGGCCCCCAGCTTGTCGCTGCCCTCGGTGAAGGCCAGGCTGTAGCCGTACACCGACCAGAGCACGGTGATGAGCGAGAACACGACGAAAACTTGCATCAGCACCGAGAGCATGTTCTTGCTGCGCACCAGGCCGCCATAGAACAGCGCCAAGGCCGGCACCGACATCAACAGCACGAATGCGGTCGAGGTGAGCATCCAGGCCACGTCCCCCTTGTTGGGCGTGGGAGCGGCCGCGGCCGGTGCCGCCGCTGTCGCTTCGGCCGGCTTGGCCGCTTCGGCGGGAGCCGCATCTTTTTTCTGCTCCGCGGCCGGTGTCTGCGCCACGACCAGCGCCGGGGCCAGGCCTCCCACCCCCAGTACGACGGCCGTTGCGATGCATGCAATCCACTTCTTCATTTTGATAGCTCCCGGTGCGGAAAATTAGAGTGCTTCTTTGCCGGTTTCCCCGGTGCGGATGCGGACTACTTGCTTGAGATCGAAAACGAAAATCTTGCCGTCGCCGATCTTTCCGGTGCGCGCCGAGGCTTCGATCGCCTCGATCGCACGATCCACGAGGGCGTCATCGACCGCCGCCTCGAGCTTTACCTTGGGGAGAAAGTCGACCACGTATTCGGCGCCGCGGTAGAGCTCGGTGTGGCCCTTTTGCCGCCCGAAGCCCTTGACCTCCGTCACGGTGATGCCTTGCACGCCAACCCCGGAAAGGGCCTCGCGCACCTCGTCGAGCTTGAACGGTTTGATGATTGCAGTTATCAGTTTCATGCCCCCACTCCAATGGTTCAGTGCAAAGGTTCTGCGGAGTCCCCCGCAGCTTCATGATCCGCGGCAGCGTGAAATCAGCAAGCAACATATGTGCCACGAAATTGGGCGAGCTTCTGGCAGGAAATGATCGCTCTCATGGCATCGCGGCAGTTGATCCGCACAGATATCGGGATTTTTGCACCAAAGAAGTGAATTTTTGCCAGCCTTTTACCGAACGTATGCCAGCATCCCGGCGGGACTCGACGGCGCCCGCAAGCGTCGCCTTCGTCGGTTTGCAAGGAGAGCCTGCATCCTGCAGGCGCCGCGGCCGGCCAGTTAGCGCGTCATTGGTATGACATTTGCTTGGTATCCGTCGAATGCCGCGGGCGAAAGCCCGGGGAACGTTCGCCCAAAAACTACTAGAGGGGAATAACGCAATGAGAACCGCTGAAAA
>OKRD01000006.1 GCA_900290335.1 Burkholderiales bacterium | reverse complement strand
GACCGAGGAGATCGCGTTGGTCACCGACATCAGCGGCGAATGCAGCGCCGGCGTGACGTTCCAGACCACGTAGTAGCCGACGAAGCAGGCCATCAGGAAGATGGCGAGCAGGTAGACGATGGGCTCCACCTCGGGGATGACGGCGGCGGCGCCGCCGACGAGCGTCTGCGCGTGCTGGGCAAGCTCGTTGGCACGCTCGGCGAGCCGGGCGGCTTCGTCGGCCAGCTGGTTCGGGTTCATTGCGTCGGTCTCCGCTGGATCAGGCGGCCTGGGATGGCAGGAAGTTCGGGTGCACGACGGCGCCGCCGCGGGTCAGCATGACGCCTTTGACGATCTCGTCCGTCTCGGGAAGTTTTGGCGCTTTCGCCTCCTTGTCCCAGAAGGTGGTGAGGAACGTCAGCAGGTTGCGCGCATAGAGCGAGGAGGCAGCGACCGGAATGCGGCCCGGCCAGTTGTGCCAGCCCAGGATGGTGACGCCGTTCGGCGTGACCACGCTTTCGCCGGGCTTCGTCGCCTCGCAGTTGCCGCCGGCGTCGGAGGCAAGATCGACGATGACGCTGCCGGGGCGCATGGAGTCCACCATCGGCTGCGTGACGATGACCGGGGCACGGCGGCCCATCACCAGCGCGGTGCAGATGACGATGTCGTTCTTGGCGACAGTGGTGGCCATCAGCTCGGCCTGCTTGCGGCGGAACGCCTCGCTCATCTCGCGGGCGTAGGCGCCGGTCTGCGCGGCGGTTTCTTCGTCCTCCACGCCGACGAAGCTGGCGCCGAGCGACTTGATCTCCTCCTTGGCCGCCGGACGGACATCGGTGGCGGAGACGATGGCGCCGAGCCGGCGGGCGGTGGCAATCGCCTGCAGCCCGGCCACGCCGGCGCCGATGATGAAGATGCGCGCGGGCGGTACGGTGCCGGCGGCGGTCATCATCATCGGGAAGCCGCGCTGGAACGCGCCGGCCGCCTCGATCACCGCGCGGTAGCCGGCCTGGTTGGCCTGGCTGGACAGCACGTCCATCGCCTGGGCGCGGGTGATGCGCGGCAGCAGCTCCATCGCCGCCGCGTCGATTCCGGCCTGCGCAAGCTGCGGCACAAGGTCCTGCTCGGCGAAGGCGTTGGCGATGCATACCAGCAGCGCGCCGCGCGGGATCAGCGCCCGCTGGTCGGGCAGCGGCATCTGCACGGCGAAGACGATGGCGGCACCGGCGAGGGCGGCGGAAGCGTCAGGGACGATGTCGGCCCCGGCGGCGGCAAAGTCCGCGTCGGGCATGGCGGCGCCGGCGCCGGCGCCGGCTTCGACGGCCACCGTGAGGCCCAGGCCGATCAGGCGCTTCACGGTTTCGGGGGTGGCCGCCACGCGCGTCTCGGAGGCGCGCCGTTCCTTCAGCACCGCAAGGCGCATTGGTTCACGATCCTTTGTTTCGTCCGGAACCGGACATGCGTTGCCGCTGCCCGGAACCAATATGACGGCGCACCAATGCACCGCGCGTGAGGCGCATGCAAGGGAGCCCGATGGCAAGACGCGCTGCCTAGCGTGCGGGGAAACCCGGGCCTAGCAGCCTGTCGGACTTAGGCACAAAGAAAGAACGAAACGGATTTTCATTTCGTCACTCGCCCTCAATGAGAAATATGATGACCATTTTCTGCCCTCACGCGACTCTTTCTTCCGCAAAGTCACTCAGTCCGACAGGCTGCTAGTCCGCGGCGAGGGCGGTGCCCGGGCTTGCCTCTTGGGTCAGGCCGGCCAGCCACTTCTCCGCCTCCAGTGCCGCCATGCAGCCGGTGCCGGCCGCCGTCACCGCCTGACGGAACAATTTGTCCTGCACGTCG
>OKRD01000036.1 GCA_900290335.1 Burkholderiales bacterium | reverse complement strand
AGCCTTGGTTCGTCACATTTATGACGTGCACTGTATTTGCCAACAGGACTCGGCACACATCGAGGCTGCCCTACCGATATTTGAATTGCTCGTAGAGGGTGATAAATCTGAGTTCGGTGCCCAATTCCTGCCGTTTAAGGACAATGCCCGCTCTGTTCTGGAGCAGACATTGCTTCAAACGCGCACCGACGGGCAGACTCGCGCGGAGTATGAGGAGCAGCTGTTGCCGCTGATTTATGGAGGACACAAGCCAAATTTCGAACAGGCGCATGAGAGTTTCAGTTTTGCGGCAACGCGGCTGATTGACACCCTGTAGGCCGTCTATGCCACGTTGATATGAGTCTTTACGTTGTCGATGTGGAAGCAGATGGCCCCGCACCTGGTCTGTGGTCAATGGTGTGTTTTGCGGCAGTTGCGCTGACAAAGGAGGACGGCGTCTACTCAGAATTCAAGGCGCTTACCGCACCTATCAGCGATGCGTGGGTGCCCGAAGCGCTTGCTGTAAGCGGTTATTCGCGTGAAGAGCACTTGCAATTTCCGGAGCCTACTCGCGCCATGCTGGATTTCCGGGATTGGATTGCCGAGACGAATAAAGGCAGCAACGCCACATTTATATCGGACAACCCTGCCTTCGATTGGTCGTTCATCAATTGGTATTTTTGGAGATTCGTCGGCGAGAACCCCTTTGGTCATTCGGCACGAAGAATCGGGGATTTCGCATCTGGGCTTGCTGGTGACTTCTTTCGCGGTGGCGATTGGCGCAAGCTTCGCAAAACGAGACACGACCACGACCCAATAAATGATGCAAAGGGAAACGCGCAAGCGTTGCTCGCGCTCATGAACAACAAGCGCACCAATTGCTAGAGCAGCAAGAAAAAGGGGAGGGTAAATCCCAGCGCACGCGCACAGGTGGGCGCCGTAAACGCCGCGTTTGGTCCCCTGATTGAGGAAACCTAGTTCGACGGTTAAATACTTCTTCGAATTCCTCATGGGTAACACCTTTCAAGTCATAGCCCCGCCAGACCCATCGTAAGCGTGGCGCGAACACCGTCTTGACGGGCGAATCTCAGGCTGCTTGGGCCAGCGGATTTTCCAACTGAGCGGCCCCGTTCCACGGCAGGAGCTCGTCGATCCGGTTGATCGGGTGATCGGCGATTCGCTCCAGGACGTGGCACAGGTAGGCTTCCGGGTTCAGGCCGTTGAGCTTGGCTGTTTCCAGCAGCGTGTACATGGCCGCGGCGCGCTCCCCACCGGAATCGGCACCGGCGAACAGGAAGTTTTTTCGCGATAGGACCGGACCGCGCAATGCTCGTTCGGCCGCATTGTTGTCGATCTCGATCCTTCCGTCTTCAAGGTATCGCGTCAGAGCGTCCCAGAGCTTGAGGGAGTAGTTGATCGCCCTGGCCGTTTCAGATTTCGCCGATACGGCTAACAGGGTGGCACCAAGCCATTGGCGCAACCCCTTCAGTAGCGGAGCGGCGTGCTCTTTGCGAAACGCCTTGCGTTGATCCGGCGGCTTGCCACGCACCTGGTCTTCGACTGCGTACAGTTCCCGGATGCGATCCAGTGCCTCGGCGGCAATGGGCGATTTGCTGTGGTCGTACAGGTCGTAGAACTTTCGTCTTGCATGCGCCCAGCAGGCTGCCTCCTGAATCGCGCCGCTTTCATACAAGCCATTGAAGCCGGCAAAGGCATCGGCCTGCAGCACGCCCTTGAACTTGGCTAGGTGCGCCATGGGATGGGCCCCTTCCCGAGTCGGCGTGTACCGATACCAGGCCGCCGGCGGATCGACGCTTCCCGCGGGTCGGTCATCTCGAACATATACCCATAGCCGACCCTTCTTGGTTTTGCCACGTCCAGGGTCCAGTACCGGTACGGTGGTGTCATCGCCGTGGATCTTGCCGCCCGCGACGACGTACCGTCCAACGCAATCGACCAGCGGCATAACCAGATCGGTAACCCCTCCGCCCCACCCGGCCATGGTCGAGCGATCCAGATCGATACCCTGGCGTGCGTAGATCTCCGACTGGCGGTAAAACGGCAGGTGATCGACGAATTTGCTCACGATCACGTGCGCCAGCAATCCAGGGCCGGCAATACTCTTGGGGATTGGCCGACTCGGCATAGGTGCCTGAACCACCGTGGAGCACTTGGGGCAGCTCATCTTGGGCCGCACCGTGCGGATCACCTTGAAGTGCTCGGGGACGAACTCCAGGTATTCGGATACGTCCTCGCCCATGCGCTTGAGTGTCGCACCGCACGCCGGACAGCCGCAGGCTGGGGCGTGTTCCTGGGTCGTTCGCGGCAGATGATCGGGCAAGGGCCGGCGCGCCGGTTTGTCCTTGGCGGGCTCGTCCTCGGGCTTGAACGCATCCTTGGCCGGCTCGTCGGTCGCCGGCAAATTGGCCTCGAGTTCCTCGACCAGCAGTTCGAGCTGCGCAACGTGCTCGTCATGGCGCTCGGACTTGTGGCCAAACTGGATGCGTTTGTACCGTGCGATCTGCAGCTTGAGCTTCTCGATGAGCAGCCGCGCCTCGATGACCTCGATGCGCTTGGCTTCGATCTCCAACCGCTTGGTCTCGATTTCCTTGCGCTGCGATTCGAACGCGACACGCTGGGCTTCGAACTGCTCGTTACGCTCGATGAGCAAACGCTTGAGCGTCTGAACATCATCGGGGAGCTGATCGATCGGTGCGTGCATGAGCGCCAATTTTATTGATGCACTCGCTCGGTGTCACGCACTTCTTGCTCCGAATGCATCACATGTTTTTACACCGCCATCGCAGGCCGCCACGTGCGCACCGGTCTGCGCCAATCAATACCTTCGAGCAGCATCGATAGCTGTGCGCTCGTCAAGCTCACCGCTCCAGAACTCGCTTGCGGCCAGACGAACTTGCCTTGCTCCAGACGCTTGGCAAACAAACACAACCCCTGTCCGTCCCACCACAACAGCTTGATCCGATCACCACGGCGGCCACGGAACACGAACACGTTCCCGTCGAAGGCGTTCTCGTGCAGCTGCGTTTGCACCAGCGCAGCCAAACCATCAAAGCTCTTTCTCATGTCAGTGGCGCCAGCCGCCAGCCACACGCGCGTGCCCGCCGGCAATCCGATCATCGTCGTGCCAACGCCTTGAGCACGATCTGCAAGTTGGCTTCGCTGATAGCACCGTGCAGGTAGATGCGGGCACCGGCGAGCTCGATCTCGATAGCGCCGGCGGTTCTGTGCGCCGCATCGGTCGCCGCGGTCGACCTTCTTCGACGCTTGCGCTTTGCTTGGGTCTCGGGCTTGGGCGTCGGTTGGACGACTGTCACTGGCACCAACGCCGTAGGTCTGCCGGCCGGTACGAGTTGGCCATGCGCATGGAGCTTGCGCCAGGTAAACAGCAGGTTCGCATTGATCCCATTGCGCTGCGCCACCTGTGCAACCGACACACCAGGTCGCTCGCACTCGAGCACCATCGCCAGTCGCTGCTCAGGTTTGAAACTGCGCCTGGGCTTCTTGCGCCAATCCAGCCCAACAGCCGCAGATGTGTCTTTGGGCTTAATGTCCATCTATCCGCAAATGGACATCTGACAGACGTCCGTCTACGGATTCTCGGACCGCTCGGTCCGTCCTGCATAGACGGTGTTCACGCCACGCTTACCAGAAAACGGTAGTGGCCTAACTAATGCAGGATATGGCTGTCGCCGGTACTTGGTAGCGCGTACGCCGTGGCTGCGAAGGTGCTGCGGCGGTGCTGGTGGCAGTGCGATAACTTGAGATCGCAAATTGCGACATCAAAGCCGGTGGTGGTTTGATGGGAAAAAAAGAAGCGCTCCCCCAAGGCTGCAAGCGCTGGGCACTGGAGCCGCTAAGGGGAAGCCACGCGGGGGGCTGGTCGGTTGGCCGGACTTCTTCTGCCGTCTAGCTGAAACCGATGCGCCGCTTGGGCGGGCTATGTGGTGGCGTCATCAGTTGGCGGATCGCGTCGAGGATACCGGCGATGGCTTGGTCGTGGGAGTCGAGTTTGCGCTCCAGGCGCTGTTCGAGCTCGGCGAAGCGCTTGGCGAGTTCCTTGTTGCTGGAGAGAAGATCGCGCAGCCGCACGAAGGCGCGCATGACTTCGATGTTGACGGCGATGGCGCGCTCGCTGCCCAGGACTGAGGAGAGCATTGCCACGCCCTGCTCGGTGAAGGCGTAGGGGGCGGTGCGCCGGCCGCCGTGGCCCAAACTTGAGGTCACAAACTGTGACCTCAAGTTGGTCCACTCGTCGCCGGAGAGCTGGAACATGAAATCCGTGGGGAAGCGCGCGAGGTTGCGCTTGACCGCTTGCACCAGCACCTTGGTTTGGACGCCGTAGAGCGTCGCGAGGTCGGCGTCGAGCATGACGCGGTGGCCGCGGATGAGGTGGATGCGGCTGGCCAGGGCCTCGACCGCCAGGGCACTGCCAACACCGTGCTCCTTTTTTTTAGCCGGCATTGCTGCTGCCGACCCGGCGCTCGAACTTCTCGCCCTCGATGAAGGAATCGAGCAACTGGGTGAGTTGGCTCTTGGCATTGGGGTTGCGCTTATCGATCCCCGGCAGGCGCCGCTCCAGCTGATTGGTGGCGCTTCTCTTGGGCCGGCGCGGTTGGACCAGGCCGAAGGCAAAGCGGGCGGTGGAGGCGGCCATCGATCAGATCCGGTTGTAGGCCGCGTCCTCGTCGTTGTCCCAGACTGCCGCGAAGCTCAGCTCGCCGGCCTTGGCGGCGGCGTGCGTGAGACGCGGTTCGTCGTCGCGGGCCCGCAGGAAATCGACAAAGTCCTCGACCTCGGCCAAGCGCTGCGGGGCGAGTTGTTTGATCTTCTCGATCAAGTTCTGTTCGGCTGCATTCATCTCATCACCTCCGGTCACGTTCCCGGCGCTCTCCGATTGGGTTGCGCCAGCACGGTATCGAGCAGCTCGATCACGAAGCGCTGCCTGGCGCGCGGCAGCTGCGCGATCGCCTCGACCTGATCCTCCAGGCGCCGCGCCGTCGTTTGCTTGCTGGCGCCTCGCCCAGCCGGGCGCGCTTGGCCCAACAGCTCCTCGACCGTGATGCGCAGAACCTGCGCCAGGGCCGGCAAAAGCGAGGCGGGCAATCGCAAGCTGCCGCCCTCGTAGTGTGCCAGCGTTTGCTGGGCGATGCCAAGCGTGGCCGAAAGCTGCATCTGCGTGATGCCGCGCTGCCTGCGGCCCCGGGCGATGCGAGCGCCCAGGCCTTTATAAAACCGTTCGTCTTTGCTTTTCACGGCGCAGGAGGGACCTTCGAGCTTCGATCTCATTGTACAGCATGGGTGTGAATACGGGGTTGACGACACTCTGATGTGGAGTACTTTAGAAGGCCCATCGTCGGCTATGCCAGGAGGCGACATGGCTCGTGTCACGCAGGCGCAGTTGCAGCATTTGAACGCGCAGAGCAGCGTCGAGCGACTCGTTCGCGAATTGGGCACGGCGCTGCGCCAGGACGGCGACGTGCTGCTGGGGCGCTGCCCGTTTCGCGACGAATGCGGCGAGAGCCTGGTTATCGACCCGGGGTCAAATCGCTGGCGCTGCCGCAGTTGCGGCGCTTCGGGTGGCCCGATTGCCTGGCTCGTTCGGCGCAAGGGCATAAGCCTGCATCACGCCGTGGAACTGCTCAGGAGCGGCCGGTGCGCGGCGGCAGGACATGAAGCGACTGCCGGGCCAACGGGATCGGGCGCAAGCGAGCTCGATTGCCCGGTGCAAGCGCAGGCCGGCGAGCAGGAACTGCTCGACCAAGTGTTTCAGTACTACCACCAGACGCTGCTCGCCAGCCCCGAAGCGCTGACGTTCCTCGAGCGACGCGGCATTGGCAGCCGCGAGCTCATCGATGCTCATCGGTTGGGCTTTGCCAACCGCACATTGGGATTGCGGCTGCCGCCCGCGCGCGTGAAGGCCGGTGCGGCGCTGCGGGGGCGGTTGCAAAAGCTCGGTTTGCTGCGGCCCTCGGGACACGAGCACTTCAACGGATGCCTGGTCGTGCCGACGATCGACGCGGCTGGCCACGTGGTAACGGCCTACGGCCGCAAGATCACCGAGAACGTCAATCCTCCGCTGCACCTGTACCTGCCGAGAGTACAGCGTGGCGCATGGAATGCCGCGGCTCTTTCCGGGCAGACCGAGGCGATCCTCACCTGGGGGCTGATCGACGCGATGACCTTCTGGTGCGCGGGATGGCGCAACGTGACGACTGCCCACGGCCCCGAGGGCCTGGTCGACGAACATCTTGAGGCGCTGCAACGCTTTGGCGTGCGGCGCGTGTTCATTGCCTTCGGGCGAGACGAGGCCGGCGAGCGGGCAGCGGGCCAAGCGACCGAACGGCTGTTGGCTCTGGGGCTGGAGTGCCTGCGCCTGCCGCTTCCCCGTGGCATGGACGTCAACGAATTCGCGCGCCGCCAAAGACCCGCGGACAAGAGCCTGGGGCTGCTGATGCGCAAGGCGGTGTGGGTTGGCAAGGGAACGCCGACACTCCCACCGTCCGCTTCCGTCAGCGTCGCCGAGGCGCCGGCGTCCGATTCCGGCCCCACAGGGCAGGCAGCGATTGCGCCTGTGGCGTGCACGACGTCGCCGGCCCTGGACCCGGACGTCCAGACCGGTGCGGACGAGGTCGTGGTGAACTTCGAGGAGCGCCGCTACCGGGTGCGGGGGCTGGCCAGGAATCTCTCGGCTCAGACACTCAAGGTGAACATCCTGGTGAGCCGCGGCGAGGCATACTTTGTCGATAGCTTCGACCTGTACTCGGCCCGCAGCCCGCCAACTTCGTCGCTCAGGCGGCCCGGGAATTGGCGCTTGGCGAGGAGACGGTCAAGACGGACCTCGGAAGGGTGCTGCTCAAGCTCGAGGAGGTCCAGGCCGAACGGATCCGGGCGGCGCTGCAGGTCGAGCCCCAAGCCCCGAAGATGACCGAGGCCGAGCAGGCGCAGGCGCTGGAGCTGCTTGGAAGTCCCGATTTGCTTACGAGGATCGTGTCGGATCTTGAAGCGTGCGGGCTGGTCGGGGAGGCGACCAACAAGCTGGCGGCCTACCTGGCCGCCACCAGCCGCAAGTGTGATGCGCCGCTGGCGATCGTCGTGCAGTCCTCGTCGGCCGCCGGGAAGAGTTCCCTGATGGACGCGGTGCTCGCCTTCATGCCAGAAGAGGAGTGCGTGCGCTACAGCGCGGTGACCGGCCAGAGCCTGTTTTACATGGGCCGCTCGACCCTGAAGCACAAGATCCTGGCAATTAGCGAGCAGTACGGGGCGAGGCGAGCCGCCTATGCGCTCAAGCTCCTGCAGTCCGAGGGAGAACTGACCATCGCCAGCACCGGCAAGAATGCAGCTACCGGCGCCCTGTCGACACAAGAGTACCGGGTCGAGGGGCCAGTGGCGATCTGCCTGACCACCACAGCGGTGGAGATCGACGAGGAGCTGCTCAGCCGGTGCCTGGTGCTTAGCGTCGACGAAGGTCGGGGGCAGACCGAGGCCATTCACCGGCGCCAGCGCGAACGCCGCACCTTGCCGGGGCTGAAGGTCCGGCAGCAGGCCGAGCGGATAGGCCGGCTGCATCGCAACGCCCAGCGCCTGCTGCGGCCGGTGGCGGTGGTCAATCCGTTTGCCGACCGCCTCACCTTTCTAGCCGACAAGACCCGCACGCGGCGCGACCACGAGAAGTACCTGACGCTGATCGAGGCCATCGCGCTGCTGCACCAGCACCAGCGGCCGGTGCACACCCTTGTGCTCGAGACCGGCGAGGCGTTGCCCTACGTGGAGGTGATCGGCGAGGATATCGCGCAGGCGAATCGCATCGCGCACGAGGTGTTGGGCCGAAGCCTGGACGAGCTGCCGCCGCAAACCCGGCGCCTGCTGGGCGAAATCCGAGGCTTCGTCCAGGCGCAGGTGCGCGAGCGCCCGCAACGCCACTGCGAGGTTCGCTTCACCCGCCGACAGCTGCGCGAGGCGATCGGCTGGGGCGACACCCAGCTGCGTCTGCACCTGGGCCGGCTGCTCGATCTGGAGTACCTTGTTGCCCATCGTGGTGGGCGTGGGCAACGCTACGAGTACGAGCTGGCGTTCGACGGCGACCTGGCCACTGCCGCTCCGCAGCTCTCGGGCCTGATCGATGCCGCTGCCCTGCAGCATGCCGGTACGCGGGACGCTTCGCGGGGTCCCAAGGCCCAGCTCGCGGCCCATTCGCGGGGGCCTGGCGGGGCCCTTTCGGGCGGGTCGCGGAAGGTGCAATCGACAGTAGATCCAACGCCAGAGCCCGTTGGCGAACGTCGGGCGGCTGATTCCCCGCAAACGCACTTCCTGCCGGCGCAGCTTTCCTGCGCGTCGTACCTGCACGATCGGGGTTGAGCGTGGGAATGCGGCCTGGCAAGAAGTCGTCGGCCCCGCGGATGGCAGGTGACGCGGCCACGAAGGGGGGCTTTCGCGGTTACCTGGCCGAATTCCTGGACTCGATGGCGGCCCGCCACTTCTCGGCGCACACCGTCAAGAACCGCCGGATCGAGCTGGGGTACTTCATCGACTGGTGCGAGGAGCGGTCGATCGGGCGTCCCGACGAGGTGACGCGGGCGCTGCTGGAGCGCTACCGCCAGCACATTTTCCACTACCGCACCCGAACCGCCGGCGCGCCGCTCTCATTCCAGACTCAGAGCAAGCGGCTGATCTCGGTTCGAGTCTTCTTCCAGTGGATGACGCGCGCCCACCACCTGCTCTACAACCCGGCCTCGGAGCTGGAGTTGCCGCGGGCCGAACAGCGGCTGCCGCGCCATATCCTGACAGTGGCCGAGGTCGCACAGGTACTCAACGCCTGCCAGCTCGCCGATGCGTCCGGGCTGGGTGTTCGGGACCGGGCGATGCTCGAGACGCTCTACAGCACCGGCATGCGCCGCAGCGAGCTCGTGGCGCTGCGGGCCGACGACATTGATCTGGAGCGCGGAACAGTCCTGATCCGCCAGGGCAAAGGCCGCAAGGACCGGGCCGTGCCGATCGGCGAGCGCGCTTGCCGCTGGATCCAGAAGTACATTTGCGAGTTCCGGCCGGCCTATGTGGACGCCGAAGACCCCGGGATTCTCTTTCTCGCGCGCCACGGCGAAGCGATGCAGGCAAAGCAGCTATCGGTGATCGTCCGAAAGGCAATCGAAGCGGCGACGCCGGAGCGCTTCAAAAACACGCACCCGAACGCGGCCTGCCACCTGTTGCGCCACGCCTGCGCCACCCACATGCTGGAGAACGGCGCCGACATCCGCTTCATCCAGGCGCTGCTCGGCCACTCGAGCCTGTCGACGTCTCGATCCAGCAACTGAAGGCTGTCCATGAGCGTACGCACCCGGCGCGAATCGCGAGGGCGACTGACGAAGAGTCGGGAGAGGCGAAATCTCGCGAGTCGGTTCCGGTCGCTATGCGCTAACCCTAACGGGGCGGGCCTCGGCCTGCCGGGGCTCTATCGGTCGGCTCGTGTCAGGCGAAGCTATGCA
>OKRD01000039.1 GCA_900290335.1 Burkholderiales bacterium | reverse complement strand
GCGCGATCCGACGGCGCTGCAGCCGGGGTTTGCCGGCTCCCGCGGGGCCGGCGTGGTGCCACAGGATCTTCTCCGGTGCGAGAGCAGGCAGGCGCTGGTGTTTGTTGGACCGAGCTTGGGTGCGCCCATGGTCGGTTCGAGACGATTCCCGCGCCGCGGATCGGGCGCGTCGCGCCGCGGTAGCTTTCCTGGCCGCTTCGATCGGGGCGCCAAGGAGTTCCACGTTGCGGGCCGGTCCCATTCAGTGCCCGGTCCTCGGTCGAGTGCCCGATCGAACCGCATGGTCACGATTTACACTCTTGGCGGAAGATTCTTGGCGGCGCTGAGCCCACCGGAAGGAGTAGCCAAGCAATGGAAACCGCGGCGCAGCGTTTGGCGGCCTGGGAAAAGACGCACCAGGAATGGACCGAGCGAATTCGCCGTGACCCTACGAAGGTCGGCGTACCCACGCTCGAGCAGATCGCCGGCCGCTCCGGCCTCGAGATATTCACCGGCATGCTCCAGGGCGAATTGCCCGCGCCGCCGATCAGCGAAACCTTGGACTTCTTCCTGGTGGAGGCCGAGCGGGGGCGTGTGGTCTTTCAGGGCCGGCCCAGCGGAAGAATCTACAACCCGCTGGGTACGGTTCATGGAGGCTGGTTCGCAACGCTGCTCGACTCGGCCGTGGCGTGTGCGGTCCAATCGTGCCTGCCAGCGGGCAAGAGCTATACGACGCTCGAACTCAAAGTCAACATCGTGCGCGCCTTGACCACCAAGGTGCCACTGGTTCGCGCGGAGGGTAAGGTCGTTCATCTGGGCGGCCAGGTTGCGACCGCGGACGGGAAACTGGTCGGCCCGGACAACCGGTTGTACGCCCACGCCTCCACCACATGCCTGATTTTCGATTTTCCGCCGGGGCCGCGCTGAGAAAACGGGCCCGGTTGGCGCGTCGCGGTAAATCTTGATCTCGACGGGCCACGCCGAGCGGCGCAGCAGGAGCGGCGCCGACCGCCTCGCCGCTCCTGCTGGAGCCGCCTGCGTAATACGCAGTCGCCGGACGATCCCGGCAATCCGCTACGAGAACCAGCGCAGGAAGGCGGCGGCGCTCAATGCAATGGCGGCCAGGATCGACGAGGAGTAGCACGCAAGGATCCGTTTGCGTTCCACCCAGCCCGATCCCCAAAGGAGATAGGCTGCCAGCAGCAAGAAACCGCTTGCCGCGCACGCCATCTTCAGGACAAGCGCGACGACAGCTACTCCCGCGATGTCGGGCAGCTGGTGATAGAAATGAAGGCTCACCGCTCCAAAAACCGCGCCGCTGGCCGCCTGTGTCCCCCAGCCGGTGAGCGCGAGCCAAGCGAATTTTTTCTTGGTATGCNNGCAGCGGCAAGGGAGCCGCCTACCGCTGCGACGGCGCCAAAATTATGCACAACCTGGACTACGGAGTAGGCCAGGTTTTGTGCATTGCTCACTTGGAGGTGACGTTCACGCACCCTTCGACGCCGGTGGGCACATGTCCCGTGGTGTTCACCGCCAGACATATCTTGTGCTTGCCCGGCGCAAGCGGAGGAACTTCGGCGGTTCCCTTGAGTTGGTGGATGACATCGACCTTCTTGCCGTCGGCGTATAGGTGAAGGTGATCCCCATCGGGCCCGGGATCTGCCTCGTAACTCACCTTGACCGGTGCTTTGGAATCGACCGTCGCGCCGTCAGCCGGCGAGGAGATCGTGACCTTTCCTCCCGCAGCCAACACCAAACTCGACCCGCCCAGCAACGCAGTCAGAACGACGGTTCTGATGATCTTGTTATTCATGTTCCTTCTCCCTGTGGTTAGAAGTCTTGCCTCTGGTAGCTACTAGGTTACTCCGTACTCCGCGCTCGACCATTTGATCGCCAAAAGCATAGTCAGTTGGCACGCATCGCTTCAACCCTTATCTAAAGACAGGTTTAGGCGGATGCCCAGTATGGCAAGCCGCCGCAATTGTGCCAATTTCCCGCGGACTTGGCGGACGCGCGCTTCTTGCCTGGCTCGTACAAAGCGCCGTTCTTGGATCGGTGCTCGATTTGCGTCCGTTGTTGGCCAGACCCTCAGCCATGCTTCTAGGACGGATCCTTTGCGATCTCCATCAAGAAAAGGCCAGGGCATCTACCATGTCCGGCGCCGCAAGAGGCCGGCTGCGGTCGAGTCGGAAGCGACGGGGCACGGCCTCGGGCCTCGCATCCCGGCTGCCAATGCGTCGAGCAGTTCCCAAGGACCAGGTTTTGGTGGTCGAAGATCGCCGCTGCGTGGATGGTGCCTCGACCGTCGACCGGCGCGGCCAAGGGGCGCGCAGCGACACGGCAGGCCGGTCAGAAGCCCGTTTCGAACGCCCTACCGATGGCAGGGCGCGGCGCGGATGGGCTGGCTGCGCACCAGCGGTTGAGAAGCTTGCCGGGGATCGTGCCCGGCTGACGGCGGCGTGGGGCGGCGGCTTGCCGCATTGCGCCCCATCGGGCTCGTGGGCGAGTTCGGGTGCTTGTTGCACGGTATGGCGAGCAGTGTTCCAATGGCGCGAAGGCGAGTCGCCTGAGAGCATCAATCTAGGCACTATGGGACATCCCCCTGCGCAGGTTCTACTCATTGCGTCGCTATGGCCGGTGATTCCCTAGGGGCGTCAGGCGAGCCGCAGGTTCAGCGCTCGCTGGATCCGGATGGGAATCCCCGGGTCCGTCTCTCGGGCGCGTGGGTCCTGCGCGCGCTGCTGCCGCAGGCCGCGCAACTGCACCGTCAGCTGCTGGCCTATGCGCGCGATGCGAACGTTCGTTGGGATCTGCGCGAGGTCCAGACGCTCGATACCGCGGGCGCGCTGCTGCTGTGGCGAAGCTGGGGCCGCCGCCGGCCGCAGTTGATCCTGCGGGCTGAACACGAGCCGGTCTTCGCCAATCTTTCCCCCGAAGCTTCACCGCCGCGTCCACGCGGGGCGCGCGACCCGCTGGCGCCGCTGGTTGTCTTGGGGCGCAATTTCCTGTCCCTGGTGGAGCAGGCCGCGCAGATCGTGTTGCTCGCCGGCCATCTGGTCCTTGATTTGGTGCAGCTGTCGCGTCATCCTGCGCTCACCCCATGGCGTGAGATCTCGGCCAATATCTATCGCACCGGTACACGGGCGCTGCCGATCGTTGGCCTGGTGGGATTTCTCGTGGGCATCGTGCTGAGCTACCTGTCTGCCAGGCAGCTCCAGGCATACGGCGCCGACATCTACATCATCAATATTTTGGGCGTCGGCATCGTGCGGGAGCTGGGCCCGATGCTCGCTGCCATTCTCGTGGCCGGCCGCTCCGGCTCCTCCATGACGGCGCAACTGGGGGTGATGCGCGTCACCGAGGAGCTGGACGCGCTTGCTGTCATGGGCATCTCCCAGACCTTGCGCCTGGTGCTGCCAAAGGTCCTCGCGCTGGCGATAACCTTGCCGCTTCTCGTTTTGTGGTGCAATGCGATAGCCTTGATCGGTGGGATGTTCGCTGCCAACTGGGAGCTGGGCATCAGCTATCGGCAGTTTCTTCATAACCTGCCCTCGGCAGTGCCCATCGCCAATCTGTGGCTGGGCGTAGGCAAGGGGATGCTGTTTGGCATCCTGATCGCCTTGAACGCGTGCCACTACGGGTTGCGCATCAAGCCCAATACCGAGAGTCTGGGCACCGGCACGACGGACTCGGTCGTCACGTCCATAACCGTGGTGATCCTGGTCGATGCCGCGGTGGCCGTGATCTTTTCTTCCGTGGGCTTGTGAGATGGCCGGCGACTGCGTCATCGAGCTGCGCGGCGTTTGGACCCAGATTGGCGCCAACACGATCCACCGCGATATCAACCTTTGCGTGCATGTTGGCGAGGTGCTCGCCCTGATCGGGGAGTCGGGCAGCGGCAAGACGACGCTCCTGCGCCTGATGTTGGGCCTCGGACAGCCCACCCGGGGCACCGTGCGGGTGTTCGAACGTCCGCTGCAAGGCTGTCCGGCGGACGATCTCAAGCGCGTGCGGCAGCGCTGGGGCGTGCTCTTCCAGGAGGGAGCGCTGTTCTCGGCACTGAGCGCGTATGACAACGTGGCACTGCCACTGCGCGAACTGCGGGCGCTGCCCGAGGAGGTGATCCGCGAGCTCGTCATGACCAAGCTGGCCTTGGTGGAGATCGAGGCGGCCAGTGCCGACAAGCTGCCTTCGCAGCTGTCGGGCGGCATGGTGAAGCGCGTAGCGCTCGCCCGGGCGCTGGCGCTCGATCCGGAACTGCTGTTCCTTGATGAGCCGACCGCGGGCCTGGATCCGGAGCGCAGTGCCGGCTTCGTCCAGCTCGTCGTAAGGCTGCGCCAGGAGCTGCGCCTTACGGTGTTGATGGTTACCCACGATGTCGACACGCTGATCGCCCTTGCCGGCCGGGTGGCCGTGCTGGCGGACCAGCGGCTGGTTACGATCGGTGCACTGTGGGACGTCGTGGATTTCCCGCACCCGTTCGTTCGCAGCTTTTTCCTAGGCCATAGGAAGCGCTGCGCGAAGGAGAACGTGGAGCAGTTTCGCCGCGCGCTGGCGCACGGCCGACAAGCGGCGTGAGCCGCAGCCGTGGCCAGGCCTTGCGCCGCCTATCGATGAACTGTTAGAGGAGCATGGGGATGGAAAGCAGGTCTAACGCGATTGCCGCCGGAGTGTTTGTCATAGCGCTGAGCGTGGGTCTTGTGCTGGTCGCGCTCTGGTTCACCAGCGAAAACCTCGATCGGACGCGTTACGTCGTCTTCTCGAAGATGCCCGTCTCCGGGCTACGCGCCAAGGCCGCGGTGCGGCTGCGCGGTGTCGAGGTCGGCAAGGTTGCCAGCATCGTGTTCGACGCGCAGGATCCCCGGGTCGTCCTCGTAAACATCGACGTGGACCGTAGTGCCACGCTCACGCACGGAACGTACGGACAGCTGAGCTACCAGGGCGTGACCGGTCTGTCGTTCGTTGAGCTCGACGACGACGGCAGCGACCCGCAGCGGCTGACCACCAGCGCCGACCAACCCGGCCGCATCGAATTGCGCCCCTCGCTGCTCGATCAAATCGGTGGCTCCGGCCAGAACCTGTTGGTCGATGCCAGCCTTGTGGCCAAGCGCCTGAACCGGCTGCTGAGCGACGAAAACTTGTCGCACCTGGCGGGAGCACTCCGGAACGCGGCGTCGGCTGGCGAGCAGATCGCCGTCCTGGCTGCCGATCTACAGCCCGCGGCAAGGTCGCTGCAGAGTCTGGAGACCAAGAGCGATGCCACCGTCGTGCAACTGAACCTGCTACTGGGCGACATGCGCTCGGTCACGGCCGAATTCGGCCGCCACCTGGCGGCGCTGGACGAGGTCGGCAAAGGGGCGCAAGCAGTGGGGGCGGCGAGCCGATCGCTCGAGACGGCAATCGTCGGCGACACGCTGCCGCGCCTCTCCGGTGCCATTGACGATTTCTCACGGACCTCGCGCAATCTCGATCGAGTGCTCCGGGCAGTGCAGGAGCAGCCGCAGAGCCTGCTGTTCGGGCGCCGTTCGCCGCCACCGGGTCCGGGTGAGCCCGGCTTTGCTCCGCCCGCGAGGGCGCAGTGATGAATCGGCTCCTGATGCGCGTGGCAGCGGCTGCGCCGGCGCTGCTGGTGGCTTGCACGACACCGACCGTCAACGTGACTCAATACGACTTGGGCTTGCCGCCGGCCAGCGCGGCGCTCGACCAACGCGCGGCCAACGCTCGTACGCTCGCCGAGGTATCTGCTCCGGCATGGCTGGACAACCCCTCCATCGCCTACCGTCTGGCCTACGACGACGCAAACCAGGTGCACGGCTACGCGCAAAGCCGATGGGTCGCCGCGCCTGCAAGTTTGCTCGTGCAGCGTCTGCGCGAGCGACTGCCGATCACTCTCCTGCCCGTCATCGCGCGCGCCGACACGACCCTGGCAACGGACTACCTGCTGCAGGTGGAACTGGACGAATTTAGCCAAGTATTCGACACGCCACAAGCGAGCCGCGCGCTGCTGCGGGCCCGCGCAACCCTCATCGATTTGCGCCGGCACGAGCTCATCGCGCAGCGCGTCTTCGAGGTGCAGCGCCCGGCAGCACCGCCCAACGCGCTCGGCGCCGTGCTGGGATTGCGTGATGCCGTAGACGAATTCATCACTGAGTTGTTGCGCTGGACGGACCAGGAGTCGATACGCGCCGGCGCACCGCTGCCGCAGGGTTGACTCGGCCCCTGCGTGCGGCACGTCCGCGGAGCCCGGGGGGCAGGTGATGGCGCTGTGGCAATCGGAAGGCCAGATATTTTTTGCAGAAGTACGCGCTCCTCGCGGGGTATCCGTAGCGCGCCGGGCGGGCGCACTTGCCGCTGCCGGTCCCGTCGAGTTCTCGTTTGCCGACGCGGTGCCTGATTGCCCTAGCGTGTTCTTGGCGACGCTGATGTACCAGCGAGCGATGGGGCCGAGAAGAGATCTCGGCGCAGCAGAGCGCTAGTGCCCCATGCGGATGTGTTTGCGACGATTCGCTTCGGAAACGAAATCTTCCAGCTCGGGGTCCATGGCATTGCGCGAAGAGACGATCCCGATCGGCTTGTCGTTCTCGATGACCGGCGCATGGCGGAAGCCGCCTTCTTGCATCAGGACGAGTGCGTACCCGTAGGAGTCATTGGGACCGACTGTCTTGGGCCGGGCCGTCATCACGTCGGCCAATCGGGTAGTGCTCGCGTCGAGCCCGGAGGCGATAACCCGAAACAGCGCGTCGCGCTCGGTAAATATGCCGACCAGACGCTCGTGTTCGACCACCATTACCGCACCCATCTTTCCCTTGGCCATCAGTTCGGCCGCCGCCCGGACGGTCGTCTCGGGTGCCAGCCTAAGAGCGTTCTTGCGCTCCATCACCTCTTTTACCGATCGTTCTAACATAAGGCGCTCTCAGCGGTGATCTTCCGCTTCGTCCGGGTGAACCTGCGGGGCATCGTGCGTAGCATGGTAAGAGCTGCGGGCCCCGTGATATTGATACGTGTCAAAGCAAGCGGGGTCCAACCGCGCTGATGGCGCAGGAACGACGACCGTCTTGGCACGATGGCAACCAGCCCGATCACCTGGCACTGTGGGCCGATCCGCAACTTCGACCGTCTGGCGCTGCCCAGGCGCTTGCGGTCCTTGCTCACGAGGAGCTCGGGAGCGGCCGTTGCGAACAGGACCCCGATCAAGCAAGCCCACAGGATTCGGCGCATCGGAGCGCCGCTGATCGATCGGACCGCTGGGCGCGAATGCGAATGCGTACCGAATTTGGACAAGGAGGCTTGCGATGGTGGCATGGGCGAACGAGCACTCCGGACCTGCTGGGCCCAACGGCAATGTACCTTCCACGCGGGGCCTTACTCGGGAAGCGCGCCTCCTGCGATCACGCGAGGCGCCGGATACGAGCCCGCCCCGCATCTGCCGCCGTAGCGCCGGCAGCGTCGTTGGGCTCGTGCGCAGAAGGCGTACGATGAAGGTCGCTCGTCGATTGCGCCGAGGGCGGGCAGCAGCAGGCGCCTGCCGATTCGCAAAGGGCCGTCCTGCGGTCGCCTCCGCCAAACATATGAACCTCGATCCGTTGGAAGCTGAAGTGCTCGGGTGGCTTTTGGACGATGTTGATACGCCGAAGACCCCTGCGGGCAACGTCGTGCGCGAATTCGGCCGGTCGACCACGGAGGATGCGGTCTGCGCCGCGCTGGCGCGGCTCGTGGCGAGCGGTCTAGCCCAAGCATTTGAATTTGATCCCCGGCTACAGACCTATCGCCCGATTGCGGTTGTCGATCGCAGCGGCGCCGCGGCGGCTTGGTTCGTGGCTACCAGAGCAGGACGTGCGCTCCTTGAGCCGTCGCCCTAGCGGGTCGCCGTGGCAGTCACCGGCACGGGGCTGCTCGACGGCCGGCGTGCGCGGCCCGTGAACAAACGGCATGAAGACGCTGCTCATTGTTTATCACTCGGTGACCGGCGGTACGGCGCAGCTTGCGCGGGCGACCGCAGTCGGTGCCGCCAGCGATCCCGCGCTGCTCGTGCGCATGTTGCAAGCGCCCGACGCGCATGTGGAGCACGTGCTCGCCGCGGATGGGTATGTCTTCGCGGCGCCGGAGAATCTGGCATCGATGTCCGGACTAATGAAAGATTTCTTTGACCGCTGCTACTACGGTGCGCTAGACCGCATCAACGGCCGGGCCTATGCAACGCTGGTCTGCGCCGGCAGCGACGGCAGCAATGCCGCGCGGCAGATCGAGCGCATCGCGACCGGCTGGCGCCTGAAGTCCGTCGCGCCCGCGCTAATTGTCTGCACGCATGCACAAACGCCCGAGGAGATCGGACGCGCGAAGCACATCGGCATCGAAGATCTCAAGCGCTGCGAAGAGCTTGGCGCAGCGCTGGCCGCGGGGCTCGTCCTCGGGATCTATTGAGCCGCGCTCCGACGCCTCCGCCAACGCAGCTACCGGGAATGCGCGGGACGGGTACGCGTTGCGCAATCAGGCAAGGGCTGCGAGGGGCGCTCGAGGTCGCGCACGCGCTTGCGAAACAGGTCGACCGATCCGCCTCGGCGGTTCCGCGCCTTCGGCAAGAAGGACTCTCGCATTGCTCAGGCGTGATGCCTCTTGCCGGTCCGCTAGCTAGCGCGGCGGCGGGAACTCGCGAAAGCCGGGAAATTCGCGACCGCTAGCGGGCACGGCCGGGTCGTCTAGCAGCGATCGGACGGTGACGATCTGCGAATGCCCACATTTGCATCGGAGCAATCGCAGGGACAAGAACCCGGGACGGGGCACCGAGACGAAGACCTTCGCGCAATTCTTGCAGAACGTGACCATACCAAAATCGTAGTGCGAGGAAGCGGGGCCGTCCACAAAATAATGAGCATGGCCGACCGGCGCTGCGGCATGTCCGACGACCGGCGTCCAAATTGTTGCGCCCCGGGCGATGGTGCCTTGCGCTCGCACGCCCATCGGCCCCCTGCGCGTGGCAATGGCCGGCCCCCGGCAGGGTAGAGCCGCTAGTGCCTGGTACCTGCCAGAGCCGCCCCGCGTGCGAGGCCGGTTTGCCCGAAGAGTTCCGTTCCGCTTGCCGCGATACGCCGCTTTTAGCGAGCGTTACGGTGTTCTTGGGTACTGCGAAGGCCGCATGCAAGATCCGCCGACCCTGTTTCTTTGCGCAAACCTGCCCGGCGCGTATCGACCCGGGCCCGTTCTGCCGCCCCGCGACTGCCAAGAGCGTCGTGACCGGCGCCAGGGCGGGCGAATTTCTCAGCAATTTGCTGCGCGTGCTGTACGCCGCCGCAAGATGGGTTCGGAGCAGGTCCGCAGCTCATTTGGGCAAGATGAGCCAGGTCAAGTTCGTGCCGCCGTAATCGCGTAAGGTTTGTATCGGGAGTGAAAGGATCAGCGGGCCACGGCGAGTTGGGCGACCGGCGCGCGGGCGTGGGCGCACGCGGCCGGACGACGCAGTTCGACGTTGACCCCGGATGGGTGGGCCGTAACCGGGGGCCTCGCTTGCGCGGGCGTTGCTTTGCTCGCGCTTTGGGGGCGAAAAACGAGCAGCGGCGCAGAACTTTCTCTTGAGTAGCGCTAAGCCGCAGGAGCGAATCGCGCTGCGCCCAGCCAAACGCATTCCCCGGGTTCGACGAGGGGTTGCGCAGGACCAACAGCGCGCACAGTAATTCCTATTTCCGCACCCACCTAGGTATGACCTTGACGAGGATATGTAAACGCGTATCATTCTCATCTTACTGGGGTCACTCGGGTCGCGATCGGATTTGGAACGGTTGACTTTGAACGACACCGACTTGGCAATTACATGGGGTTCATCGCTGCGATGGCAGGTTCAAAGAATTCGCTCGCGCGCTTGCAATTGCTGTTTGCCTTGGCCCTGGTGGGCCCGGTCCATGCAGCCGAGCTGCAGATCGTTATCACCATCAAGGATCACCAATTCGCGCCCAGCGAGGTCCGGGCACCCGCTGGCCAGAAGCTGAAGCTGATCGTAAAGAACGAGGACGCGACGACCTCGGAATTCGAAAGCGTCGACTTTCACCGGGAAAAGGTTGTTCCGTCCGGCCGCGAGATCACGGTATTTGTCGGACCGCTGGATCCGGGGACCTATGAGTTTTTCGACGATTTCCATCCCGAAACGCGCGGCCATCTGGTCGTGAAATAGCGGCGGCCCGATTGTGCTCGCGACACTAATCATCGTCTTCCGTGAGGTTCTCGAGGCCGCCCTCGTGGTGGGCATCGTGCTGGCAGCCAGCCGCGGCGTTTTCCATCGGGGCTTCTGGATCTTGGGCGGTTGCGCTGCCGGAGTTTTGGGTGCGGTCGTCGTGGCGGGATTCGCCACCGAGATTTCGACGCTGGTCGCAGGCGTTGGGCAGGAACTGTTTAACGCCGCCATC
>OKRD01000050.1 GCA_900290335.1 Burkholderiales bacterium | reverse complement strand
CGGGGCATTCTGCGGTTCGATGTAGGAAACTCTGGCCATCGGTTCTCCTCAACCTCGCCACGTATAATAAACGTTTTCGCGAGGCCGCACATGCTGACCATACGACCGGCAACCTCGGCTGACGTGCCGCTGATGCTGGGATTCATCCGCGAGTTGGCGGACTACGAGCGCGATCCTCAGGCCGCCGTGGCCACTGCCGCCGACCTGTTGCGCGACGGCTTCGGTCCCGAACCCAAGTTCCGCGTGGACATCGCCGAGTGGGCGGGCGAGCCCGCCGGCTTTGCCCTTTATTTTTGGAACTATTCGACGTGGCAAGGCAAGCCCGGGCTGTATCTCGAAGACTTGTTCGTGCGCCCGCGGTTCCGCGGCAAAGGCATCGGCAAAGCTCTGCTCGTGCATCTCGCGCGCGTGGCAGTCAAGAACAACTGCGGGCGCCTGGTCTGGCAGGTGCTCGACTGGAACACGCCGGCCATCGAGTTCTACAAATCCCTCGGCGCCGAGACCATGAAGGAATGGCTTACCATGCGGGTCACGGGCGAGGCGCTGGTGCGGCTGGCGACGGAGCGATCAGCAGTCAGCACTCAGCATTCAGCCAGCAGCGATTGAACTGGGTTTTGCTGAGTGCTGATTGCTGAATGCTGGGTGCTCATGCCAAGGATCAAAGTCATTGGCGCAGGCCTGGCGGGAGCCGAAGCCGCCTGGCAGCTTGCCCGGCGCGGCCTCGACGTGGACCTCCACGAGATGCGCCCCGTGCGCTCCACGCCCGCGCACCAGACCGGGCAAATGGCGGAGCTGGTCTGCTCAAATTCGCTCAAGTCCGACAGTGAGAACACCGCCCCCTGGCTGCTGAAAGAAGAGATGCGCCGCGCCGGGTCTCTCCTGCTGGAGATCGCGCGCGGGGCCGCCGTTCCTGCCGGCCACGCGCTGGCCGTGGACCGAGAACTGTTCGCCGCCAAGGTCACCAGCGCCATCTCGGGCGCGCCGCACATCCGTGTGCACCGCGAGGAAATCACTTGGGTGGATGAGCACGAGGGCATCACCATCATCGCCACCGGCCCGCTGACTTCGGATGCGCTCGCGCGCGAGATCGCTCGCCTCAGCGGCAGCGGGCATCTCTCCTTCTACGATTCCATCAGCCCCATCGTCGAAGCCGAGTCCATCGACATGGAGCGCGTGTACCTGGCCGCGCGCTACGACAAGGGCACCGCCGATTACATCAACTGCCCGTTCACGCCCGAGGAGTATGACCGCTTCTACGATGCGCTGCTGGCGGCCGAGCCGGTCGAGGCGCGCGACTGGGAGAAGCTGAATTACTTCGAAGCCTGCCTGCCCATCGAGGAACTGGCGCGGCGCGGCCGCGATACTCTGCGTTTCGGGCCGATGAAGCCAGTTGGCCTGCGCGATCCGCGCTCCGGAAAGCAGCCGCACGCCGTGGTTCAACTCCGCCGCGAGAACCTGCGCGCCGACTCCTACAACATCGTCGGATTCCAGAACCATTTGAAGTATGGCGAGCAGCAGCGCGTCTGCCGCATGATTCCTGGCCTGGAGAACGCGCGCTTCCTGCGATACGGACAGATCCATCGCAACACTTACATCAACGCTCCGTCGCTGCTGACGGCGACGCTGCAGATGAAGGCGCATCCGAACGTACTGTTCGCGGGGCAGATCTGCGGGGTCGAGGGCTATACGGAATCCATTGCCTCAGGATTGATGGCCGGCGTGCACGCCGCCGCGGTCGCAACTGGCAGCGAACCTGTGCCGCCGCCGCGCACGTCGGCGTTTGGCTCGCTGGTGCACTACATCACGAATGCCGACCCAAAACATTTTCAGCCGGCGAACATCACCTTCGACCTGCTGCCGCCGCTCGATGAGCGCGTGCGCGACCGCGCCCGGCGCCATCGGCTGCAATGCGAGCGCGGGCTGCAGGAGTTCGGTGCATGGCTCGCGGAAATCGGCATAAATTCATTCGCTGCGGATTAACGCGGCGCGACGCGGATTAGCGCTCGGCTCATCCGCGTTCATCCGCGTGTATCCGCGGCGAATGAAAGTCTACCGCGCGCGGTTCTTGATCCAGATGGGCGTGCCCACAAAGCCGAACGCCCGCCGGATCTGGTTCTCCAAGAACCGCTCGTAGGAAAAGTGCAGCTTCACCGGACGGTCGGTGAACAGGATGAACGTTGGCGGCGCCACCGCAGCCTGGGTCAGGTAATAGATCTTCACCCGCTTCGACGCCGGCACCGAGGCGCGATCGAAATCGACCATCTCGA
>OKRD01000026.1 GCA_900290335.1 Burkholderiales bacterium | reverse complement strand
GTTTCATATAAACCTCCTTTTTCACCTCTGTATGGACTCCACTCCACCGGACCCATCATTTCTGGATGCTTCGCCGCCTGGCGAAACGATGGGACATTGCTCGAACACCGCCCGCGATACCGGAGGGCAGGACGAGCATGAACAGGATCAGAAACACGCCATAGATCGCCCAAGGAGCAGCTTTCGAGATCTTGTCGGCGACATTGGGAACGAACTGGATGAAAATCGCACCATACATCGCCCCCGGAATCGATGCCAGTCCTCCAATGACGATGCCGACCAGCAGCGTGATCGACAAGAGCACGGTGAAACTGTCCGGCGCCACGAATTGCACCGCGATCGCGCCCAGTGCGCCCGCAACACCGGTCAACATCGCCGAGATGCCAAATGCCAGCGACTTGTAGAAGGCAGTATTGACTCCCATGGCCTCGGCCGCGATCGGTTGATCGCGAATCGCGACCATCGCCAGGCCAATCCGACTGCGCAACAGGTTGCGCGTCAGGAAAAGGGCGATCAGGACAAAGAACAGCGTAAAGAAATACAGCCATTGATCTGGATTGAGCTTGAGTCCGTAGGGCGCGTCCGGCTTGGTGATGACGATGCCCTGCACGCCCCCTGTCCAAGGCTCGAGGAAATTGGACTTGAGCAACTGCGGCAAGGCGACGCCTAGCGCGAAGGTGGCCAAAGCAAGGTACAGGCCTTCGAGCCGAAGGGCGGGAAATCCAAAGAGGTAGCCGACGAGGAAACATCCGACACCCGCGACCGGCACCGTCAGCCAATACGGGACGCCGTAGCGGTCCATCAGAATTGCCGCGACATAGGCGCCGATCGCGTAGAACGCCCCATGGCCCAGGGAAATTTGTCCGTTGTATCCGGTCAGGAGGTTTAGGCCCAGCAGTGCGATCGCATACACCAGCACAAGCGTAACCTGGAAAACTTGATAGTTGGTCAGCGTGAAGGGAAGTGCACAAAGAAGTCCCGCGAAAACGGCCGCGCGCAAGGAGGTGCCGAAGAGCTCGGCGCGCGCCCATGTATGTGGCACTACCGCTGCCACACCGCTGCTTGTCTGTGCGACAACGTCTGCGACCGGGTCTATCTTCCTCGGGCCCTGCTCTTCGCTGGACATGTCTAGACCCGGCTCACGTGTATGGATCCGAGCAACCCGGCGGGTCGCACAACCAGGACGCCGACGATGATGGCGAGCGCAACCGTTAGTTTGAGTTCGTTGCCGATCACGTACGCGCCGAGTAGATTTTCCAGTACGCCCACCAGTAGACCTCCCAGGACCGCGCCCACGGGGTTGTCGATGCCGCCGAGCAGGGCAGCCGCGAAGGCATAGAGCAGTACCCCGGACATCATGTTGGGATCCAAGAACACGACGGGTGCGATCATCATTCCGGCCACCGATCCGATCGCCCCCGCAAGCCCCCACCCCAGCGCCAGCATCCAGTCGACACGAATTCCCACCAGACGGCTCGACGTCGGATTCTGGGCGGCGGCTCGCATCGCCAATCCAAGTGGCGTGTAGCGGAAGAAAACCACGAGCAGCGACAAAACGGCCAGCATCACGCCGATGGCGCCCAGTTCATGGGCCGACATGTACGTGTTGCCCATTTCCTTGGGAAACGGGCTCGGGAAGGCCTTGATGCTGTAGCTAAACAGCCATCCGGCTAGGCTGTTGAAGATCGCCAGCAGGCCGACAAACACGACCACCACAGACAAGATGGAGGCGTCCTGGAAGCGGCCGATGATGATGTGCTGGATCGCACCCCCCAGCACGAACGAGACCGCAATGGTCCCCAGAAACGCGACCCAGTAAGGACAGCCGACCTGTATGAGAAACCATGCAATGTACGTGGAAAACATCGCCATCTCGCCCTGCGAGAAATTCACGAGATGCGTGGCCTGGTAGATCATCACCAGCGCGAGCGCCAGACTCGCGTAAATGCTGCCCGTGGCCAGGCCCGACAATGCTTGATGCAAGAATGCGTCCATCGTCTTCCGGGCAAATCGTTCGCCAATATTCCACCGCACTCGACGCGAATCGCTGCGGGTCAGTACCCGAGGTATACGCGCCGTACAGTATCGTCTTTCTTCATTTCGTTCGACGAACCTCCGAGAACCACGCGGCCCGATTCGAGCAGGTAGGCAGAATCGGCCAGATCCAGGGCCATCGAGGCGTTTTGCTCCACCAGCAGGATCGTGATGCGGTCGGACTCATTGATGCGCTGCATGATCGTGAAGATCTCCAGTACGACTATGGGCGACAAACCGAACGACGGTTCATCGAGCAACAGCAGTTGGGGCCGAAGCATCAGGGCACGCGAAATCGAGAGCATTTGCTGCTCCCCGCCCGAGAGCGTTCCGGCCTGCTGGCCGCGGCGCTCCTTGAGGCGCGGGAAGTAGCTGTAGACACGCTCGAAATCCGCTTGCACCTCAGCGTTGTCGCGCCGCGTATAGGCACCCAGGCGCAGATTCTCTTCGACCGTCAAATTGGCAAATGTGCCGCGACCCTCCGGCACGTGCGCCACACCCTTGCGCACGATGTCCTCGGTGGCAAGGCCATCAATTCGGCGGCCGTCGAGTGTCACAGATCCTTCGGTGCGCACCATGGCGCAAAGCGCGCGCAGGGTTGTCGTCTTGCCTGCACCATTGGCGCCAAGCAGCGCGGTGATCGATCCTTGCTGCAAGGAAAAGCTGATCCCGAACAGGACACGGCTTGCCCCATAGGACGCCGACAGCCCTTGGACTTCNNATTCGCCCCAGGACCTGGACTCACGGCACGTCACGCCGGCGCGCCCAGGTAGGCCTGGATGACGTCGGCGTGCCCACGCACCTGCGTCGGCGTCCCCTCGGCGATCTTCCGACCAAAATTCAATGCAACCACCTTGTCGGAAACGCCCATGACCAAGCCCATATGGTGTTCGACCAGCAGAACGCTGATACGCAGACGGTCGCGAATCTGTCGTATCAGGCCGCTCAAGACGCCGATTTCCTCATGATTCAAACCGCTGGCCGGCTCGTCAAGCAGCAAGAGCCTGGGAGTCGATGCCAGGGCGCGCGCTAGCTCGACCCGTTTTCGAAGTCCGAAAGGAAGCTCCGTGACCTGTCGATCCGCCACGAAGTCAAGTTCGAGAAGTTCCATGAGCTCGTTGGCGTGGCGCCTCAGATCCGCGTCTTCGCGTCGTGCGCGTCTGAGGTTCAATGCGTTGGCCACAAAGCCGCTGCGGCACCGGGTATGTCGGCCTATGATCACGTTATCGCGTACGCTGAGCGAGTCGAACAAGGCGACGTTTTGGAATGTTCGGCTAATGCCGAGCGCGGCCACGTGGTGGCCCGGTATGTCGGTCAGGACCTTGCCGTCGAAGACGATCCGGCCACTCGCACAATGGTAGAACCGGGACACGCAATTAAAAAGCGTCGTCTTGCCCGCGCCGTTGGGTCCGATCAAGCCGCAAATCTGTCCATGGGAAAGATCAAAGGAAACCCCGTCGAGCGCGACAACCCCGCCAAAGCGGACCGAAACGCGGTCGACTTCAAGCAGGGGCTTGATCGCCTTCTCGTCGTCTCCCGTGGCCACTCTCTCCATGATCTCGACTCGGTAGCCTGGATGCGTGCGCAAAGTTATGCCCGGATTTGACTGGGGTGTCAATTGGTGGCGAGTGCTCGGGGCGAATTGACTGTTCGGAGGTCAAGGAACGGTTGGCTCTCGCCGCGCTGGGTCCACGCGGACGCCGAAACGCAATGCGCAAAGGCTGGCAACTGCCGAGGCGGTTAGTGCTGCGGTGGCATCGCGATCCCCATCTTCAATCCCGCCAGAGATCGTGTTCGCCCGATGTTCCTCGAACGATGCGAGGCCGGTATCGGTATGCGCGCACTGGCGCCGACGATCCGCGACAAACGGCCGTGCGGTGGCGTTGATGCACGTCGGGTTTGTGCGGACGTGGGTGGCGCCGAGGCAGATGCACGTTCCTGTGGCGCTGGGTGCGGCCGCCGTTCTTCGCGAAATCGTGGCGATGTCGATGATATGTGTCGTGTGCGTGTGCGCGTGCGCGTGCGTGCGCGTGTGCGTGTGCGTGCGCGTACGTGGGCGCGAGTTTGTTCCCGCCTTTCGTGCGCTCGGGTTATGCCAATGGCGTTCGGTGAAGTGCGACCAGACCCCTGCCGCGATCAGCAGGCCCGCACCGACCAGCGGCATGCCAACGGCATCGCCATGCTGTAGCCCCCCCAAGCGTGGCACTGCAAAGGGGAGCCCGGGGGCGATCAGCGCCGGCGCACGCGATTCCGAGATGCCGGCGTCGATTGCGTGTCTTGCCACCTCGGTCCCCATCGGAGCGGCCGCACATCGAAAAGCAATTTCCTCGCAGCGATGAACGCCCTGTCGCAGGACTTGCGCCGTGCGGCGAAGAACGTTGCGCTAGCTCGGCGATCCTCGCCGAGCCATCGAGGCAGGCGAGCGTCACACGTCGTGATGCGGCTGCGCAGTGCTTGGCGGTCCGAGTTCGATCAAAAACGCAAGACTGCGCTCCCGGACAGCACCCAGTCGGCGCCTCGCCGCACGCGCCTGGCTTCTCTCATTAGCATTTGGTAAGCCGCGCACGCGAAAAACGCGCAAGACACCACGGCCGAATGCGCGATTTCGTTCCCGCGTGTGTTGTCTCGGCGCAATCGATACCGCTTCCTATTGACACGGCAACGATTCTTAATTTCAATCCCATTGGCGTCGCACGGACGCGGCGCAACTTCCCGCCAATAACTCGTGAACTCATGGAGAAGACACAATGACTTCCCTGTACGTCCTCTTCGGCATCATCGCCTTCGTCATTCCCACCGTATGCATCCTGGGCGACAACGGGCAGTGGAGTCGCAAGAAGTAGCTGCTACTGCAAGCACGCTTCGCTGGGCCCTGGCGCAATTTCTTGCCCCGGGGCACTTCGATCGGGCCGACCGCCTGCGACCGGTCAGCAAATGCGCGGCAGCTGCTCGCCGCTGAGCCAATCGACTACGCGCCGGCCCCCGAAGGCCGTGGTCATCTGCACAAAGTGGTGTTGGTCCTCAGTCACGATGCCGATTTCCGCCGCCTGAGCCCCCAGCGGGTGCGCCCGCATCGCATCGAGCACCGGCTGCGCCTCGGTGGGCGGCACGATCGCAATCAACTTGCCCTCGTTGGCCACGTACAGCGGGTCCAGTCCGAGTAGCTCGCACGCCGCCTGCACGCCGGCGCCCACCGGTATGGCGCGCTCCTGCAGCATCATGCCGACGCCGGACTGGCGCGCGATCTCGTTCAAGGCCGTGGCGAGGCCGCCGCGCGTGGGGTCGCGCAGCACGCCGATGCGCGGGCACACCTGCAGCATGGTCGCCACCAGCTCGTGCAGCGCGGCGGTGTCGGAGCGGATTGGCGTCTGCAGTTCCAACCCCTGTCGGCACGACATGATCGCCATGCCGTGGTCGCCGATGCGCCCCGACAGCAGGATGTGGTCACCGACGCGGGCCCTGCGCCCGCTCACCTGGACGCCTTCGGGCACGACGCCCACGCCGGTGGTCGTGATGAACACGCCGTCGCCCTTGTTCTTCTCCACGACCTTGGTGTCGCCGGCGATCACCGGGACGCGCGCCTGGCGCGAGGCGCTGGCCATCGAGGCGACGATGCGCCCGAGCGTGGCCAGCGCAAAACCTTCCTCGATCACGAAGCTCGCGGCCAGATACATCGGCTTGGCCCCGGCCATGGCAACATCGTTGATCGTGCCGTGCACCGCGAGGCAACCGATGTCCCCGCCCGGAAAGAACAGCGGCGAGACCACGTGTGCGTCGGTGGCCAGCACCATACGACCGCGCTCTGCCGCGAAGCAGGCCGCGTCGTGCCCCTCGGCGAGCCAGGGATTGTCAAAGGCCGGCCCGAACAGCTCCTCGACCAGTTGCGCCGAGGCGCGCCCCCCGGCGCCATGCGTCATGTCGATCAGCCCGTGGCGCATGTCCAGCGGGCGGTGGTAGTCGCGCTTGGCGCTCACGCTCGCACCACGTCGATGTCCTTGAAGCGGCCGTAGCTGTAGTGCGCCGCGCAGGCGCCTTCGCTGCTGACCATGCACGAGCCGACCGGGTGATCCGGCCGGCACACGGTGCCGAACAGCTTGCAGTCGGTCGGTCGCAGCGCGCCGCGCAGTATCGCAGCGCATTCGCAGCCCTTGTTGTCCGGGATCGATCGATGCGCGAGCGCAAAGCGCCGTTCCGCATCGAAACGCCCGTAGGCCGGGCGTATGCGCAGCGCGCTGGAGGGCAGCTGGCCCAGGCCGCGCCACTCGAAACTCTCGCGCAGCTCGAACACCTCGGCCATCTTGGCCTGCGCGATCAAGTTGCCCGCACGCGTAACCCCGCGCGTGAATTCGTTCTCGACCTCGGCGCGCCCCTCATTGACTTGGCCGATCAGCATCAAGACGGCCTGCATCACGTCCAGCGGCTCGAAGCCGGCGATCACCACCGGCTTGCGGTATTCCCGGGCAAAGAGCTCATAGGGCGCAGAGCCGATTACGGTCGACACGTGGCCCGGTCCAACGAAGCCGTCCAGCTCGACCGCGCCGGGCCCGGGCACTGCCGGCGACTCCAGGATCTTGGACATGGCGGCCGGCGTGAGCACGTGGTTGCACAGCACCGAGAAGTTGCGCATGTCCTGTTGCTGGGCGTGCAGGATCGCGAGTGCCGTGGGCGGCGTGGTGGTCTCGAAGCCGATCGCGAAGAACACGACCTCGCGACCCGGATGCTCCCGTGCCAGCCGCAGTGCATCGGTGACGGAGTAGACCATGTGCACGGCGGCGCCTTGCGCCTTGGCGTTTAGCAGCGACATCCGGTCGGACGCCGGCACCCGCATGACGTCGCCGTAGGTCGCGAGCATGACACCGTGCTCCAGCGCCAGCTGCATCGCCAGGTCGACGCGCCCGATCGGCAGCACGCAAACCGGACAGCCGGGGCCGTGCACCATGCGAACGTTCTCCGGCAGCAGGTCCGCCACGCCGTAGCGCGAAATCGCATGGGTGTGGCCGCCGCAAAACTCCATGAAGCGGTATTGCCGTCGCGGGCCGGCCGCCGCCGCGATGCGCTGTGCAAGCCGGCGCCCCAGCTCGCCGTCGCGGAATTCGTCCACGTACTGCATGAGCGCCCTACTGCGCGCCGGCCGCGCCAGCGCGCCCGGTGATGCCGCCCCGCGCCAGCAGATCGAGGGTGCGCCGCGCCTCGTCCTCGTCGAGCCTGGACAAGGCGTAGCCCACGTGCACGATCAGGTAGTCGCCCACTGCAACCTCGTCGATCAGTTCGCGCGAGATCAGCCGCCGCACGCCGTCGAGGTCGACCAGCACCTGCGCCTCGCCGCGCAGCTCGATCACCCTAGCCGGGATCGCAAGGCACATTCAAGACCTCCCATTGCCGGCCCGGCCGGCGCCGTCCCGCGCGGCCGGCTCCTGCAACACCCGCTGCGCGACCCAGGCCTGTCCCAGGCTCAGGCCACCATCGTTAGCCGGTACCTGGCGGGCGGCCAGAACCCGCAGGCCGCGCGCAGCCAGCATGCGCGCCAGCTCCCGCGACACGATGGCATTGAGAAAGCAGCCACCGCCCAGCGCGACCGTATCGAGCCCGGTGGCCTTGGAGTGGTGGCCGATCCACGCATCCAGGCCCGCGACCAGCTCGCCATGAAAGCATGCCGAACCCCGCGCGGCATCGGATTCGTCGAGCAGGCTGGCCAACAGCGCGATCAGTTCCAGCCGACCCTGCGGGTCGATCGCATAGAGCCCTTGCACATCGTGCATCGGGCCGTGCTGGCGGGCGAGCGCCTCCAGCCGCATCGCCGCCTGGCCCTCGTACGAGCTCACGACGCTCGTTCCGAGCAAGCCGGCCGCAGCGTCGAACCAGCGGCCCATCGACGAGCTCGCCGGGCAGTTCAGATCATGATCGAGCACCTGCGCGAGTTGCCGGGCGGCCGGCATGGCGGCATAGCGCACCGCGATTTGCTCGCCCATCCCCAGCCGATGGAGCACGGCGGCGCCCATGCGCCAGGGCTCGCGCGCCGCGCGCTCGCCCCCGGGCAGCCGCAGCGGACACAGCTGAGAGATCCGCCGGCTGCGCGCACCGTCGACCTGCAGCAGTTCACCGCCCCAGAGGGTGCCATCGGACCCCAGGCCGGTGCCATCGAGGGCCACGCCCAGCACCGCGGTCTCGACCTGGTGTTCGGCCAGTACCGCGGCGATGTGCGCGTGGTGGTGCTGCACCGCCACCAGAGGCACCGCGGACTCGGCGGCGATGCGCGCGGCAAGGGCCGAGCTTGCATAGTCCGGATGCAGGTCGCAGGCGACCGCGATGACGCGCACGCCGAGGATCGCCTGCCAATGCGCGATGGCCTCAGCCACCAGAAGCCGGGCCGGTGCATTGTCGGTGTCACCCAGATGCTGGGAGACGAAAGCGTCGGCCCCGCGTGTTGCACAGATGGTGTTCTTGAAGTGGCCGCCCAGCGCGAGCACCGATGGACCGGGGCGGCCCAGCCGGATCGGCGCCGGCGCGTAGCCACGGGCGCGCCGCACGAAGACGGGCTGCGCTGCGTCGGCCGCGGCCTGCGGCGGGCCCGGCGCGCGCGTCCCGGAGTCGGCCGCGCGCACGACGCTGTCGTCGCAGCGCACGGCAATGGGCCGGTCGTGCAAGAGCAGCGCGTCGGCGATCTCGTCCAGGCGCCGGATGGCCTCGTCGTTGTCGCGCACCAGGGGTTCACCGTTGGGGTTGGCGCTGGTCATCACGAGCGCGACGGCGCACTCCGCGTGCAGCCAGGCACTGCCGGGCGGTGCGCCGAGCGCCGCATGAAACAGCAGGTAGTGCACTGGCGTGTAGGCGAGCATCAAGCCCAGGTGGTCAAGTCCCGGTGCAACGGCGCCCAGCTCGCTTGCGGCCGGGCGCATCGTCGCCAGCACGATCGGGCGCGCCGTCGATTCGAGCAGCAGCGCCTGCTGCGGACCAATCTGCGCCCAGCGGCGCGCGCTGGCAACGTTCAGGACCATCACCGCGAAGGGCTTCTCATCGCGCTGTTTGCGGCGACGCAATTGCGCCACCGCCTCGACATTGCGCGCATCGCACGCCAGGTGAAAGCCCCCGATGCCGCGAATCGCGACGATTCGACCTTGTTCGAGAAGCCGCCAGACATGCAGGACCGGGTCCTGCGTCTGCACCGGCGCGCCATGCCGGTCGACCAGCCACAGTCGCGGGCCGCAGATGGGGCAGGCGTTAGGCTCGGCATGAAATCGACGCGACTCCGGGTCCTCGTACTCTCGTCGGCACAGCGGGCACAGCGTAAAACCAGCCATCGTGGTGCGGGCCCGGTCGTATGGAAGGGCCCGGGTCAGCGTAAATCGCGGCCCACAATGCAGGCAGTTGATGAACGGGTACAAGTAGCGCCGATTGGCCGGATCGAACAGCTCCTGCAGGCAGGATTCGCAGATCGCCGCGTCGGCCGGCACCGAAGTCGCCGGCGCCGAGGCCAGGCTGGTATTGATCACAAATCCATCAGCGCCTTGCGGCGCGAGCTCGCTCACCGCGATCGATTCGACGTGGGCAAGCCGCGGCGCGCGGTGCGGCAGCTCGTGGATCAGGCGCGCGACCTGGACCGGATCGCCTTCGGCCTCGATGAACACGCCCTCGCCATCGTTGCGGACCCAGCCGGAAAGGCTCAGCATCTGGGCCAAGTGGTGCACGTAGGGGCGAAAGCCGACCCCCTGGACCGTGCCCGACACGCGGATCCCGCGGCGCACGCTCGACGCGGGCGGAGTGTCCGTAGGACGCTCGGCCGGCGCCGCGGATTCGCGCTGCATGACCATCGCTGCCGGCGTGTCAGTCCGGACTCGGGCGCAGCGGCATCCGTTCGACCAAGGGAGGGCGCAGCTCGCCCTGCCCCTGCCCAGCGTCCCCGACCGACCTGCGTGCCTGCTTTGCCCTGCGGCGCGCCTCGATCCAGGCCAGCCAAGCATCCAAACCGGTGCCGTCGCGGGCCGACACCCAGAGGACGTCGATGCCCGGGTTGATCCTGCGCGCGAATTCGAGGGCACGCGCCGGATCGAAGTCGCAGTACGGCTGCAGGTCGATCTTGTTGACCAGCATCAGCTGCGCGGCGGCGAACATGTCCGGGTACTTGAGTGGCTTGTCGTCGCCTTCGGTCACCGACAGCACCACCACCTTCGCGTCCTCGCCGAGGTCAAACGCCGCCGGACAGACCAGGTTGCCGACGTTTTCGATCATGACCAGCGCTTGTCCCGGGGGATCGAGCTGTGCCAGGGCGCGCTCGACCATCGCCGCATCCAGGTGGCACCCCTTGCCGGTGTTGATCTGCAAGGCCGGCACGCCGGTAGCGCGGATGCGATCGGCATCGAGCGAGGTCTGCTGGTCGCCTTCGATGACGACCACCGGGAAAGTGCCGGCAATGCACTGGATGGTTCGGCACAGCAAGCTCGTCTTGCCCGCTCCCGGGCTCGAAACCAGGTTCAACGCCAAAGACGAGCCCCGCTCCAGCAGGCCACGGTTGCGCGCGGCGATCGCATCGTTGTGCGCCAAGACGTCGCGCTCGATGCGCACCCGCCGATCGCCGACGCTTTGCCGCTCCCCCGCTGCACCCTGGCCGGTTACCAGGCCCGAGTCACGCCCAAAGCCGCCGCGGGTAGATACGGCGCCGTGATGATGGCTCTCGCTTGCGTGCTCGTGCGCGTCCTCGTCATGCGAATGCGGACGCACGGCACCGGAGTGTTCGTGCCCGTGCCAGCTGCCGTCGGCGTGCTGATGCCAGCGGGGGGTCGGCCCGGGCTCGGATGCGGTCCCGGCACGCGCTGGCGATTCGGACTCCGTTTCGTGGGTCATGCAACCGCAGCTAATGCACATCCGGGGCCCTTTGGCTCTCGATTTCCATTTCCCGCACCCGCATCTGTGTTCCGTCTGCCAGGTGCAACTGGTAGCCGCCGCAGTGCGGGCAAGGATCGCCGCGGCGCGCGATCACCGTCGATTCCATGCACGGCAGGCACCAGGCCCGGCCCGGTATCGCCTCAATAGTAAGTCGCGCGCCCTCGGCCACGGTTCCGCGCGTCACCGCCTCGAAGCAAAACGCAATGGCCTGCGGTTCGGCAGCCGACAGCGCGCCCAGTTCCAGCCAGACGGCTTTCACGCGAGCGGCCTTCTCGCGGCGGGCCGCCTCCTCGAGTAGCCCCAGTATCCCTAGCGCGAGCGACATTTCGTGCATCGCTACCCCCGGCTCGCGGACCTCGGCGCGACTCCCATTGGTCGGACGGCGTCAGAGCGTGTTGGCGATCCTGCGGAAGTGGTGCCCGAGGATCGACAGCTCCATTGCGACCTGGAGCTTGCGGGGACGCGACAATAGCGTCCACCAGAACATGCCCCAATAGCCGCGCCGGCCATGGTGCCACACCCCGAGCAGCCAGAGCGACTTGAGGAAGGCCTTCAGATCCGCCCGCGACAGCCGCATCGCCGGACCCTGCGGTTCAAAGGCCCGCAGGAAGGCCCGGATGCGACAGTAGTACTGGCTGGGCGCGTAGAGCTTGCGCATCAGCTCCTTGTACCCGGCAACGATGAACTCGCGGTCCAGGCGGGTTACGAAATTGACCGCCGCATCGGTGTTGTTGCCGCAGGTCTCGGCGAGCAGTCTGCCCTCTCCCGCGAGACGCTGGTACAGGACGGTCTGGGGTAGCGCGGTGAGCAGACCGACCATGGCGGTGACGACCCCGGTCCGCTGAATGAAATCGAACTGGCGCGCGAAGATGTCGGGCGGATCGGAGTCAAAACCGATGATGAAGCCGCCCATCACCTCCAGCCCGGCCCGCTGCAGCGTGCGCACGGCACCGGCCAGATCGCGTTTGCTGTTTTGCGTCTTGCCGCACTCCTCCAGGCCGCTCGTCGACGGCGTCTCTATCCCAAGAAACACCTTCTTGAAGCCGGCTTCGACCATCCGGGTGCACAAGTCCTCGTGGTCGGCTAGGTCGACCGACGCTTCCGTGAAAAAGCCCATCTGGGACCCGACGCGGCGACGCCACTGGATCAGCGCGTCCAGCAGTTCGCGGGTGCGCCGGCGGTTGCCGATGAAGTTGTCATCGACGATGAAGACCATGTCGCGCCAGCCGGCGAGGCGCAGCGCTTCTAGTTCGCCCAGCACCTGTGCTGGGGTCTTCGTGCGCGGAACGCGTCCGTTCATGACCACGATGTCGCAAAATTCACAGTTGAACGGGCAACCGCGCGAAAACTGCACCGGCATGCTGACGTAATCGGCCAGGCGGATGAGGTCCCAGCGCGGCACCGGCGTCCTGCGTATGTCGGGCCAGCCCTGGGCGCGGTAGACGGCTTGCAGTGCACCCCTTGCCATGTCGGTCACCACTTGTCCGATCACGTCCTCGGCCTCGCCCAGGACGAAGTGGCGGATCTCGGGGAAGTCCTGATGCCCGGTTGTGAAGAGCGGCCCGCCGGCAACGAGAGTCCTGCCCTGATCGACGCACCGCGCCGCGATCTCGTGGGCCGATCTCTTATGGACGATCATTCCGCTCAAAAAAACGTAATCGGCCCAACGCAGATCGTCATCGCCAAGATCGGCGACGTTCAAATCGACCAGCTTCAACTGCCAATCGCGCGGCAGCATTGCCGCAACCGTGAGCAGGCCAAGCGGCGGGAAGGCAGACTTCTTGGACACGAACTTGAGGACGTGCCGGAAGCTCCAGAACGTATCTGGATTGCGCGGATATACCAAGAGCACTTTCATGTTCCATCTCCCATCGATACGCCGCCCGGGCGCAAGCGGGTCGGCTTTGCAAGCGCGCGGCCCATCAAGGCAGGCGCGCTCCGGCACGCCCGCGCCACAGGGCCGCAAAATCGACCGCGTCGAGCGTGTTCTTGACCAGTAGACCCAATTCGGTATCGCCTTCCATAATCAGCCGCCGGCTGAAGAACAGGCTGTCCGGATCGACTTTGCGCCGCGCCAAGAGCAGGAAGTCTCCGGCACTGGCGCTAATGACCACGTCCGCGCTCCGTCCGTCCAGCACTGGCGCGAAGTGCCGTCCCGTGAAGGTCAACCGCACCCGCACGCCGGCATCGATGACGCGTAGCTCCAGTCGCTTGCCGAGCAAGGGGCGCAGCGGCTCGACCTCGATCAGCCGCCCCATGGCCAGATTCAGCGCGGCCGCCGTTGCGACCGAGGGCGGCCACTGCGGCAGTCGGGCCAGGACCCGGGCCAGAGCCGGCGGAAAGGACAAAGACCGCGGACCGCCAGCAGCAGGGCTCATGCTAGCACTCGCGTCATGCCGGACTGACCATGCCAGAACCCATTGCAGGCCGGCGCCGGCATCAGCTCGCTGATCGCTTCGGCGGCCTGCGCGGCCGATACGGTGCCGTCGAGCGCATCGCGAAACAACTGCACGACGCGCATGGTGTGATGCGCCTGCGGGCTGATGCGCAGTACTTCGACGCCGCGTCCGGGCAGACTCGCCAGCTCGCCAACGAGGTTCAGCACGCGGTCCGAAAGGGTCTGGATGCCGTTGAGCACCAGGAAGGGCTCGCCATCGCGTGTTCGCAATCGAAGGCCATCGTCGAACTCGATACAACGAAATTCGCAGGCGTCCTTTTGCAGCTGGAAATGGCGTGCCGTGAAGCAGCGTGCCGAGTAGGCAAGCGGCAGGCGGCCGTAGGCCAGCAGCTCGGTCTGCAGGTCGAAAGCGCGCTCGGCCTCGATGGCCGCAAGATCCTCCGCCGACATCTCCGCAGGGACCACCCAGCGCACCGCGCCCAGCTGGGCCAGCAGGCGCAGCGATTGTGCATTGAAGAGGTTTAGCGAAGCGCCGGCCACGAAGGGCACGCGATGCTGCATCAGGCGCACCGCCCCCATGTCGTTGGCTTCGACCAGAAAGCGACCGTTCTCGGTCAGGCGCCGCATCGCCTTGACGTCCGGCTCCGATTCGAGCAATACCTGGCTCGACAGCACGATCTGCTTGCCGCTCGATGCCAGATCGTCGGCGAGCGCCAGCCAGTCGTTGGCCCGCAGCTCGTGGCGCCGCGAGCAGATCGTCTCGCCCAGGTAGATCGTGTCGAGCGGCGCCTGCGCCGCGGTCTCGTAAAAGGCCGTTATCCGAGTGCGCGGCCAGTAATACTGCAACGGCCCGAGCGCAAGCTGCAGCGCACTCATTTCCAGGGCCGATCGTAGGCGCCGAGCGTGTGGGTCTGACCCTCGGACAACTGGGCCAGCGCGCTCATCGAACCCGGGCTGGGGCGAAAGCCCTCGCTGTCGGCCAGGCAGGCATCGAGCGCCCGTCTCCAGACGCGCGTGACCTCGGCCACATACGCCGGGCTGCGCTGGCGGCCTTCAATCTTGATTGCGCGAACGCCGGCGCGCAGCAGCTCGGGCAGCAGCTCGAGCGCATTCAAGCTGGCCGGATCCTCGAACGCGTAGTAGGTGTGGCCATCGACGTCGAACCGGCCCTTGCACAGCGTCGGGTAGCCGGCACGCTCGCCGGGGTCGAAGCGGTCGATCAGGACCGAGTTCAGCCGGACCTCCATGCCGCGCGGAGTCTGTTCCCAGCGTACCGCCTTGGCCGGAGAACACGCTCCGTCGCAGTTGGGCGAGACGCCGGTCGCATAGGCCGACAGCGCGCAGCGGCCTTCCACCATGACACACAGGCCGCCAAAGCCAAACACCTCGATCTGCACCGGAGTGTTGGCGACCACGTGCCGGATCTGCGGCAAGGCAAGCACGCGCGGAAGCACCGCCCGCTGGATCCCGAAATGCTCGTGGTAGAAGTTGATCGCTTCGTGGTTGGTGGCCGAACCCTGCACCGAAAGATGCAGCCGCAGCTGCGGATGGGTGCGGCGCGCATAGTCCATCAGGGCTGGGTCGGCCATTATCACGGCGTCCACGCCTAGGTCCGCCGCGCGGTCCAGCGCCCGGGTCCAGCGCGCCCAATTTGCCGACTGCGGATAGGTGTTGAGTGCGACGAAGACCTTAGCGCCGGCGCGGTGCGCGTAACGCAGGCCTTCGGCCAATCCGGCCTCATCGAAATTGAGGCCGGCGAAATTGCGCGCATTGGTCTCGTCGCGAAACCCGACGTAGACGCAATCGGCCCCATGATCGACGGCCGACCGCAAGGCAGGCAAGCTGCCCGCAGGGCACACTAGTTCTATTTGCTTGGTCACCGACATCGCCCAAAACCCCACTCGCCCGCCTGCTATCACGGTCCAAACCGGGCACTATAGTCCGGTCACCCGCCCGGGGCTTGATGCACATTAAGAGACGGCGGCTCCTCGAGGACCAGCGTAAAAGCCTCGCGGCCGTGCGAGCAAGCGAGGTGTGCCGCGGGCCAGCGGCTGGCGGGGAATCCGCCGCCGCATGACTCGAGCATGACGCCGCTGCGGGATTGTGCGCCGCGTCCAGGCGCGATCGGCCTCGAGGCGGTGCAAACTCGCTCGGCGCACCAACCTCGCATCGGGGGAGCAAGGCAATGCGCGGACTTTTCCTGGCATCTACTGCGGTCCTAGCCGCCCTCGCCGCGCCGGACCGCCGCGCAACATCGCGCTGCGGGCGCCCTACTTTCACTCCGGTCAGGTCTGGAACCTCAAGCAGGCGGTGGACATCATGGGGGCGAGCCAGCTCGGGACGTGCCTTACCGAGGCGGACGAGGATGCCATCGTCGCCTTCCTCCAATCCCTGACGGGCGAGCAGCCCAGGATCGAGCTGCCGATCCTGCCGCCCAGAACGAACGCCGCGCCGCTGCCCAAGCCGTAACGGGAGCATGCTGGCGCTGGCGCAAGACGCGCGCTGCGCACGGGCGTTCTCGTAGCGCAATGAGTCCGACCAACGCGCACCCGCAGGGGCGACCTCCATGCCGTGGACGAGCGAGCGCTACCCGAACGCGATGCGCCACCTCGCGCCGCCGGTCCGTGACAAGGCCATTGAGATTGCCAATGCGCTGCTCGCCGAGCAAATGGACGAGGGCATGGCGATCCGCGTGGCGATCGCTAGGGCCAAGCAGTGGGCGCAGCATCGGGGCATTGCGCTCTTCTCGGACGACTGCTGAACCCGCGGCGGCAACGGCCTCGGGCCGCGCGCAGCCGGCCCGCACGGATTCGGGGAACCAGGCGCGTTGCCCGCCTCGCCGGGCCCGGACCCAGCGCCGCTACAGCGCTTCGCTCAGGGTCAAGGCGAACCGATCGCGCTCGTCGATCCATTGCCCGGACGCGCGAAATCCGCTGGTTTCGAGGCGCCGCACGATTTCGTCGGCTTGAAACTTGTAGGAGCTCTCGGTCCAGATCGTTTCTCCAGCCTCCATGGCGAACTCGATCCCGGCCCCGGCGACGCGAATCTGCTGATCGCTGCGCGCCACCAAGTGCATCTCGACGCGCGATGCCGCTTGGTTCCACGGCGCAAGGTGCGCGTACTGATCGATGACGAAGTTCCCGCCCAGCTCCCGGTTTACCCGCACGAGCAGATTGCGGTTGAATGCCCCCGTGACGCCCAGCGGGTCGTCGTATGCTAGATGCAAGGCGGCTTCGGGTTTCACCAGGTCGGCGCCGAGCAGCAGCGCATCACCGGCACGCAGCTCGCTGCGAATTCGGCGCAAGAGCGCATTGCATGCCGGCGGGTCGAAATTCCCGATGTTCGAACCCAGAAACAGGACCAGGACGTGCCCACCGGACGAGAAGGTGCCGACGGCATCGTGCAGCCCTGTTTCGAACGGCGCTTCGTGCGTGGTCAGGCGGAAATGATCGAGCGGTGCAAGCAGCCGGCTGGCAAGTTCGAGCGCGGCCGCCGACAAGTCCACGAGGTGGATCGCCTGCGGGCCCGCGGCCGGGCCCGCGGCGCCCAGAAGCGTCATTAATTTCTCGCCGCTGCCCGATCCGAGCTCCACGATCGTCGCTAGCGGCGCGACCCGCCGGAAGATCTCTGCCCCGTGAGCCAGCAGCAGGCGCGCCTCGGCGCGCGTGATCGAATACCAAGGCAAGCGGCAGATCGCCTCGAATAGCGCCGTGCCGAGTTCGTCATAAAAATAGCGCGATGGAAGCTGGCGGGGCCGCTGCATCAGGTAATGGCGGACCTCGGCCGCGAACGCGTCCCGACCTTCGCCGGATCTTGCATGCTCGGCGGCAAGCTCCATGGATGCTCTTCGGTAATTCATCAGCGTTCCCTTGCGCACCGGAAGGTCGCGTACACGTACGGATAGCATGGCCGAAACCAGTTGCGAAAGGTAGGACGCAACAACTCCTGCGCCGTGCCCGGGGAGGCGCCCTTAATCACGAAGTGGTCATTGTCGAAGAAATCCGCCGAGTATTCTGGGTACGAGGCCATCGGCCGAAACCCCGGGAACGGAGCAAAGATGCTGCCCGTCCACTCCCAGCCGTTGCCAACGAGGTCGTCCACGCCCCAGGCGCTGCGGCCCGCCGGATGGCTGCCGACCGGATGCGGATCCCAGCTCGAGAAGTCAAAGACACCATGCGCCGGGCAGGGATCGTCCTCGCCCCAGGCGTACCGACGCTCCCCGGCCTCGGGAGTGCCGAAGGCGGCGCGCTGAAACTCCGCCTCGGAGGGAAGACGCGCCTGGCGCCAGCGCGAAAATGCCGTGGCCTCGGCAAAACTGACGTAGACGGGCCAAGAGAGCGGCAGGCGAAGGCGGCCGAACATGCCGCGCCAGTACCAATCGCGCCCGTCCGACTCCCAAAAGAGCGGATGCCGAATGTTGCTCGAGCGCCGCCAGCTCCAGTCCTTGGGCCGCCACCAGCGCTCGTTGTCGTACCCGCCGGCTTCGACGAATTCGAGAAATGCCGCGTTGGTCACGTCGAAGCGCTCGATGGAGAATTGCTCGACGTCGACGGCATGCGCCGGGTGCTCGTTGTCCCAGCCAAAGGGCAAGGTCCCGTGATCTACCCCGAGCGTCGCCCGGCCCCGCGCGATGCCGACCCATTCGCTCTGGGGAACTGCGCCATCGCCTGCCGGACGGTATCCGTTGGGCAGACGCTTCTTTTCAAACGGCAGGCGATGCAACAGGTAGCACAGCGTTTCCTGGTGCATTGCCTCGTGCTCCAGGATCGTGAAGAGCGCTTCCAAGCGATCCGTCGCGCCCCCTGCCGCGTTATCGAATTCCGCGCGCTCCAGGGCATCGAGCACCCGGCGATCTGCCTCGGCGGCAAAGGAGCGAACGAGCTCGCGGCTCGGCCACGCTGCGAGCGCGTCGGGCTCCGGCCCGCAAACCCCGTCGGGGTCGATCCCGCGGGCGAACAGGCGCTCCAGTGCGTCTTCTATGCCAGGCTGGCCCAGGGCCCGCTTGACGAGCGTGTTCACGCTGAAGGCCGGGATGTGTCCCTCGTAGAACACGAATGGGTGCCGCAGGGCGATGGGCCGCGAGTAATACGCATCATCGACGAGCAGATCGAACAAGGCGCGCGAGCGCTCCCTGCTACGGCGGTAGCGCGCGATCAACGCGGCCCGATCGGGAGGGGACATCGAGGTCACGGTCGTTGCCATCCGATTGGCTTGGCTGCGGAGCGCTCCGAGGCCGATCTCAGCGTCCGCCGAAGACCGGTTCGCGCCGCTCCAGGAAGCCGGCAACACCCTCGCGGTAATCCACCGTCGCGGCGGCCTCGGCCTGCAATTGCGCTTCGAGCTCCAGCTGGGCCGTCAGGGCGTTTTGCAGCGAAGAGGCGTAGGCCCGCTTTTGCAGCGCGAAGCTGCGCGTAGCCCCACCGGCAAGCCGGCGCGCCAGCCCCAACGCCGCCGGCATCAGCTGCGCGTCCTCGACCACCTGCCAGATCAGCCCCCACTGCAGGGCCTGCTCGGCGCTCAGCGGCTCGCCCAGGAACGTGAGCCCCTTGGCCCGCGCCATGCCGATGTGTCGCGGCAGTGACCAGGTACCCCCGGCATCGGGAATCAGGCCGACGCGGCTGAAGGATTGCAAGAAGGTCGCCGAGCGTGCCGCCAGGACCAGGTCGCAGGCCAGCGCGAGATTGGCGCCGCTGCCAGCCGCGACGCCGTTGACCGCGGCGATCACCGGTATCGGCAGCGCCGCAAGGCGCGCCACCAGCGGGTTGAAGTTGACTCGCAGCGATTGGCCCAGATCAGGAGGCGGCTGCTGCGGGTCGCGGCGGCGCTCGGACAGGTCCTGGCCGGCGCAAAAGGCGCGTCCGGCTCCGGTGATCACCAGGGCGCGCAGTGCCTGCGGCGCTTGCAGGGCAGCCTCGATCGCATCGAACGCTGCACGAAGCTCCTCGTGCATCTGTTCGGTGAAACTGTTGAGCTTGGCCGGCCGCCGCAGGGTGAGGACCGCCACTGCGGCATCGAGCTCGAGCGTCAGCGTCTCGTAGCTGTTCACGGTGCTTGCCTCAGTACGTCTCGATGTGCAGCCGGCTCTTGGTACGCAGTTCTGGTTTGAGCCTGTCCCAGTCCAGGCCGTGCTCGCTACAGACGTCGCGGAAGGCTTCTAGCACCCCGCTCTCCATGCCCTTGAGCCCGCACAGGTAGATGTAGCAGTTGTCGTCGCGGAGCAACCGTTCCACGTCCCTGCCGCGCGCCCGGATCAGGTCCTGGACGTAGGTCTTGGGCTGGCCTGGCTCGCGCGAGAAGGCCAGGTTGATATCGATGAAGTCCTTGGGCAGCTTCATCAGCGGTCCGAAATAGGGCAGCTCCTCGCGGCGCCGGGCGCCGAAGAACAGCATCAGTTCGCCACCTTCCTTGAGCGCCATGCGCCGCCGGCGCCGCTCGGTCATCGCGCGCATCGGCGCCGAACCGGTGCCGGTGCAGATCATCATAATCGACGAACCGGGGTGGTTGGGCATAAGAAAACTAGTGCCGTAGGGGCCGACCACCCGGACCGTCTCGCCGATCTTCAGATCGCACATGTAGTTGGAGCCCACGCCGAGGGTGGCCGTGCCCTCGTGGTTCTCGGTGACACGCTTGATGGTGAGCGCGACGTTGTTGTAGTGCGGCCGCTCGCCGTCGCGCGGACTGGCCACCGAGTACAGCCGCACGAAGTGCGGCCGGCCGTTGCCATCGAGACCGGGCGGAAGAACGCCCAGGGTCTGACCCTCCAGAACCGGGAAGGCGGTATTGCCGAAATCGAGCACGATGTGGCGAACGTCGGCCGAGGCCTGCTCGCCGGTCAGACGCAGGTTGCCGGTCACGGTCGCGGTTGCCGGCTGGGCGATCGAATACAAGTTGGCATAGGGATGCGAGGCCGACCACGGGGGTGCCACCGCGCCACCCTGCCCGGCCGTGGCGATCTCGGTGAGTTCGCGCACTTGCGCCGGAACTTCGGAATCGGCTGCGACCTGCAATTCGCCCTGGGGCGGCAGGCTGTCCCAGGAGAATTGCTCTTCGAGCGTGAACGGCGCGCTCTTGGCCACCTGGCGCCAGTTGTCGATGGCCCCGGTCGGGCACGGCGCTATGCAGTCATTGCACAGCTTGCAGATCTTGAAGTCGACGACGTAATTGCGCGCATCGTGCGTGATCGCCTTCACCGGACAGGTAGCCTCGCAGGTGTTGCAGCGAATGCAAATCTCCGGGTCGATCAGGTGTTGCACCGCATATTCGGCGGAAGCAGTTGCGGCCACGCTGGTTCCTCCTTGGGTCTGCCGGCGCTAAGGTCGCCCGCCGGGCTTTGTGGCCCTAATTGAACCGGACGTACTCGAACTCCACCGGCTGGCGATTGATACCCATGACCGGGGGAGCGATCCAGTTGGCGAACTTGCCGGGCTCCACGACCCGGCCCATCAGGCTCACGACCAGGGCGCGGTCAGCGGCCGATGGGAGCCACTGATCGACATTTGCCCGCCACTCGTCCTCGCTCACCAGGCGCCCGCTCGGCGAGACTCGTACGCCCGCCAACGCGCCGATGTTGCGGTGGAAGGCCTTGTGCGGGACTTTCAGGCGAAACGGGATGCCCGCCTTCTCGATCACCTTGTTCCAGCGGTCGACCCCGGCGACGCTGTCCTTGATGAAGTCGTCGCGCAGCACCTCGTTTAAGGCGTTGAGCATCGGCACTTCCTTCTCGACCAGATGCCCGTCGTGCAGCGCGAGCACCTGGTAGGTCTGCCCCTTGAGGACGTGGTCATCGTTGCGCTTGCCCTCCTCGAAACGCCCCTTGAGACCGCTCGAGTAGAACGTGGCGGCATTGCTCGACTCGTCGGCGCCAAAAAGGTCGATGGTCACGCTGAAATGGAAATTGAGGTATCGCTGGATGGTCGGCAGGTCGATCACGCCGGCGGCGCGCAGCCTGACCGGGTCGTCGGTCTTGAGCTCGTTCATCAGCTCGCAGGTGCGCTTGATTACGCGCGCAACGCCGGACTCGCCCACAAACATGTGGTGCGCTTCCTCGGTGAGCATGAATTTGGTCGTTCGCGCCAGCGGGTCGAAGGAGCTTTCGGCCAGCGCGCACAGCTGGAACTTGCCGTCGCGGTCGGTGAAGTACGTGAACATGAAGAAGGACAGCCAGTCGGGCGTCGGCTCGTTGAAGGCGCGCAGGATGCGCGGGTTGTCCTGCTGGCCGCTGCGGCGTTCGAGCAGGGCCTCGCCCTCCTCGCGACCGTCGCGGCCGAAGTACTTGTGCAGCAGATAGACCATCGCCCACAAGTGGCGGCCTTCCTCCACGTTGACCTGGAACAGATTGCGCAGGTCGTACAGGCTTGGCGCGGTCAGGCCCAGGTGCCGCTGCTGCTCGACCGAGGCCGGCTCGGTGTCGCCCTGCGTGACGATGATGCGGCGCAGGTTGGCGCGGTGTTCGCCCGGGACGTCCTGCCAGGCGTTCTCGCCCTTGTGATCGCCAAAGTGGATCGAGCGCTTGGCCTCGGCCGGGCTCAGAAAGATACCCCAGCGATAGTCGGGCATCTTGACGTAGCCGAACTGCGCCCATCCCTGCGGATCGACGCTGACGGCGGTGCGCAGGTAGACGTCCAAGCCCTGCGAACCGTCGGGACCCATGTCCTTCCACCAATCCAGGAAGCCAGGCTGCCACTGCTCGAGCGCGCGCTGCAGGGCGCGGTCCTCGCCGAGGTTGACGTTGTTGGGAATCTTCCCGCTGTAGTCGATGCCAGACATTATGGTCTCCATTTCGAGCCGCGCGTCGCAATGGTGCGATAGCAGGCGGCGCGACACCCGCTCCCCGAGCGCGCAACGATGAATCGCGTCACACGCGGTTCCAGTCAAACGTCGCCTTGTCGCCTTTGCCGTAGACCTTGAGCGCGCCTTTGTCACCGACCGCGTTGGGTCGCTGGAATATCCAGTTCTGCCATGCAGTCAGGCGTCCGAAGATTCGCGTGAACATGTTTTCCTGGCCGTTGAACCGCAGATTCGCTTCCATGCCCGTCAAGGCGTCGGGCGACATCGCGACGCGCTCCTCGATGGCGATCCGCACCTCGTCCGCCCAGTCGATGTCGTCGGGGATCGACGTGACCAAACCCAGCGCGAAGGCAGCCTGCGCGTCGAGCGCCTGGCCGGTCGTGGCGCGCACCGCCCCCAGCGCCGCCGGCTCGTCGCAAAATCGGCGCTCGAGGCGGCTCTGTCCGGTAATCATCGGGTACAGATCGAAGTTGGCCTGCGTCACGGTGATCCTGGGCGCACCCACGGGGTCGGCGGGCAGGGCCAGCTGGTAGCTTCGGTCGCAGGCCAGCGCGAGCTCCAGTAGCGTGCCGGCAAAACACGAGCCCGGCTCGATGAACGCAAACAGGCTGCGCGCGGTGACGTCCAGGCGGCTAAGGGTCCGGCGCAGTAGCCCGATGGTTTCCCGCACCAGCCAGTGATTCTTGTGTGCCAGCAGCGCCTCGTCCATCGCCAGTACCGCGGCCGCATCCCCTTGCGTCTTGATGAGCCAGGTACCGATCTCGAGTTCGTTGGTGCGCATCGATAGGATCGCGTCCTCGAGTTCGCGTGCCAATTGCAGGGGGTACCAGCCCGCTCCGAGGGCCTCGATGCCCGCAAGATCGCCGGGCTGCCGACCCTCGGGGCCCCGAACCGTGAACACGGCGGTGCGCTTTTGCCGGTCGATTGCCACGCTTACGTTCGAGTACCGCAGCGCATCGGCCTCGACGCTGCGCTGCAACGGCGTCAACTCGACGCCCTTGGCGTTGTTCGGGCGATCACTCTGGGCCGCGAGCTCGAGCGCGCGCTGTTGCACCGTCTGGGCGAAGACCGCCGGCTTGGCGATTTCATCCACCAAACGCCAGTCCTTCGCCCTTTGACCGCGTACACCTTCTGACGTGGTGCAGAAGATGTCGGCCAAGTCGTGGCGCACGTGGCGCTTGTCGGTCATGCGGGTCAGGCCACCGGTGCCGGGCAGCACGCCGAGCAGCGGCACTTCGGGCAGGCTCACCGAGCTGGAACGGTCGTCGACCAGGACGATCTCGTCGCACGCCAGGGCCAGCTCGTAGCCGCCGCCCGCGCAGGCACCGTTGACCGCAGCCAGAAATTTCAGTCCGCTGTAGCGCGAAGAGTCCTCCAGCCCGTTGCGCGTCTCGTTGGTGAACTTGCAAAAGTTCACCTTCCAGGCATGGCTCGAGACGCCGAGCATGAAGATATTGGCGCCCGAGCAAAACACCCGGTCCTTGGCGCTGGTCACCACGACCGACCGCACCTCGGGATGCTCGAAGCGGATGCGATTGATCGCGTCGTTGAGTTCGATATCGACGCCCAGGTCGTAGCTGTTGAGTTTGAGCTTGTAGCCCGGACGCAGCCCCGCGTTCTCGTCAAAGTCGGCCACGAGCGTCGCGACGGGACCCCCGAAGCGCAGCTTCCAGTGCTTGTACAGCGAGGGCTGGGTCTGGTAGTCCACGCGTGGGGCGTTCACGGTCGGGATTCCTCCAAGTGGGACGGTCAAGTTACGCGCGCTCGCCTGACGAGCACAAGCGACTGAGAATTAATTCGCACTGATTTGACCGGCTGGATGTGCATAATAGTGCACGTTTTGCTCCATCGTCAAGCAATTTGCTGCATGTACCGTCGCAGACGCTACGCGGGGAGCGCAATCGCCTGACGGACCAGATCGCGCAGGGCGTGGAAGGTCAGCTCCAGCGGCTGCGCGCTGGTGTCGAGCTGCAAATCGGCCTTGGAGTAAAAGGCGGCCCGTCCCGCGAGAATTCGCTGCAGATCGGCCATCGCCTCCTTGCTGGCCGCCATGGGTCGCAGGTCGCCCTGCGCCGTGACCCGCTTCATGTGGTCCTCCGCGTCCGCCTGCAGCCAGACGGTGGTGCAATGCGTGAGCAGCACGTTAAACGTGGCGGCGTCGGAAACCAGGCCGCCCGGGGTGGCGATCACCGCTTCGGGATAGATGCGGATCGCCTCCTCGAGCGCGCGCCGCTCGTAGCGCCGGTAGGCGTTCATGCCGTACAGCGCCTGGATCTCCGAGACGCTGCAGCCGGCAAATTTTTCCGTCTCGCGGCTCAGCTCGACGAAAGGAAAGCCCAGCTCGTCGGCCAGCATCTGGCCCAGGGTCGACTTGCCGGCGCCCCGGAGCCCGATGAGCGCCACCCGCGGATTGCGGGCGACCTTGCCAGCGCCGGTACCGAGTATCTCGCCGACGGCAATGCGCACTTTGCGCAGCGTCGACTCCTCGCAGTGCTCGAGCAATTCCCGGATCAGCAGCCATTCGGGGGACGAGGTCGTCACGTCGCCGATCAGCTCGGCCAGCGTGCACTGCAACGCTCCGGTCACCTGCAGCAGCACGAGAATGGAGGCGTTGCCGGTACCGTGCTCAAGGTTGGCCAAGTGCCGCTCGGACACGTCGGCTGCGAGCGCTACGGCCTTGCGGGTGAGACCGCGACGCGAGCGCAAGGCCCGCACGCGCTCGCCCAGCGCCACGAGAAAGGGATTCTTGTGCTCGGCATCGGCCCCGCTGCGAGCGTCGCTCCTGGCGCCAGGGCCGACCGCGGCCGATTCGCTCCCGGAAGCACGGTCCGTTGGCATTGCGCCGGTTGAATGCACTATAGTGCTTGACATTAGTCTTCCGGGCTCCTATCGTTTCCATCTGCACAATAATTCATGCTGAGCAGAATCGCAAGACCGTCAAAGTTGCTGCGGAGGCCTGCGTGGCGCCCCTCGAATTGCGCGAAAAGGAATTGCAGATGACCGCGCAGTTTGCCGGCCGTACGCCGGATGCAGGGGCCCCACCCTTGGCGCAAGCTCCCGAACGGCGCAGCGGGCCCCGCTGCAATGCGCGCGGATGAGCGCCTGCCAAGAGAGCGTCGCCGCGTGATGGCGGGCGGATCGGCCAGGTG